>JAITGP010000043.1 GCA_031280545.1 Candidatus Peribacteria bacterium
GTCCTCCCAGTTCAGGGTAAAACGGGGTTTTGTCGAAGATGAGAACGGTCTGACCACCCTCTAAGGTAATTTTTTTCAAAAGCTTTGGATCAGCAGTAGATAAGTCGGTATATCCGATAAATTCGGTTTGTGGGATGCCTTCGAGATATTTTGATCGATCAGTTCATTTTTTGAACATGTCTTTGGTGGCTTGGCGAGATTTCTCTTTGGCCTCTTCCATAGCTGATTGAAAACCTGTTTCGTCAATTTGGAGTCCGTGTTCGAGTGCAATTTCTTTGGTAAGTTCGATAGGAAATCCGTAGGTATCGTAAAGTTTGAAAATTTCTGCTCCTGGAAGCATACCAGAAGTTTTATTAGGATCGGCGATAAGCGTATTCAGTATCTGCATACCATTTTGAAGGGTTTTTTGGAAAAGTTTGATTTCATCCAACAATACTCTGACGATTTCCTCTTCTTTAAAATTTCTCAACCCCTGAAAGGCAGTGAGCAGATCATGAAGAAAATCAGGGTATCTTTCTAATGGAAGTTCATGAAGCAACATCACGTTGTAGACCATTCTTCTGATGATCATTCTGAGGACATAGCCTGCTGAAATATTGGATGGGATAAGTCCATCATTGATCAACATAAAAGCTGTCCTAGAGTGATCAGCCACGATTCTGAATCTTCTTTGATTAGCAGCATAGGAAAGAGTGGTATATTTTTCGATCACTTGGAGAGCCGGCACGAAAAGATCCGTGTCATAGACTGAATCCTTGAGCTGGAGCACTTTACACATTCTTTCAAACCCCATTCCCGTATCTACGTTTTGTTTGCTGAGCTTGTTGAGGATTCAGCTTTCATCTCTATAGTATTCCATAAATACATTATTTCGGATTTCCAGCCAATTCTCTTCATCAGTTTTTACATTACTTCCCTCAGGGGGAAATTCAGACTCCCCTACTCGGTAAAAAATCTCCGTATCGGGTCCACAAGGTCCCACAGGACCAGGACTTCGCCAGTTGTGTCTGGCAGGAAGGTAGGAAATTCTGCTCTGGGATATCCCCGCTTCAGCTCGATATTTTGCAGTTTCCTCGTCTCTGGGTGCAGAGTCATCGCCTTCGAAAACGGTGACAGCGATTTTGCGAGGATCGATTTCGAGGTATTGGGTAAGGAATTCTCGGGATCGCGTGACCGCTTCTTTTTTGAAGTAATCTCCCAAAGATCGGTTTCCCATCATTTCGAAAAAGGTAAGGTGAGAAGTATCTCCGACTTCAGAAATATCCACGGTGCGGACACATTTTTGTATATCAAATAATCTTTTTCCACTAGGGTGCTCTTTTCCCATCAAGTAAGGGATCAAGGGTTGCATTCCCGCCACGTTGAACAGAGCTGTAGAAGATTTTTCGGCGATGAGAGAAACTTCCTGTAATTCTACATGGTTTTTGGAAGTTCGAAATTCGCTTCGGATTTGGCGAAGCTGGATGGATGACAGATTTTTCATTATTTTTGGAAAGATAAGAAAAAGATAAATCTGGTTTGTATATAGCGTTTTCCCTCAAGAAATCAACAGAAGGAAAGAATCTCTATTAAAAAATACTCTATACATGTCCGAATTCTCTTACCTTACGGTAGAGATATGCATCTCTTATCTTCGTATACTCATTCCATGTTATTTGTATCCCTCATGAGTTCTACTAATACATTATCATGATATATCGAGTTATTTTTAATCTGTTGAAATACCTCTTTATAGACACATCGATAAAATGACCAGTGTTGCTTAATATATTCTTTGGTCTCTTTACTCCTATTATTATAGAGATATTTTTCATCTAGAGCATATCCATTCTGTGGATAGTCTTTTATTATTTTAAAGGTTTCAGGATCTGCCTCTGGGATTTTAAAGTATTCAAACCAGACTCCGCCATGTTGAACAAAATACTCTGAACCAGCATACAAAATCTCAGCAGAAGAATCTGCTCCTTCTAGCCTTACTCCCTTATACCAAACACCTCCCTTTTGTACTAGGTAAAATGGATTATTTACTTTATTTCACTCTTTAGTATTTGCACCTTGTATAATAGCATAAAAAGGGTATTGAATACTCCCATCCTTTCTGAGTATTTCATAATTGAATGAACTAGCATCCAACATTGGGATATCGTATCTGAATAGAATATACACATGATTTTTATCCGAAGCATAAATCCATCCAGTCCATAACATAAAGCTCTCAAAATCTGCTTCTAAGATAGGTTGATAATAGAATTGTTCTGGTAGTCGATAATATTTTGGCATTTGTTTTTTTTTCTTCATTAATATAAAGATTTTTTAATGCTGGGTAGATATTATTATAAGGCACACCCATATTATTCATAGAAGATTCCCACTCAAGATTATCCTTATTTGGCATAAAATCAAAAAAATGTATTCCGATTTTTTTACTGTTATGATCTACAAAGAGAAAATCCACTACGGTATTATATTCATCTGTAGGGGAAGGACTTATATTACATCCATCAATAGGTAATAAATCGAACGACAATCCACTTGTCATCATTGGGGAAGGCAGTTCAGAGACAACTATTGCATTTTTTGATATGAATGATCAATCAATATCGTCTTCTAAATTTCCACATCATCAGAGAATTAAAAAACTACAGAATAGTATCCGAATATTTTTTTTCATTTCCTCCGATTATAAAATAAAACCACCTGCATATATACAGGTGGTTTATATTTACCTCGCTAGAGATTACAAGTGTTTATAGAAAACCAAATCCATTATAATAAGTCCCCGCTGATTCAGCAGAATCTACTAATTTATGATAGGTAGTTTCCCATACTACTTTTGTATCCCAATAAGGATCCAAATAATAGATTTTACTTGCATCTCCATCTAAATCTCCATTACTATTAGTAACTTTTTCCAATCGAACAATAACAATATAATGTCCGCCACCACTTGTTGAAATGTAGTTTCCAGTATTCGTCGCCCAGTTATACGAAGAATACAATGTAATTTGATCTCCTCCATTTTGTTTTATCGGATGGCTACTTGTTTGTACTTTTACTATTGTAACAAAGGGTTTCTGTCTTTGTAAAGATGCTTCTAATGCATTTTTATATGCAGTACGACCTGTTGCATTTTTTGCCCAAGAGAAAGTTGCATCAACAAAATTTGATCTAGAGCCAACTGTAGGGCTGGTTGGATTTGTTAAATATTCCTTATCAGATACAGATACTCCATCTCCTTGAGCGATTCCATCATGGATATCAGCAATAGCTGGTATCCCGAAATTATAGGATGGCTTTTCTCTATGTAATCGCATGGAAGTTTGACAATACACTAATCTAAATTTAGCAAACAGCCCCTTCCAATTCATGCCCGCTACGAAGACATTCAGCTTTTTTCAGCATTCTCCTTGCAAAAAGGGATATTTTTTATATCTTCACTATATCCTTTAGCTTTTTCCGCATACGACATGGAAGACCTCAAGGCCTTTGAAAAATTTTTTGCCTACGATCCTCTCTTTCAGGAAGAACCAACCGCTCTCTTGGAGGATATTTTGTCTAAAGCAAAAAAATACCTCAAGCCTGAGGACCTCGAAGCAATAAAAAAAACCTACTATTTTACCAGAGATGCCCATAAAGGGGTGCTTAGAAAATCTGGGGAACCCTATATTATTCATCCTCTCAGAGCGACACAGTTTTTGATGGAAATCAATCCTGATGCGGTATCGATTCAGTCTTGTATTTTGCATGATGTGATCGAAGATACCGACTATACCTATACTGATATTGAATCGCTTTTCGGGACAGAAATTGCCGACATTTGTGAGGGGCTCGTGAAAGTGTCCAAGGTAAGGTATAAAGGGGAAGATAGAGACTTGGAGACGATTAAAAAGACTTTTTTGGCGATGGCAAAAGATTTGAGAGTGATTTTTATCAAACTTGCTGACCGTATTCATAATATTCAGACTTTACAATATCACCCCGAGGAATCAAAAAGGAGAAAAATTGCTGAAGAGACCTTGAAAGTATATGCTCCCGTAGCGAAGAGACTCGGACTTTATACCTATCAGTTGTATTTGGAAAATGGTGCCTTCAAGGTCCTCTATCCAGAGCGTTTTTCTGAGATTATGGAATATATTACGAAGTACTTTGGAGGAGGCGAAAAATTTATTGATAAAGGGATTAAAAGTCTGACTTCGATTTTAAAAAGAGAGGGACTTTCTGGGTTCATTGTGCAAGGAAGGATCAAGTCTCCGTTCAGAATTTTTGAGAAAATGGAGAAAAAGTATCATACTGATGATGTCTCTATGATTATGGATTTGCTTGCATTTAGGGTGGTGACCGATACGGTAACGGATTGTTATATGATTCTGGGAATCATCCACAAATACTACACTCCTCTGATCAAAAAGATTAAGGACTATATCGCCGTACCGAAATTCAATGGATATAAAAGTATTCATACCACGATTCTCGGAATGTTTCGTTTTCCGATAGAAATACAAATCAGAACTGGAGCGATGAATGAGATCGCTGAACACGGAGTAGCCGCCCATTACGCCTACGCTGAGCATAATCAATCGGTAGAAGCTCCCTCCACGCAAAACGACTGGATCAAAAGATTGCAAACCATTGTGTCTGAATATACCGGTTCTTCGAATAAGGAGAAATTTAAAGATGCTCTGAATATTGAAATTTTGGACAAATCCATTTTCGTTTATACCCCCAAAGGAGATATCAAGGAGCTTTCCTCTGGTTCCTCTGTGCTAGATTTTGCGTTTAGTATTCACTCTGAGATTGGACTGAGATTTAAAAATGCGATTGTGAATGGGCAAATCAAACCGCTTTCCTACATTTTGAAAACGGGAGATATTGTGAATATCAATACGTTTAAAAACCGTTATTCTGCAGTGAAACATTGGATTGACTATATCCATACTCCCTCAGCACGTGCACAATTGGTAAAATATATTAGAATGCAGGAACGAGAAACCCGTTTGGATGAAGCGATCGAAGGGCTCAATATCTATCTTAAAAATCTTGGACTTCCGCTTTTTCGCTCCGATAAGGATTTGATTCAAAAATTAGGAGAACCTCTGGAGGTGGAAAAAAGGATTTTGCTCGTGTTGGACAAGCAGGAGACCTATGGAAATATTGTTCGTGCTGCTTATCCTGAGCTGACTAAACATATTCAGGAAAAAGCTGTGATAAGCGATACCTCTGTCCAACAGCAAGGTCTCAAGCAGACCATTCAGATTTCTCCTACGGGGTTGCCGATGGAGGTCATCGTGGATAATGATAAATTTCTTCACTGTATCTTCTGTCCTGAATGCAAACCTCATCCGGGGGATAAAATTATCGCAAAATCTGGGAAAGAAGGAATCAAAATCCACACCATGCAATGCAAAGCCTTGAAGACCCTTTCTTACGCCTCTTTGCTGGAGGCACACTGGAAATCTGATGCGATGAGTACGATGTATACTATTCACACTCAGTTGCAATTTTCAAAAGATAAAATGACCATCGTAGATATTATTGCACTGTTTTCAGCTTTTTCTATCCCTATCTTTAAGTTTGAGCTTGAAAAAGGAGATCAGAACCATATGGTAGTGAAGATTGCAGGAGAAGTTTCCAATCCCGCTAAACTCTCGTTTCTCTTTGCTGATTTAAATAAAAATCATACTTCCTTAGAAGTGCTTTCAAAATTAATTAGCTAATTTTTATCCTTTACCTATTAATGACTATGCCAATTGAAGAATCCGTACAAGAAGTGCTTACTGAGCTCTCTGGATATGCGTTAACCGCTTCCTCCCTCTCTACAGGACAAGTAAATCTGATACGAGAACAAATTTCGGGGCTAACCGATATTTGGCTGGTAGTCGGAGGAGTGTTCTGCTTTTTTTGGATTTTAGCACTCATCTGGGTAATCAAGGACTCCAATGCGAGAAGCGAGAATCTTGGATTCCAGTTTTTTGCGGCAGTGATTGTGGTGATCCTTACTCCTGTTTTTGGACTGCCTCTCTATATCGCTTGTAGACCTCAGGGACGAAAACGAGACAAGTCTGAATGGAGACAAGCTTTACTCGCAAATTTGCAGGCTTGTCCCAACTGTGAAGTATTGAATTCCATCGAAAATTCTTGCTGTGTAGCGTGTGGAGATGCTTTGAAGCAAACGTGTCGTGAATGTGGAGAATCCTATAGTAATTCGTATGATTACTGTCCTATTTGTGGAGCTCCAAATATTGAAAAATAGTTTTTTATTCCTTCTTTTTGGATGGTTTTAACTATCATTCTCATTTTATTACTCGTAGGTGCTGGATTGGTTGGAGCGTTGTATTCCAGCTTTATGGTTTTCTATACCAATTTTGGTGATACCATAGAGTATAATAAAGCCTATTACGCTGCGGTTTCTGCATTGGAGAGGGCAGAGCTGGTTTTGAGGTATAGAAAACCGTGATTTGAAGGGACAGGAGGATGGATGGATCCAGGAACAGTTACTCAAACCCAAGGGAATAGTGTCGATGGGCGTCCTAGTAGTTTCTGATATTTCTATAGTGGGGATGTTGATAATGGTGTGCTTTGGAATATCACCTCTCGTACCAGCCAAATACCAAAAGCCTGAGAAGGGAATGTCGATTGGATGTTGGCGACAGGGGTGAATGCTCAAAATTGGAACATGTTGGATTATATAAACGCAGAGAATTTCACATTTACGGTTGATATAGGAACGCAAAGCCCATATCAGACTGGGTATGGTGACAGTGTATACAACCTTACTTTTTCTGGAGTAGTTAGATTGCCTCAGCTCTTAAGAATACCCATTGCAAATTGATGATATAATTTTGACATTTTAGATGCAACAAATAATGACATCTGAAATGATGGGTTTTCTGATGATGTGGTAGTAGATCGGTCCTTTAGGGGAAAAGGTGGTGGCTCTGTGGAAGCCCCCTTTCAAGTTATGTCGGAAGTATCTGCCGATTACGGACAAAGGATTCTTAACTATAGTAAAGATTCCACTGCTAGAGAAAGTAGAATCAATGCAGTGGCTCCTGGTTCAGAGACCCCAAAATGGGTATTTGGAGCGAGTTTTTCTCCATTTTCTGATAATAGTTGGAGTTCTCTAAAATCATCTAACACATGACTAAATGTTATTTCAAGTATAGAAGATCTTATTAAAACTGGGAATTTTCAATCTTTACTTTGAGCCAATCAAATTCAAACCATCTTCAGACTATCTCTCCTCAACCTCTTAAAATCCATAAATAAGCAGATTTATCCCTATTTGGAATATCAGTTTAAGTTTAGTAAACCTATCTCCGATAGATACTACACGATTAGAGCTCAGGGGAAATATGGGGACTACAAAGTTGAGCTCCTAGTAAAGAAGCCTACCATCAAGGAATCCATCCTCGGAACTTTCACGATTATCTTTTAAAAAAAGCTCTTGCAAAATTTTTCAGACTCTATACACTCTATATTACCCCTCTGGGGAAATTCGTTTTTATTTTACGATATTCTTATTACCATGACTAACGTTATCCATATTAGTTCTAAAGAACAATTCCAGCAGGAAATTGCTACTGCCCCCGTCAGCGTTATTGATTTTTTTGCCGATTGGTGCGGACCTTGTAGGCTGGTATTGCCTGTAATGGACGGGCTCTCCGAAGCTAACGCCGAAAAAGGAGTAAAAATCCTGAAAGTAAATGTAGATGAAAATCCTGACCTAGCTGCAGAGTTTGGAGTTAGTACGATCCCAACCGTACTTTTCGCTGTAGCTGGTGAAGTAAAGGAAGGACTGATCGGAGCGAATCCTCAAACCGTATATCAAGAGAAAATTGATGCATATTTAGCAGGAGATGAATCTGCTGAAGAAGTGACAAAACCCGAAGAAGCATAAAAATACATAATTGGTATTTTTTATAAATGTATATATATATCGGATTATTTTCGTAATAAACCAACCTAAAGTGGCTTAGAATCTGCCTTATTTTTTGCAAAATTTTTCATTTAGGGGTATACTTGGATATAAATTTTATATCTTTGTATTTGTAAAAATGAAAAAATTGACTGTATCTCTTGTTGGTTTAGCTGGTATTTTAACCTTGGGAGGAATCACTTGGCGAGAGTTTTCGCCCCAGCAGGAGAAGGTGATTTTATATGATATCATTGAAGATTCTTGAATTGAGCAGGAATCTGATCTTTTAGAGAATGAAGAGACTGTAATCGAAGAAATTATTATTGATCCAGTAGAAGAAGCTGACACTTCTTCTGAAGAGGAGATCAGCGAAGAAATCTCTGAAGAAGATATTTCTGAAGAGGAAATTGTAAAAGATACTCCAACAGAGGAAGCAAGTGAAGAGGCTAAAGCTATCAATGAGTCTAACCTTAAAATTACATCTTCTAATAGTAATAATTATTATATCATTTACTCTAATGATTCTACCTATCCTCAGGGATGTAATACAGCGTGACTAAATGATCCTTTTAATAATTGTATTTTGGCAATTCCTTTAGGGACGGGATACATATATGCTGCTCCGTGATCTACGGATGTACCGACAGATTGATATACAGTTGTACCTTATTGTGCAGGCTTGGATGTTGGAGGAGTAAGTTGGCACGTTCCTTTTAGAGAAAGCCCTTCCCCTACATCTCAATGGCTTTCTGTGAATAATAACCGTTCAAGATTGACTAATTTCCCTGTATATACTCCACAAAAACAGAATCACTATTGGGTAGTGTATACTCTTTGAGATACATGAACAAGTACGAATTGTATTGTTCCCTGAGGGAATTGTTGAAGTGCTTCATCATCACTTCAATTATGAATTCGTTGTATTACAGAGGTAGAGCCAAAATTTACCTTTTCTATTACATATAGTCCTACCCAGCCAACTACGGGCTCAGTGACTGCGACGGTGACATTAACCGATACGGGTACGTTAACCTTCGCTGATCCCACAGGACGAAACACTTCCAACAATATCGTCTTTACAAAAACCTATACCGACAATCTTACAGGAGAATTGGTAACGTTTCAGAACGCTTCTGGAAATATGAAAACAGATAGTATTAATGTTACGTGGATTATGCCAGAAATTACCTTAACTTATACTCCAACTGGACCTACTCTTACTACAGGAAGTGTAAATGCACATATTAGCTTTAATAAATCTTGAATTACCATCACGAATAATGGAGGAAGTTCTGACTATATCTTTTCTGAGAAGGGGAATTTTTCCTTTATCTACGATAATGGACGAGGTACTACATGAATTGCTACTGCTAGGGTAGACTGGATAGGTGATGGAGTTCCTATTGTTGCAACTTTTGATTACAATCCTCAATGACCTACCCCAACGGAAGGAGAGGTGGTTGCAACTATTAGCTTCAATAAAAGTTGAGTAACCATCACGAATAATGGTGGAAACCCCAATTATAGTTTTTATTCAAATAAAAGTTTTACCTTTACCTATAAAGATAGATATGGACAGACAGGAAGTGCTACTGCTACAGTAGATTGGATTACTAATCCTCCTGATACTAGGCGAACATGGAAAGCTTCTGCAGGGCAGAATAAGTGTTTCTATCGTAATACTACCAATACCATTACCATAGATTGGGGGGATACTACGTCTTCGGAATCATTAGCTTGAGGTTGGGGATCTGCCTGCCATACTTATAGTGTAGCAGGAGAGTATGAAGTACAACTCTCTGATCCAGAAAACCTAGAATATTTGGAAATTTATAATCAACAAGTGACAAGTTTTTGGTGAGGAATGGCAGAAAATTTGAGAGATCTTTATCTCGCTTATAATCAAATCACTAGTATACCAACAGGAATATTTAATGGATTAAGTAATCTGCAACAGTTATACTTAGAGAGTAATCAAATTGCTTATCTGTCAGAAGGAATATTCAACGGATTATCTAATTTACAATACTTATATTTGGGAAGCAATGAAATCAAAACCCTTCCACAAGGAGCATTTGATCAACTGACAAATCTTCAATATCTTAATTTAGACAACAATCAAATTGCTAGTCTTCCTGATTGAATATTCAATTGACTAACAAATCTTCAGTCTATTTATTTGGGCTATAATCAACTCAAAACACTTCCAGCGGGAGCATTTGCAAATTTACCTAATCTCCATGAAATAAATCTCTATGAAAATTATCTTACTTCTATTCCTAATGATGCATTAGCTGGAGTGGATCTAAATACTATGTGGTGGCTGGGTATAGAGTATAATTGTCTCAATCATACAACGATTCCTGCTGACTTAGCAGATCTTTTAAATAATCGATATGGAGGGAATTCTTGGGAAAATAGTCAGTATCTTTGTCCTAAAATCTCTTATAATCCTGCTACTCCTACTAATACCGATGTACAAGCTACGGTAGATTTTTGGGGAAATCAGAACTATTTATCGAATTTTCTGTCCACTAATCCTAATGTAGAAACAGGACATCTCTTTACAGGAAACGGAGAATATCTCTTTGACTATTCAGCAATGAATAATGCTACTTCTTATTTGAGAATCCAAACCATAACAGGAAAAGTAACTCGAATAGATAGAGAACCTCCTATGGTTATCGCAGAAGATGAAGACCAGTCACCCGAAAATGTTGTGGTAGTTATTACCTTAGATAAACCCGTACAAGTCATTAGTTCTGGACGGACTCTGAAGTCTAGTTGACTCCCAGAGAATGCAGAAAATGAAGCGAAAGGAATCGGAACTATCCGAGAAAAAACTTATACGGAAAATACTACAGAAGAAGTAATTTTTCATGATATTTTCGGAAATGAGGGAAGTGCTATCATAGAAGTTACTACTGTCAGTTCCCTATCTTCAAATACTGGTTGAGGAGGAAGCTCTCTTATCAAAGACACCTGCCCTAATGGGGATAAGTCTCCTTCTTACTATGACGGAACATGTGAGGGTGAGGAAGAGGAAGGTGAGCATGGAGTGGCTGATGAGAAAAAAAGTATTTATGAAACCGCTTACGAACGAGCTAAAGAATATGGTATCACTACCGCTTCCACCTATGAAGAAGCAAGAACCACTGACGTTATCCTTAGACAGGAAATGGCTAAAATGATCTCTGTCTATGCTATTAAACTCTTTCAGAAAACTCCTGATACTTCAAAAGTTGATTGTTCTCAATTTCATGACCTCTCCCAAGCGGGTGGTGATCTTCAACCTTATATCATCCAGTCCTGTGAACTTGGCTTAATGGGAATGAATGGGGATGGTATTGGTGTCCAAGAAAACTTCTTCCCAAGTAAAACAATTACTAGAGCGGAAGTTGGTACGGTTTTATCTCGTTTACTTCGAGGAACACAGTATGCTACTCAGCTAGGAGATGAAACCTATTATGGTAGACATCTCCAAGCACTCAAAAAAGCTGGTATTATGAACTTTATCTCTAATCCTGATATGCTGGAACTTAGAGGAAATATCCTCTTGATGCTCCGGAAAAGTGTGGTGAGGTAAAAAACAGTTATACATAAAAAGACGGAACCGAATGAGGACTTTGTCTCGACTAGTCGAACAGAATCTTTGTAGATGGAGATTCCTTTGAAGGGTTCCGTCTTTTTCTTTGCATTCTTAGCCCCGTGGCTCCGTACGGGGGACATCGCCTTTGTGGTGCATTTTCGAAATCAGGTTTGAAATCAGCTTTCTTTTCTCTATACTCACGTCATCTTTATCTCTCTCCCTAGAGCATGCAATCCTTTTACCTGACCAAATATCTTGCTTCTCCAATCTTCCTAGCAGAACTTCCTAAAAAACAGCTTCCTTATGATGCCATCCTGAGCGATATCGCTTATACAGAGAGTCCGATCCCCTTATATACCGTAGCGAATAAACCAGCGAATCAGGCACTACTTCCTTATCGAGCACAAGCCCTTTCTCAGGCAAAACATCCGCTTATTATTCTCGATCAACTTCCTCTCTCTTCAATCCGTCCATTATTGGAGAAGTTTTCTTCCTCCTCTCTTACGATTATCAATCTTTATACAGGAATGGGCTCTTTGGGCAGAAAATTGGCTCCTGAATATGAAGATTTTTCCAATTTCCCACGAGATATCGCGAAATATGAGCCTATCGATGCAGTCAATTTTTTCACTATTCTCGAGCAACCTCATTCCAAATATTTAAGAATCCCCCACCAACATTTCCCAGAAAGTATCTTTTCTACCGAGGAAATTGGGATTATCGATGCTCAAATGTTGCAGTCCTTGGAAGTACTTTCCTTGAAAGGATATGGATATACAGGAAACACAGGTACTTTGATCGCGACAGGGGCAAATTTTCCTCTTGCACTTCAGCTAGGAGACTATCTCAATGAACAGGAAAAACCGATGGATCTCTTCATCCTCAGTAAGCTGACCATAAATTTTACCGAAGAAATAAAATCTTCTCTTCACCAGAGTAAAAAGCTGTATTTCCTAATCGATCATCTCCCTAGTCAGGCAATGAAAAATTTTCTCCAGCAGACGCTAACTGCCTCTGGAGTACATGGAGTAGAAGTACACGTTTTGACTCCAAAATATGAGAAACTAACCACAATATTCGATGAATTTTCTGCTGAGCAGGCAGACTTTGACACTAGGGGACTTAGTCAGCGTTTGTAATCAGATTGGTTCCCGTCATTTCCACAGGTTGCTCTATTCCATATAATTTGAGTACGGTAGGTGCGAAATCATACAAAGCACCTTCTTTTTTGATATTTCCTTGAGCTTCTCCTGCTTTGATATACCAGAAAGGTACGGGATTTGTCGTATGAGAAGTCTTTGGGAATTCAGGAGTCCCCATTTCTTCGCAGTTTCCGTGATCAGCCGTGATAAGCAAATCCACATCAAATTCCTTACTTAGCTCCAAAAGTTGCTTCACGATATCATCCAGTTTAACTACCATACTCAGACAGGCATCCATTTTCCCTGTATGTCCCACCATGTCTCCATTTGCAAAATTGATAATAAAGAAATCAAAATTCTGAACCTGCTCTTTGAAAGCATCCATAATCTCTTGAGCGGACATCTCAGGATCGAGATCAAATGTTGCCACTTTATGAGAGGGGATCAGTAAATTTTTCTGCCCATCGTAGATGACCTCTTTCTCTGCATTAAAAAACTTTGTCACATGTGCAAACTTTTCTGTCTCTGCCAAGTGAAATTGTCTAATATCATGTTTAGCCAATATTTCAGACAAGGTATTCTCGACTTGTCTTTCATCCAAAAAGGTTGCTCCATCGTATTCCTTATAATATTTCGTCATCGTAGCCAAATACAGATTATTTAGCTGTTTCGTCATGACTCCATTCCCCCATTTCTCATATCGTTTTGCTTTTTCAGGGAACTGAGAAACCATCAAAGCTTGGGTCATTTCTCTCCCTCTATCGGTCCTAAAATTGAAATAAAAGACACTATCTCCGCTTTCAATTGCCTCTCCTCCGACAAAACTTACAGGCAGGAGAAATTCATCAGTGACTCCAGCATCATAAGACTTTGCTAAGTATTCACTAGGAGTATCAGTAGTCTGAGACTGCTGAAAAACGATTTCATCATACGATTTCTGGACTCTTTCCCAGTTGTTGTCTCTATCCATGGCGAAGTATCTTCCCCCGAGTGAGGCAATCTTTACGTGGGGATAGTCCAGCAAAAATTTCTCAAAGTCTTTCATTAGTCCTAAAGCCGAATTAGGAGCCAAATCACGACCGTCAGTAAAGAGCTGTAAATAAGTAGGAATATCACTTGGAATAATTTTAATCAAGGATTGTAAGTGATTTAGCGTAGCGTGGATCCCTCCAGGACCGAAAAGTCCAATCAAATGGAGATTTGATTTATTTTCCCTTACATGCTGAATGCCTTGTTGAAAAGTAGCTAGTTCAGCAAATTTCCCTTCTGCGAAGAGATCATCAAGAGCCACAAAAGGCTGTTTTAAGACTCTTCCTGTACCCAATGTCATATGTCCTACTTCTGAATTTCCCATTTGTCCTTCGGGTAATCCAACAGATTTCCCAGAGGCTTCAATCAAAGCATAGGGCTTAGCAAAAAGGGCATCTAAAGTGGGAGTGGGGCTAGCGAGTGTGATGGCATTTTCTGCTGGTGTTTTTTTGTTGATTCCGAATCCGTCTAATACGATTAAAGCTACTTTTTTCATAGGTGATAATGCAAGATAAAAGGAGAACATTACGTTTATTCATAGTATACGAGAATCGAAAGCATTTTCAAGCGAGAAAAATTGCATTTTTCTTTGTTTTGACTATACTTAGAGAGTATATTTTATTTGCCTGATCTGGGATGAGCGAAGGACGAATAGCACTAATGTGCTTAGCACTAGCAGGAGTACTGATGGGACTTGGACGGTTCATTCGGAAGATTTTTCTCGTACAGCAGACCCAAAAGCACAGACTCGCCCAATCTCAAAAACTCAGATTTCTCCAAGTGCGTATCCCCAAAAATGCGGTAGCAAGAAATTCTGATGTAGATGCCAAAGATCACGCAAACTCTATGAAAGACAATATCGCCTTGATGAACCAGGTATATAAAAACTTTTATGCGATTTACAATAGCACCTTTCGAGATAAACAGCTCGGAAATAACTATATCAGCATGGAAATCCTCGTAGAAAGAGAAGTAATCAAGTTCATTTTATGAGTTCCTCATGATCATCTGCTCACCATGCAACAAATGATAGCCTCTTTTTACTCAGGTGCATTGGTAGAAATTGTGGATGAGCCGAAACTCCTCGAAGGAGGGAAATTTATGGCAGGAGGGGAGTTTACCTTAAAAAAAGATAGCGTACACCCGATCAAGACGTATGAAAGTTTTGAAGCTGATCCGATGGATAGTCTGCTTTCAGCCTTTTCTAATGTGAGCAAAGAAGAAAAAGCCAGCCTTCAGATTATGGTGGAGCCACTTTCTGAGGAGCGATTGAAAAAAATGAGAAAAAAAGGAGAAAAAGTGAAGAAAGATGATAAATCCAATCGATTCACTAAATTATGGAAATTTATTACCAAAGATGATAAAGAAAAAGAGGAAAAAAAGTCTGAAGAAACCAAACACAATTTTTCCCAGCAACAGTTGGGAGATTTTGATAAAAAAATGGATGACGAACTTTTTCATGTAAAGATTAAAGCGTTCGCCACCTCTCCTGACAAACAGCGTCCCAAAAAGATCATTGATGATCTGAGTAGACTTTTTAATCAATACAATTATCTCGGGCTCAATACTTTAAAATTCACGAAAGCAGAGGATTTACAGACTTTCGCCAAAAACTTTGTGCAAAGAATTTTTCTTTCCAATAGTACTTGGATCAAAAAAATCTTCTCGAATGAAAGACAGGATATTCTCAATATCAAAGAGCTTTCTTCCATTTTCCACTTTCCTCATGGAAGATTTAATCAAAATCCGAGAATCGCCCGACAAAAATACAAAATTATTCCAGCACCAGATGATCTCCCTCAAGAAGGTATTCTAACTGCCTATAATGATTTTGGAGGGGTAAGGAGAAATATCAGAATTACGGATAAGGATAGATTTAGACATATTTATATCCTTGGACAGACAGGTACGGGAAAATCTACACTGATGTATACCCAAGCGATTGATGATATGGAAAACGGTAGAGGATTCTGTTTTATTGATCCGCATGGTGATGCTTGTGAATTTCTCCTCAAACACTATCCGAAAGAAAGGATTGATGATCTGATTTATTTTGATTTAGGAAATACTCAATATCCAATTGGTTTGAATCCATTAGAAGTAAAACCTGATGACGCCGATGAGCAGGATGTGGTGACCAATGACCTTGTGGAAATGTTTATCCAGATGTATGGACCCGAAATCTTTGGACCGAGAATTCAGGATTATTTCCGTAATGCATGTTTCCTCCTCATGGATCAGCCAGAAGGGGGGACGATTGTGGATATTATGAGACTCTTTACTGACGATGCTTTTGCTGAAGCGAAAATCAGAAATCTGAGAAATCCTGTCGTAGCAGCTTGGTGGAATAAAACCTACAAAAAAATGGGAGACAGAGAAAAAGCTGAAATTATTCCATTTATCCAGGCAAAATTTGGTCCATTTACGACAGGTATCTATGTCAGAAATATTATCGGTCAGTCGAAATCAGCTTTCAATATGTATGACGCGATGCAACAAAAGAAAATCATTCTCGTAAACCTCTCCAAAGGAGTATCAGGAGAAGAAACTTCAAAACTGATTGGAAAAATTCTGACCATGCAGATCAAACTTTCTGCACTTAAAAGGGCAAAAATTGCTGAAGAGGACAGAGTTCCTTTCTATCTCTATGTCGATGAATTTCAGAATTATGTTTCTACTTCCTTCGAGTCTATTCTCTCAGAAGCCAGAAAGTATAGATTAGGTTTAGTGGTAGCTCACCAGTATGTTGACCAGCTAAAAACCGAAGGATTAGGAGGAAGTTTGGATCTCTCCAAGACGATTTTTGGTAATGTAGGATCAATGTTTATCTATAAAGTGGGTGCTCCAGATGCGGAGTTTTTGACCAAAGAATTTGAGCCTGAATTTAATCAAACTGACCTGACTTCCACTGAAGCTTTCATGGGAGCTTGTAAGATCTCTATCAATAATCAGCAGTCTAGACCGTTCAGTTTTAAAGCAAAAGTTCCCTATGGACTCCCTGCCAAGAATAGCCCAGAGAAAGTGCAAATCATCAAACAGATTTCCTCTCTCAAATGGGGAAGTAAAAGGGAAATTGTGGATAAAGAAATCTTCTTTAGAGTTGGAGTATAAAAATCCGCTGGAATTTAGGGTGATAAATCTGTATACTTCCCAAAGTTTACCTCTCACTCCTTTCCTATGCTCTCGCTCTATGTCCATATCCCTTTCTGTACCCAAGTTTGTTCCTATTGTAGTTTCTCTATCCTTGCCAACCAGTCTACTGATATTATCCAATCCTACCTCAGCAAATTGCACGAAGAGATTGAGCAACACGGAAAAAAATATCCAAAAGCAGAGATTAAATCCCTCTATTTTGGTGGAGGGACTCCGAATTTAATCGGAGCAGAAGAGCTAATAAAGCTGATTAGCCATATCGAAGAAGTCTTTGACTGTGAAAATATCGGTGAACTGAGTTTTGAATTCAATCCCTATCCTGCTGATCAGATTTTTTCTTTGGTGGAAAAACTTAATGCGACCTATCGCAAATGGCCAAGAGTGAGATATAGTTTCGGGATTCAAAGCCTAGATAATGGGGTACTAAGTAAAGCGAGGCGTCCGTATACCTTCCCAGGAATGGTGGAATTTCTCAGAGCCTTGCAACCGCTGAAACAAGACAATAATGTCTTCAATTTCGATTTCATCGCATTCGGGAAATTCAATCAAAGCAAGAAAGGGAATACTCAACTTTGGACACCTTCAGCTTTAGATTTTTTTTCAGACTTCGTGAATTCCAAATTTGCGGATAGTTTTTCACTGTACACCTTGGAACTTTTTGAACATCAGAGTTGGAAAGTGGCAGAAAAGGCTGAGCTAATTCAGCAGGGGTGCTTTGGGACAGAGGACGAAATTTATGAGGAGTTCGATATTCTGAAAGAAATTCTTTTGGATGCAGGATATGCGAGGTATGAGATTTCCAATTTTTCACTGATTTCTAAGTCGAGTATTCATAATAGGGTATACTGGGAGATGGAGGAGTATTTGGGGTTAGGGTTACATGCCTCTTCCTTCATAGGTGGTGTGAGATTTACCAATACTCCCTATTTACCAAAATATCTTGCAGGAGAGACAGTGAATACTGATACGGTTCAAAAACTTTCAGAGAAAGACTACCTGATCGAGAAATTCTTTCTTTCCCTGCGTACAGATCGCGGAATCCAAGATATTTTAGAATTTAAAACCGTTCTCGCCCCAGATTGGGAAAAGAAAACAGCAGAGTATACTAAGCAAGAATTTTTGCGTGCTCGTGATACGGGTTTTGTACTCACTGATCGTGGGATGGATTGCTATAATTGGATTGTCACGGAGCTGTTAAATGAGATTTAGTATTGACTTCAGTATTCAAATTCTTATATCTAAAGGGAACATTTAGTATTCTCTCTCTTTTGAAATGACTGCCCCTTTGTTATCCTTCGCTGACCAGCGTTTTTCTAAGAAACTCATTACAGACTTTTACTACAAAGATACAAACGTAAAAAACAGTAGTGAAAAGATTTTTGATACCTTTTTGCACTCAAAGGAGGAAGGGGGAGCAAAATATGGGAAGAAACACAACTTGACCTTATTAGATATTCCTTATTGTCCTAATCCAGTCGAGGATAAAGATTTATTTCTTCTTTTTCATGCCTTCAAGGGGATGAGAGATTTCTTCCAATTTAAAGATGAAAATAATCTTTATTATCCCACAGATATCTCTGCTGAAGGGCTAGTAAAACTCAATGATATCCTGGATTTAGCAGGAAAACACTCTAGAAAACAAGGTATTGCAAAACATTTTTTTTCTGATACCTTAAAAGACTGGTGTGAAGTAGTGGAACATCCTACAGATCCCGCTAAATGGAAGGTGTATTTCCATATCAAAAATAAACAGGAGTACAATAATTTTCTAAAAAAGCTGACCACCCATACGTTGAATCCTGAAAACTATGCTTTCAATGAGAGATCTGGGAGATTTCTAAAAAATGTTTTGAACTACGCGGATATTAAAAATAATACCATCTACGAAGAAAGAAGAATTCTTTTTCAATACGTGATGAAACAGGTCTTTGGAGACTGTCTTGGAGTAGAAGATATCCCCACAGAAAATAAATCAGAAAGTGTTCATGGAGATTTTGAGATTAGGACGGATACAATTCAGCAATGTGTGATCAAGGGAGAGTTGCTAAATGTTTATTTAAATGCCAGCGTAAAAGGGCAAAATTCCGCAGTGAATAAATTAGATACCGATAGAAACTTTAGAACCTCAGAAGCCACCAATGATATGCTGAGAGGACAAATCCATGGAGATAACTACGAGAAAACTATCAAAATTCTTCACCATTTTATTGAATATTTTTTCCAAAATTCCAAGAGATGTTTTATCCACAAAGAGGACGCACTACGAAAGGGACTTAAAATCAAAGATAAAAAACTAATCAAGACCACGGAAGTTGGCTACCAAGAAGTGTTATACGATCTACCAGAAGGACCAGCCAAGGAGATGATTTTATCAGCATTGTTTTTCGAGGATGAAAGGAAGGATAATACTTCCAAAGAGTATGTGGATGCAAAACTAATTATCCCTATCAAGATGAGAGGGAAATCCTTTAATTTTGAATTGAAATTTGTCTTGCCCAATCGAAAAGAAACCAATGAAAAAGGAGAGTCTAGACACGAGGTATATAAAGCTGGAGCAGATATGTCAAATATCTCAAGACATAAAAAAAGTGTCTTTGAAAACAATGTGATCCAAAAAGCAGAGGAGGCTCTAGAAAAATCACCAGGTCTAGTAGATGATTTAGCCAAAGGACACAAAGACAGAGCCAGACAAAATCTGGTGAAACATATCCTTTCCAGTCTTGAAAAAGTGATCCTTCCGACAGGAGAATCTTACTATCTCACCAAAGGAACGTATTCTCTCTACAAAAATAAAGGCTTCCTGCCAGAGCATACGGTGACAGCTGATGAAGTAGAAGAGGAAGAGTAGTACTAATAATGATACGTCTTCCCGCTTTCTAACGTTGAGGATCTATACAACTGCTCCACCAGCACCAATTTTGCCAACCCGTGAGGCATCGTAATCCCTCCAAAAGAGACTTCCTTCACATCAGGAAACGCTTTCATAAACATTTCCCTCTCTATGCCATAAGGTCCACCGATAATAAACACACAATCTTTGTGCTGAATGAGTTGATGAAGCTTCTCCGTAGTCAGTATTTTCCCTTCTTTGATGAGCAGAATTTTCTGATAATTCACATATTTTTTGCTAATTGTAGCGATGAGTTGTTCGGTCTCCTTTCTGATGACTAGCTCCCTATTCGTGTTTTTAAAGGGCTTTAAAATATCAAAAGAAAGCTGTTTGCCAAGGCGTTTGGTATATTCATCGATGGCAGAGGAAAAATGTTTGTCAGAGTCGGAGATATGGAGGAGAATATGCATAAGATTTCCACAAGAGTATAAAAACTAGTATAAGTATGGTGATCTACTGCCTTTTTTCCAGAGAAACTTTTTCCAAAAAAAAGACTTGACTTTTGATATATATGTATACTTCAAGAAGAAATAAAACTATCAACAAATTAAAAATAAATTAATTATGGTAAATTTAAATGTGTGTATTATTTGTGCCCTGCTTGAGGCAATTATTTGCTTCCTAAGATTGAAAATAGCTTATTGGACAAACGAAGCAGCAAAACAGCAAAAGAAAGAAAAAGAAGGATCTGCAAAATGGAGAAAATTAGAGAAAATGAAAGATATCTGTTTAGTGCTCCTTTTTCTCTGTTCTATTGCCTTCGCTATTCTGTTTGGGTGTGGAGTTCTTGGACCACTGTACCTGTATCTCAATGAATCTTTCGATAAAGTACAAGCTGAAATCTTTGGAATTTTTTCTATGATAGTGGTATGGGCACTTTTCTGGTGTTGGTGGACTATCTACGAAAGGAAAAAATTGCTTGAAGCTCCCAACTTCCAAAAGTCTGAGAAAGAGACAGGAAAAGATGATGGGACAACAAATCATACTTTATAATGATGTAAAGATTAGTGGAGGTTGGCTTAAACGAAGTCGACCTCCTTTTTTTTCTTTCAGATATTTTTCTTTCTCTTGAAATCTCTTTTCACATTCCTACTCTCACCAGTATGAATCCCAAAAATCTCAAATCCAAGATAAAAACCGTGCAAAACCTGCAAAAAATCATCTGAGCTTTGGAAATCGCCTCTACTGCGAAACTCCAAAAATACAAACATCAGACAGATTTTTTCAAAGAATTTTTCTACCAATTTCTTCACGTACTCAACTACGTCCAAAAACAGATCAGTATCCGAGATAGCGATATGCTGGAGACCTCTCATGATGAAAAAAGATTATTGATGGTAATTACTGCTGACAAGGGACTAGCTGGAGGGATTACGACTAACCTCCTAAAGAGAGTCGAAGAGTCTTACGGACACAGAAAAGAAAAAGCTGATATCATTGCGATCGGTAAAAAAGGCGAGGACTATTTCTTCAAAAATGGACGAAATGTCGTGGCTTCTCTTCACCCCAAAGATAAAATTACTTCTGGAGAGTTCGTAGAACTCTATCAATATCTCCGATCAGCGATATATGAAAAGAAATACTCCAAAGTAAAAATCTACTTTAACTTCTACAAAAATTCTCTCATCCAGCGTCCTTCTAGGATTACTCTTTTCCCTCTGACTCCAGAAACCTTAGAAGAATTTATCAAAGAAATCGAGCTCAAAAGTCCCGTGAATAGAAAAGAGTTCAAAGAAATGCTGATTGAACCCGATGTCGATACCTACAGAGATCATATTATCCAGTATCTTCTCGAAAATATCCTCTATTACACAATCCTGAATGCAAAGATTTCCGAACACGCTTCCAGAATGGTCGCCATGAAACATTCTAAAGATAATTGTTCTGATTTAGCTGATCATCTTAGTAGAGCCTACAATAAATCTCGCCAGATGAAAATTACTCAAGAAATTACCGAGATAGTCAGCACCAAAAGTGCAATTGAAAAAAATTAAAAAAGGGAACGATATATACATACCATTCCCTTGCTGATTTTCAATCATTGCTTCTGGTTTCCTTGATTAGGCATCAGGAAACATCTTCTCAAGTAAAGAGTTGATTTTCTCCAGTACGACATCACTCTCCTCTAATAAAGGGAAAATTTTCTCAAAAGCAAGTTGTCGCCTTTCCTGAGCTGTAAGATGTTTTTCAATCTCTTTTTCAAGCTTTTCTAAGCGATCCAATTCTGTGTTAATTCGCAATTCTGCAACTCGCGTTTTTACATCTTTTCCCCATATTTCCTCAGTAAATCCCATGTAAGTCGCCGGTAAATCCGATGATTCGACTTCAAGTACTTCTAAGAGTATGGGATTGTTCCTCAGTGAAAGCTCATGAAGTACCTCATCCATAACTTTCGCAACATCAAGAATCGTTTTTGTCCCTCTGATGAGAGAGTGAGCCTCTGAATTTTGTTTTGTGGCGTATTCCAAGATTTCAGAATCCGCTTCTAACTTAGCTCTCTTTGTTTTTACCCCCTTGTAGAGTAGTAAAAAATCTTCCCCATTTTCTTGTGCCATCTTAATTTGTTTTAAATTGTTTATGTATCTATTAGTATCCAGATACTAATGAAAAGTATATACAAAGTCAAGGATAAAAATAAAAAAACACATTTTTTTGTGATACTAATGCAAACTACCTAAAAAAGTCTGAAAAAGATTTGTATTTTCTGAAGGAAATCATATAACCACATTGTCGTTCAAACTTTGACGGCAGACTTTTATTCTTATTATTTGTGTGTAATGAGTGAAGAAAACCAGATGATTGTAAGCCAGACGAAACTTTTCGTTGGTGGTCTCAATCGACAAATGAGAGGTCAAGACCTCAGAGAAGAATTCTCTAAGTATGGAGAAGTAGCATTTGCTAGAGTTAATCTCGACAGAGAGACTAAGAAAAGCAAAGGATTTGGATTCGTAGAATTTGTAAATGCAGACGATGCAAGCAAAGCGAAAGCTGAAATGGATGGACAAGAAGTTTGGGGAAGAGCTATCAAAGTAGACTTCGCAAAAGAAGACCCTACAAAGATGTTCCACAAAACTGAAGAAAATACAGAATCAGCTCCTGCTCAAGAAGCTGGAGAAGACGAAACAGTAGTAGATGAAACTGCTTTCTAATGGCTAGAAAACAAAACAAGAAAAAATCTGACTTCGGTCAGATTTTTTTCCTATCTAATCTCTACATTGGCAGAAGGACTAGTATGATGATATATTTTTTGATTGTTGAA
>JAITGP010000056.1 GCA_031280545.1 Candidatus Peribacteria bacterium
TAAGCTCTTGGGACTTACAAGTAGCTCCCGTGTTAATCGGATTGAACATAAGGCTTTACAGACGATGAGGACTGTTCAGGAAATTCTCTCTTGTATAAAAATCCAGAAAAAGATTAAGATTCAACAGTCTCAAATCCAATCTCTGGAACAAATTCTTGCAAGTCAGAAAGAAAAAAGAGAGGCGTTACTCAAGCAACGAGCAAGTAAAGAAGAAAATCCTCTCCCGGCTTTGGACGATCACGAGGAATTGATGAGATTTCTCACGACAAAAATTGGGAGTGGGAAATGGGAGGAGCCCAATCCCCTTAAACTCTCTGTCAGAAGCAGAAATTGCTTAGCAATGGCTGATCTTGAATATGTCTACCAGCTTTGTGAACCAAAACATTGGGGATGGATCATCAACAAAAAAATTCGAAATTTCGGAAATCAGAGCAGAGATGAAATTATCAAGCTCTTTGAAAAACATCAATGCAATCCGGAAAAGATAGACGAAGAAACCCTTCGCCTCTGTGAAGAGATTGTGACTAGCTAAGAAAAAACTTAGAAAAAAGGCTGATAGGATATTCTTATCAGCTTTTTTAATGCTTTGAACGGAAATTGGTATATCGTTTAAAGATCTTATAAAGTCGATGATTAAGTACCAAATCAAAATTTCCATAGAGCTCAATTTTACTTCAGCCTAAAGACTCTTTGAAAGCACTTACTCAGGTCAAAGGGTGCTCAGGAAAGCCCGTTGGAGCTCCTCCCATCATATCGCAGTAATCATATCCGTGTTCTCTCGCCCATCAAAGTGCTCTGAATTTGAGATATTGCTGTCCTCCATAGCTATTCTTGCCTCTTTCCGCGAACCCATACAGATACACGAGATGATTATTGTCGAGAAGGCAGATACTTCCTGCAATAATCTCCCCTTCGTGCAAAGTAAGAAAAATATGTCCACACTGATTCTTTTCCAGATAGTCCATCAGGTCATAAAACTGTTTTTTCGTAATCGGAGCGAAGCCTTTGAAGCCTGCTACTTTCGCCCATTTCTGGTAAAATTCTTCGTATTGCTCTGGACTCGCCAACTGGAAATCCACTTTTTTGCTAAATCCGTGCTTTACTTTCTGTTTAGCTCCAGAATTCATCTCTTCCATCAATGCTTCATCAGATTTATCAATAAAATAGATAATATTACTCTGAGGCATATTCTCACGGAAAGCGAGCTGAAGTCCATATTCTTGAGTGATTTTGGAACGGATATTCAGCCTCATCTGTCTAATGTCATTGACGAAGTCATTTTCTCTCGCTCCACAATTTTCAAAACTAATAATTTCATTGAGAAATCAGAATTGAAACGAGATACTCCCCCGCTTTTTCCCGTAATTTTTCTGAATTCTGGCAAGTTCAGAGCGAACGAAATCGGGATCGGAAGGGAGTTCTATTCCCATAATTTGGTATCGTTGGAGGGAAAGTGGTCAGATTTTTTTGCTCTTTATCAATCAGAAGTAGTCTTGCCCAAAAAGTCTGATCGTAAAATGCTGTTTGTGATAGACCTTGGCTTGAATATCTTTCCGAATTTGGGTTTGATAGAGATTGTAGTAGGTTTGCTTGAGGACCATTCGAGGAATGGAAATAAAGTAATAAGAGAATACAGAAATTGAAAGAAAAAACAAGGTTTGAAAAAAAGCTATTCAAAAGGGAGTTAACGCTGATTAACTCCCAAAATTGTTTTTACTCTTGAAGGGTCAGAATACCGCCCCCTCTTTCCATGTTTGCTTTAGCCTCATAAATACCTCACCTGAGGGAAGAGGACAATCTTCCAACCATTCTACGTTGTTTTTGATACTCCAATTGGGATAGTCCTCTGCAGAAAAATCTCTGCCCTTGAAACTAATGAGTTTTAAACTCAGATTTTTACCCTGATCTCTCCTATTCAAAATCCGGTTCTGAAGCTTTTGTAAGTAAGGGATAGCTTCCTTGCTATGGACAGTTAAAGCTATGCCATCCAAAGAGGAATTAAACATAATGTAGTAGAGGCGATCCACATAGAGATCAGAAGGATATACCGCTGTTTGCAGGTATATTTTTGCACGATTACCCGTATAGTGCTCAGTTTCGCGAATGGTTTTTATCAAAGCAGCTACCTTCAGATAATACAACACAGGCTCTCCTCCCGTAATAATAATTTCCTCGTAGGTAAAGCTACTTGCAATAGGAAGCCCATCCAAATTAATCTGTTTATTACAGCAAAGGGGACAAGAGTTTGGACATTCTGGAGTCACCAATAATCTTAACTTTTTCATTTTGTTTTATTTTTAATTTTTTTATTATTTCTTGTTATTCTCATTTTTATTATAAGTATATATATATTGAATGTCAAGACAGTATTTATTCTTTATGATAAAATCATATCAACAACTAATTTTAACTATCGTGTAAATTATCTTCAAGTTTAAAAAAAATTTGCTCAAAAAAAATCTGATTTTTCAACCAGACTTTTCTATATTTTTACTCAGATTCATATTCTACCTCTAATTCAATCTTCTCTGGCACCAACGCCTTGGGTACGATGATTTGAAGTGTATTGTCCAGCGTCAATTTGCTGTGAATTTTATCGAAATAGACCTGAGGGGGAATATCAATAATCAATTCAATCGGTCATCGATAACACTCTTCTTGGACGGGTAAACAGGAGGATTTTAGTTTAGGTTTTTCTCTAGTTCCTTTAATCAGAATTCTATAATCTGCTATTTTCACCTCCACACTTTCCTTTTTCACACTTCCCAATGGTAAGATAATTACCACCTCTTGAGGTGATTCGTAGATATCATAGGGAATATTTGGTGTTTGCATGGAGGGGAAAATTGTAGGAAATAAAGGGACTAGTCTTCTAATTCATATCCATATTTGTCTGCAAATGCCTTCTGAGCAGCCTCACTTACATCATAAGCATCAGAAAGCTGTTCTTCGATAGCGTCGAGCTCTTCCCAAAGAGCATCTTCAGCAACTTGCTGTTCATCAGTAAGCTCATCATAGTCCCAATAAGTGATAATTTCACCAATTTTCTGGAGGTAAACAAGTTCCAATTGTAATTCTGCATCAAATGCATCTCTGAGAGTTGTGTCTCCATCATAAGCATCTGTGGAAGCAATATCGGTCTGAGACTGAGTACAGGTAGCTAGTGCGGATTCATACAGTGACCTTACCTGACCATAATTTTCCTGATCTCGAGCATCTGTCATTTCAGCTTCTGCATCATAGCAGACATCTTGAAGGGCAACCAATCTGTCGTTGTAATCTACAACACTTACACTACCACATCCTGCGAGAGCGAGGAAAGAGAGAGCCAGAGTACCCAAAGGGAGAAGTTTTTTCATACGTATAAAAGAATAGAGAATAAAAAATACATTTTTAGAGTATTTCTACCTTGAGATATAAGGATTTAACTCAGAAAGTCAAATAAAAATGCAACTGATTTTTCCCTATCAAAGAATTGAAAACCACAGGGAGATTTGTATATTTTGACTATGATCAATCTCCATGCTATCTACTATCGTAATATTTGACCCTTTGAGGGCAAAGACTGCTCTCTCCTTTTTGATCAAGGAAAATTTCTCATTAAAGCACCTATTGGAAGTGGAAAGAGTTTTCTTTTTTTTGATGGTCCCAGCTATGCGTTATACAGAACTGCAAACAGGAATATGCTCAATATTCACAGTAAAGAAGGAGAAATAAGTCTGATTTTTTCTGAAGGGGAAAATTACTATCTCGTGAGGAGACTTCTCAAAGTTGGGAAAAGCAAAGATAGCTGTAGTAGTCAGCTTTTTACTATTACTTTAGATACCTCGTCATTCTGAGCGACCGCGAAGAATCCAGTAGAGATAAGCTCTTTTTTGTCTGAATTCTTCAGGCGTTTCACTCCTTCAGAATGATCACTCCTTCAGCGAGACACCAATATTATCAAGGAGGTTTTCTCTCATCCTGAGCTCTTTCACCTTGAAGAGGTAGTGATGAAAAATGAAACCGACCTCCAACAATCCCTCGATCAACTCCTTCCTCCAAAGTCCGTCTTTCTCTCCACTATGTTTTTACTCCAGGATGCAGAAAATATTTTTGAAATGCAACCAGCAGACAGACTCACCGTACTGAAAAATGTCTTTGGACTTTTGGGAATCGATGAGGCGAAGGAACAAGTACAAGATAAAAAAAGAGAACTTTCCTATAAACTCAAATCCTTACAAGACCACTCCCAGCAAGATGAGAAGCTGAGAAAATGGTTGAAAGAACTCAAACAAGATTACTGCTCCTTTGATGAAGGCACTAATGATACTTTCTTCACTGAACTCGAGCCCTTCCTCGATCAACTCTCTCTCAATGACTTTAGTCTCAACGGACTAGATATTCAGTTTTTTCTCACCAAGCAACAGGAATTCCAAGAGAAAGAAAAGTCTTTCCTCGCCTTACAAACCAGTAAAAGTCACCTCACCAAGCAAATTACTGACCACCAAGATCAAATCCAAAAACGAAAAACAGAACAGACGAAATTTCAGTCAGACTTATCCTTTTTGGAGCAGAAAATTGCTAGCATTGATACTATTCAAATTGAGAAATTAAAGAAAGAAAAAGCTGAGCTCTATTCCCAGCAAGAGCAATTGGAAACCGTACCTACGCCAATCCTTTTTGAAGATAAAACGTATACGAATTTAACGGAGGTCTACACCTTTATCCAATCCCTTAAAGAGCGTTGAAAAGACCTGGCAAATCAGGTTCAACAGGCTGAGCTCAAACTCAAAAATATGGAACTAGAAGCGAAAAATCAACAAATAAAAGCGGAGCAATTAGAACAAGCAAAAAAAAGGCTGAAAACGTTTGAAGGAAATATTGATCAACAAGCTACCTTTTCCTGTGATAAAATTGGTACTAACTGCCCCTTCATTAAAGTCATCAATAAACAGCATTTTGAGCAATTAGAGAAGCAGAAAGCTGTTTTGAAAGAGGAAATAGAAAACATAGAAAAAAGCCTTGTTTTTGTTCCCCTATCAGGGGACGAAGATCCGACGGGTCGGATAGAGGGAGGAGTCGATGAGCCGAGCATAGCGGAGGTGAAGAAGGCGACGGAAGAAGGGGTTATGAAAATCAAAACCTTCCTCACCGACATCAACTTCAAATCCCGAGAAGATACCTATGCCAAAAAGGAGACTCTCCAAAAGCTGATTAACGAGAAAGACCAAAATATCATGAGACTCGAGATCGAAACACATAAATTACAGGACTACCAGCAACAAAAAACAGCTTTTCAAACTTCTTTACAGCATCTTGAGGTACAGATTCAAGAAAAGATGAAGGAAATAGAAAAAATAAAAGCTGATCAAGCACAGTTAGACCAACAAATCAGTGAATATCACCCGGAAACATTACAAGCCCATCTCCAAACATTAACGAGAATATTGCAAATCATTCATGATATTCAGCAACTTATCGCCGACGCGACCTCCACCAAAAATCTCGTGAAAGATTTGCAACAACAGGAAAAGTTTTTGACCAATCTCTATACGATTCTGAGCAAGGAACTCCTGCTCTTCGCCTTGGAGGAATATTTACCCGTTTTGAGCGAAATTATCAATTCTTATCTCATTCAGGTGGTAGACTACCAAATTGCGATGAAAATCACTGAAACCGCAGAGAAGCTTGAGTTGGAAGCGAAAATCTATGATGAGAAGGGAGAAAGAGAAGTAAAAAGTCTGAGCTGAGGACAAAGAACTATTTTGAAGCTCGTACGAATGCTTGCGATTTCCTCTTATCTCCAGACTCCCCTGCTCTTTTTGGATGAAACCATCAATAATCTCGATATCGAAACAGTAGGTAAAGTCAGTGAAATGATTACCAACTTTGTGAAACAGAGGACGATGAAATTTTATACCGTCACCCACAATACTGAGATTCAGGGAATGGGGATTTGGGATCAGATCGTAGAAATTTAGTATGATGAAGAGTGATTCAGGTTTTTATCTCTCTGGAAAATAGTATGCAAGCCTTAATGAAAGATCCAAACCATGTGAATGAGCTTATCTCTGCCATTATGCAAGCAGGAGCAGAAGAGCTGGTAGTAATTGCCGATTTTGATAAAACCTTAACTCATCGAAACAATAACGGAAAACCTATTTCTTCTCTTCTTTCTCTCCTCAGAGATGGGAAGCATTTAACTCCAGAGTATCCGGCAAAAGCACAAGCACTCTTTGACCACTATCACCATTTTGAAATTGACGTTTCTCTCCCCTGGGAAGAAAGGGTGCATTTGATGGAAGAACGATGGAATGGTCATCACCAACTTCTCATCGAGTGTGGGCTAAATCTTTCAGACTTAAGGGATATTACTCAGAGCTGAGTATTGCAGGAAAGAGATGGGGTGAAGCAGTTTTTAAAATTTTTATATGATCTACAAGTGCCTCTCGTTATTTTTTCTGCCAGCGGTTGTGGGGAGCTTATCCCTCTGTTTATTGAAGCGTTAGACAGCAATTACTCCAATATCAAGTATCTCATTAATCATTTTCAACGAGATAAGCAAGGAAAGATTATCACAGCTTTGAAACCTGTCATTCATGCCTTGAATAAATCAGAAATTATCAAAACAACCCTTCAGCAATCTGACTCCGTCTTTGAGAAAAGGAGAAATATTATTCTCTTGGGAGATATGTTGGGGGATTTAGGAATGGTAGAAGGAGTCTCTTATGATCATCTCCTCACTATTGGGTTTTTTAACGGGGAAAAAAACAGTAATAAAGCTGACTATTTGGAGGCTTTTGATATGGTATTAGAGGGAGATGGGGATTTTTCTGCAGTGAATGAACTCTTTCAAGGGCTAGTGGATCAAAAGGGATACTAAAAAACCCACTAGATATTTTTAGTGAGCTTCCAGAAATGTATTTTCTTCTTCCTACACCTGAGAATATTATAAAAAATTTTTGATTATCTTATTCTTGCAAAAATCTCTCTACTTCCAATGCGGAGATACAACCACTTCCTGCTGAAGTAATTGCTTGCCTATACACTTTATCCTGCACATCTCCCGCAGCGAAGACTCCTGAGATATTTGTTCTTCCCGTACCTTTTTTTGTGACAATATATCCATCAGTATCAAGTTCAAGTTGTCCCTGGAAAATCTCCGTATTTGGGTGATGACCTATCGCATAAAAGAGTCCTTTACACTCCAAAATGCTTTCTTCTTTGGTCTGGTTGTTTACAATTTTTAAGGCGTTCAGGTTTTCTTCCCCTAGACATTCAATCGCCTCAGTATTCCAAAAAACCTGAATTTTTTCGTTTTTCTTCACTTTTTCTTGCATCGCTTTAGACGCTCTAAATTCATTTCTACGTACGAGCATTACCACTTCACTTCCAAAATTACTGAGAAAGAGTGCTTCCTCTATTGCTACATCTCCTCATCAAATCACTACGAGACGCTGGTTTCTAAAAATTGGCAGTCCACCATCACAGGTCGCACAAGCGGAAATTCCTCTCTGTCGGAATTTGTTTTCTCCAGGTAAGCGAAGTCTTTTTGCACTCGCTCCTGTGGTGATAATAATAGTTTTTGCTGAAAATTCTTCCGTTCCTGCGTAAACTTTAAAAGGACGGGAAGAAAGATCCACTTTCTCAATAGTTTTGGTTTCAATCCTCGTACCGTATTTTAGACTTTGTTCTTTCATTTTTTGCATGAGTTCCAGACCAGAAACTGCTTCAGGGAATCCTGGAAAGTTTTCTACTTCGGTAGTGGTGGTTAATTGTCCACCTGGAGGCATTCCTCCTGCCATAAATCCTTCAAACATCAAAGGATTCAATAAAGCTCTGGAGGTATAAATGGCTGCCGTATGTCCAGCAGGACCTCATCAAATGATAATCACGTTTTCAGTAGTAGTCATTGAGTATTCGTGTAAAAAATAAAATTTGTTTGCTCTTTTATAGTATGATTCATTTTTTCAAAGTCAAATCAAAAAGAAAAGTCTGATTTTTTTTGCTTTTTTTATTGTTTTTGAGTATACTTAGAGAGTATCTTTTATCTTCTCTTTTGTCCTATGAAACGTTTACTGCTTTTCCTTTCTTGTCTCTTCCTTTGTGGATCTAGTGCACTTTTTGCACAAAGTCTTAATTGGAACGTGGCTACAAACGATCCTATGAGACTACTGGATCAGGTAGTAGATGTGGCAAATGAGGAGCATAGTATCCAACAAACTCAATTAGATGGAGTTACTTCTCAAGGATGAGGATATAGTGGAAATCCTGATTATAAATTTACTAATACTTTGGAATATCTCAAAAATAATGTTGATCCTTACCTCCAGTGGATTGTTTTTATTTGATTGGCTCTAGCAACTATTTTCTTGATTTATAATGGATTTATGATGACAACGAACATCATTCATGGGAAAGGAGAACTCGGGAAAGTGAAGGATAATTTTATTTATATTGGAATTGGAGTGGTTATTCTTACCGGGTTTTACTATTTGATTGATATTGTGGTAGCGGTGATCAATTTTATCTTTAATTAATTTATTTTTTACTCTTTCATACCAATGAAAACTCTTCTAAAAACCTCTTTTATTCTACTGATCGGATCCTTCATTCTGCATTTTTCTTCTTTTAGTTTTGCTTCGCCACCAACTATTGATAGTTTCTTAGGTTCTTTAAAGAATGAGACGGTACAGACCGATAAAATTAAGGCAGATAAATCTTTGAAGGAAAATATTCAAGGTCTCTTGTATCCTAGTACTGTGAATAGTGGGATTCTTTGAAATGCGATGAAAAGTTTGGCGATTGGATTAATTTTAATTTATCTGGTATGGGCTGGAGCACAGCTTATTATTAGTGGAAAAAAAGCGGAAGATCTTCAAAATGCTACGAGAAATTTAGGATATATTGCTCTGGGGGCTCTTTTTATTTATGGAGCGGGCTGGATTTTCTGAGATGTTTTGGATATGAATTCGATGAATGGACTCGGAGATCTCGTAAAAAAAGCTACCGATGATACCAATTCTCTGTTCTTTCAAGTACTTACCTTCCTTAAAGGTGCAGCTTTTTTCTGGGCTATTTTGATGACGGTGATTACAGGATTTAGAGTGATTATGGCTGCCGATGCTGATAAATCCAAAAAGCTGGTTAGAGGGGTGCTTAATGTGGTGGGAGCGTTGGTTATTATGAAAGGGGTAGATTTTATCTACTATATGGCGAGCGTGGAAAATTTTGCAACGCAAGCTGCAGATTTCATTATCAGTGCTGCAAAGTTCTTTGGATATATTTATGGTGCTGCTGCAGTATTGATGGTCTTTTATGCGGGATATTCTTTTATTACTGATGGAGGTGGAGGAAATGGATTCAAGAGAGCAAAAGCTATTTTGATCAATTTGTTGGTGTCTGGGTTGGTGCTGTTTGGATTCCTGCTGATTCTGTATCAGGTATTTAATGAATTCTCATAAAAAAACGAATTACTTGAAATTAGAGGAGAACTAGCTATATTGTAGTTAGTTCTTTTATTTTTTTCCCTCTCTCATGAACGATTGTTGTGCTTCTATCCCAAAAGGAAAAGCTTCTGCTAAGGTGGTCCCTCATGCTAAAGCACTTATTGCTATCAAAAAATCTAAAAGTCTGCTGGATAAAATTAGCAAGATGATTGAAGACGGTGCGTATTGTGCTGACATTTCTCAACAGGTGAATGCAGTGATTGGAATGATGCAGAGCTTAAATTCTTCGATTCTTCAAGATCATTTGATGTCGTGTGGAGTTCGTGAGCTCTCTTCTCATGATAAAAAACAAGTAGAAACGTTTGTAGAAGAATTGGTACGCGTTCGAGGAATCAGCAATAGAAAATAGATTTTTTATCTTATTTTTATCATTGATGAAATCTGAAGTTACTCCTGAACTCAAAAAATCTCTCTTAGAGACTCAAAAAACAGAAATTACCGAAGCAATTGTCTATAAAAGGCTTGCTAAGCTGACCAAAGATCCCGCTAATAAAAAAATTCTTTTGCAAATTGCTGAGGATGAGCTCAGGCATTATCAAATCTGGAAAACCTATAGCGGAAAGGATGTTCATCCTAGTAAACGAAAAATTTGGCTTTATTCGCAAATTGCTCGCCTTTTTTGATTAACATTTGCCCTAAAGCTGATGGAAGGAGGTGAACATTCTGCTGTTTTTAAATATCAGGATATCGGAACGATTCTACCTCAAGCGGTAGAAATCCAAAGGGAAGAAGAACAGCATGAACTTCATTTGATTGGGATGATTGATGAAAAGATTTTGCATTATCTGGGATCCATTGTCTTGGGATTAAATGATGCTTTGGTGGAGCTTACGGGAGTTTTAGCGGGGTTAACGTTTGGTTTTCAAAATACTAAAATGGTGGCATTTAGTGGGTTAATTACAGGGATAGCTGCTGCGATGAGTATGGCTGGATCTGAATATCTTTCTACTAAAATGGAAAATACTACTAAAGTTCGTCCTCTTTGGGCTGCTTTATATACCTGAATTGCTTATATTTGTACGGTAATCGCTCTGATTTTTCCGTATTTTATCTTTGATAATATCTATTTTGCCTTGGGGGTGACGATAGTGATAGCCATTCTGATTATTGCTCTCTTTAATTTTTATAGCAGTGTGGCTCAAGGTCATCAGTTTAAGAGAAGATTTTTGGAAATGGTGACAATTAGTTTGGGAGTGGCTTTGGTGAGTTTTTGAGTGGGATTATTGGTAAAGGAGGTTTTCGGAGTGGAGGTATAGAATAGAATTACAGAAGATTTAAGAAGATGGGAATAGTATAATTAGGCATAATTACAAAAAAGGAGAGCAGATAATACTCTGTACTCTCCTATTTTTTTAGTTTAGGATTTCTTCTAAAGATAATCCCTTTTTCGCCTTTTTGACGAAATCAACTAATTCTCCCAGATAGGGAGTTGCTTCTTCTCCAATAAAGTAAGTGCTTTTCCATTGTTTTACAACTTCTTTTGGAGTAGAGAAATGCGATGATTTAGCACTTTCAAATAAACCTTTTAAGTCATCTTGAGCAAATTTTTGTCTTAACATATTTTTTTTGTATTAGTTTATTTAATCATACGGATATATATATCTAATGTCAAGCTTAATTTTTGGATCCTGAAAATATTGCGTAGGTGTAGCCATCTTTATCCCGTACTTGAACGGGATATTCTTTATCTTGGTAGGTGATAATTATCTGTTGACTCTGCTTTTTTGTAAGCATTTTTTCGGTAGTATCTAATGTCAGATTTAAAAATTTTACTACACATTCCTTTGCACACCACTGTGCATAAAATGTTTCTCGTGATATTGATGGATTTTTTAAATGATAGGTTCTTTCTACGATTTTTTCTATATCTACAGCGATTTTTTCGTTTGCGAGAGCGAAGAATATTTTTTCTCCTGAGTGGGATGTAGAATATCGCCACTCTCCACATTGAAATATCCCGTCCTTTGGTAGAAAATCGGGAAATCAGCGTTTTCTGATTTGTTGGGTGATGAGATAACGTCCACATACAGAGAGAGGATTTTTCAGCAAAATATCACTTCTTCCTTCCTGGAGAAAAAATGTTTTTGCTTGATGATAGAGCTGATTAGAAAAGGTTTCCGTTTGCAGTTCCATAGTTATAATATTTTTTGTAAAAGTGTTTTGATTTGGTCAGTTTCATTCATAGAATCTACCATTCCAATAGCTTTCAAAAGATACACCTTTGCTTCATCGGATTTTCCGACTTTTATGTAATATTCTCCTAATGCATGGTAGAGATACCCCTGTGGAGAGGTTTTAATTAACTTTAATAAACTTTCCTCTACTCCAAAGCTGTTTTTGGTGACTAAGGAGAGTCCAACTTTTCCATATTCACAGATGGCAGTATCTTGTGTTGGGAGGATAGAAGTGCAGACGATAAGATAATTCTGAGCTAATTCAGGGTTTTGTTGATAGAGAGTAAACTCTTTTCCTTGGATATAAGGAGCGAAAAAGACATTATAAAAATAATTGAAAAAATCTGCAGGTTTGAGTTCAGCGTATCCTAGAAGCTTTTGTCGAGTGCTTACCAATTTGGAGGTTTGCTGGAGATGGGAGTAATTTAGTGTTAAATATCTGGCGACGTCTAGGCGAAATTCAGCTTTTTGAACCTGTGAGAGTTTCATTACTGAGGTTTCGTATTGCTCATTTCGGTAGTAAGCTATTCCTATCAGAAAGGTGTATTTTTCTTGTGAAGTGGGGTCAAGGGAGGAAAGGGTGGTCAAATATTCCACGGATGCCTCTCGTGATGCCGTGAGAAAATTTGCGTATGCTAGTACCTGATAAGGGAGGATGTATTTTCCTTCTTTGGAATGAGCGTAGAGAGCGAGAATTTTGGCTGGCTGAAAAAATCCTTGCTGAAAAAGCTCTACAGACACGAGTGCATCAAAATAATAGCTTGGCATATCTTCTTGTTGGTTGATTTGCTTTTGGAGGGAAGAAATTTTGTTGGCAAATTGTTTGTAAGATGCATTCTGAAATTGTGCAGAAAGTTGGAAAAAATTGTCGTATTTTCTTTGCATGAGAGCGAGAATCCCTTTATATCGATTTGCTTGATCTGCATTGATTTTATTGGTTTGTTTATAGCTTTCTACCAAGGTTTCTAAAGAGCTGAAAGCTGAGGTGGAAGAGAGTGGAAAACTATTGAAGGAAATTTGGAGGTGGAGCACTGGATCTACATTTTTTAGCTCTTCTGGGGTTAGTTTTTCGATAAATTGTTTTGCAAGGATAAATTGATAAACATCTACCATTGCTTGGAGGGTTGGTGTGATGATTTGAGGATCTCTGGTTTTTTCGAATACATTTTGGAGGAACTCTACATTATCGCTCTTGAGAGTTTTTGTATCAGATTCTTGTTCTTCCGTACTCATTCTTTCAAAAAGGGCTGAAAAGTCTATCTCTTCTTCCTGTGGTGTGGAGGTATTTTGAATATCTATAGCTACGTTGTGTATAATTTCTGTTTCTGCTTTTTCTGTTGTTTTTGGAGTGGTTTGATTTGTTTCTCTAGCATCTATAAAAATTCCTCCCACTAGGGCGATCATGATCAATAAGGAAAGTGCTCTCATCTTTCTCGACATTAGCGAATACTTGAAAAGTAAAATACTTTATCTAAGTATAGTCAGAATTTTTAGGAAGACAAAAAATGGGCGACTTTTTCGCCCATTTCGGATTGACAATGATTGGTAGTGATTTGTGAAGAGTGTTTTGTGATCTTAGTAGTTTGGGGCACCTATTGTTTTTTTGCTATTTGTACCAACTTCAACCGTCTTTATCTTAGAAGTATTTGGAGCATAACATGTTCCTGATGAAGTCATCGTTCCTTCTACATAAGAAACATAGAATTTTTGAGCTCCTTTATAGATACCGAGAGTTAATCCATTCCAGAAGTTATCCCAGCTACCTATAGTTAACCATCATATTATTGGGATCCTACTCAACAATGCATTTCCTACTATATCCCATCCATAATTATCATCTCATAACCTAAAACCAGCAATACCGTATAAACATGGATCTCCTTCTCTAATTTGAACAGTTGTGTCTTGTAGCCATACAGATCTATGATAATCGTATACATAGATAAAACCTACACAACTTGCAAAATCAGAATAATCTCAACCAATTCTTTGTCGACCATTGCCACTAGGAGCACCAGGTACCTTTTTACATCCTCCGTTGACTGCTACATTTAAGGCAAAAGCAGGGAATTTTTGTTTTTCTTTCCAACGAGGATAAAGGATATGATTGCTTGCTGTAGTCATAAGAGTAGTTTCTGTTATTCTTCCAGATGGAGGATTTGCGGTAGGTGGCAAGTCAGTTGAACTAAAAGTGCTATATCGTCCTATAAACTCATACCCAACACGAGTTGGAATAGGAAGACTTACATTTATACCATAGGCTTCATCATATACTACAGTACCCATAGCCGTTTTCCCATCACCAGCAACACTTGCTGAAGGAACTCGGGTACATTTAGCACTAGCACATGTTGATGCAGAAGTTTGATTTACACAAGTAGATGGAGAGGTTTGTTGAGATTTAAAACTTAAAGGTCCAGTAACTGGTACGTTGTCATCTAGAACTTTCCATATGAAACCTTTATATTCTGTTCCAGCAAATCCTGTATTTTGAAAGGAGACCTTTTGCATTTCTAAGTGTCCAGTTGTTATTACTTGATTTCCACTCAAAATGATTCCACTTAAAATTACACTACTGATTACCTGCTCTGGAAGGATAGAGGAGCCTCCTCCACTCCATGCTATAGTACCTGTAAAAGAGAATTGTTGAAGTAGTATTCATGGAAGAGAAACATTTCCTTGTGAAACACAACTACTATTTACTGATGATGGTGTACCACAACTCGTAGGTGCTGTAGGATATTTATCAGCAAGAGTACCACTTACTGCTAAAATATTAGGCTTAGCAGCTGCCTGCATTCCTGAAAGCGTATTAAGCCAAGTTGACTGATCTATTGACCATCCCCGTATACTATTATCTCCAGCACATGAACCACCAGCTCCATATAATGTTCCACTTCCCGCCTGGAAGGTGACGGTATAACTATTTCTTTGCCATACTGCATAGAGAGGGAAGATTTCTGGATTAGAGGTACTATAATTAGGATATGTCTTGTTTGCGGTAAAATTCCATGTTGCAGGAGCACTCAAATTGAGCGTCCTAGATCCTTCTTTAGCAGTAAAACTAGGAATAGGAGAGTAATTTGACACGCTCTGTTTTGCTATATTCCATAATTTCTGTTGAGTGGTAGACCATCCCTTTAAGGTATATCCTACTCTATTGAAATTCCCTGCAAGACTGAAAGAAGTATCATAAGTCTGTGTTTGTGTTGTCAATGGTGAATTGTTCCCATTAGTATAATCTCTATAATAGTCTATTTTATATTGATTTGCATCACAACGATAACTACCGATATAGTTATTTGCAAGTGGGAAGGGATGATATCCTGTATTACAAGACTCTATAGTATATTGCACTGCTCCACTGAGCAAGGTCCCCTCCTTACAGGAGAAGTTTTTTGTATAGGTGATTGTTGTCCCATTTGGGAGGGAGGTAGTATAGGGAATGTTTTTACTCTCTCCGTGATCTAAACACGGTACTGAGTAAGGAACTTGTTTTGTAGTGTCTGCCCAATTTTGAGTGTGAGTGACTACTTGAGCTCCACAGGAGTTTTCTATACAGATATCTACCCCGTTTTTCGTTTCTTTATGCCATCCATTTTGGCAATAAAACTGACATTTTTGTGATGAATCATCGTCTACAGGATTACTATTGGTACAATTCTGATTTTGATTGCTTGGATTATTGAGTTCGGCGGGAGTTTCTGTTGCATTCTTACATTGATGTCCAAGAGTACCAATCAGCTTTTTATTTACGTTTTCTCTCAATCCTCGATCATCTTTTTTACCTTCACTTGGATCTGTAGTGCTATAAGAGCAGACCAGTGATCCCGTATTTAGAGTAAATTTAGGATCTTTTTGGCAAGAGAAGCTACTATTACATTCTACGAATTCAGCTTTTTTAGGTTCAACACAGGTTCGATAGTGGGTTGTGATTCCGCTTCCGTTTATCCCTGTGGCATAAAAATAAGAGGTCTGTGGTAGCGAGATCCCTGTGGTACATCCTCCTGTATTTCCGAGGAGACTACTATCCCAAGCTGGTTCAAATCTATGGTTTTCGGTTGCAGACCGTATTTTAGTATCACAGATTTTATCGAGAGCATTGAGTCCTTGTTTATTAGTATCACAAGCTCTGATACAGCTAGGAGTCTCCAAACTTGCTTGCCATGCCCTACCATCACAGAAACAAGCACAAAGCTGTCCTCCTGTGGTGTTTACTGATTTCATAGTTCCTTTGGTGGTAGCATTACAGATATTTGTGTCTGCTACATTGGGTTGGATCCTAAGATCTCCGTTGACAGTTAGAGTTGCCAGAGCATTAGGAGTATCGGTTCCTACTGCTACACCGCTGGTTGCATTCACTGCGAAAAGGTTAGATTGGCTAACTGTGAATGTTCCTTTTGTTCCATCACTTCGTACAAATATTCCATTTCCGTTTGTTGTAACATTTCTTCAACCTACCAGAGAGTTATTTCCTTTGAGAGTGTTATTTGTTCCCCCGATGATTACAGAATTATTTCCTGAGATGTTTCCTTGAGTTCCTCAAATGATAGTAGACTCTGCACCTTTGATAGTATTTTCTGAACCTCCTAGAATTGTGGATCTGTAAGAAGTAGTATTTTGAATCTGATTTTTAATCCCTCCAAGAATAATAGATTGATTTGCTTGCACTTTATTTTCACTTCCTCCTATGATGGTACTCCCTGTAACAGGTACTAGGAAGTTGTTTTTATTCCCTCCAAGGATAGAGGAATTTTTTAGGTTAGTAGTTGTAGTATTTCCTTCTTGTACGTTAGTAAGGAGCGATCCATCTATAGTGATTATCTTTCCTTGACTAGAAACGGGTACTTGTCACTGCGTTTTCCATCCTCCAGTATTACTTGGGTTGTTATCTGGAATTGCAAAAATAATTTTGTTGATATGTTGGATAGGATTTGCGAGGTTAGTGGTGAGGTCTACTGTGCTGTCTTTAGATTGTGCCAAAATGACGCTTGCTCCTCCTATAGTTAAGATTAAGCAGGAAAGTAGGAAAACTTTTTTGAAGGTTTGCATTATATTTTGTTTAGAAGTAAAGAATACTTTATTTTCAAGTATACTTAAATTAAGGTGATTTGTCAAATTAATTATTAGAAAATCTCTTTTAGATTTCCTCTTCTTTTCTGTTTTTTAAATAACTTTTTATATAGATGAATAATTCCTTTTCATTATTTCTATTAGAAATGTCATTTATTACTCGTTGGAAAGCTTGGTTGAGCAATTCTCCCAAGAGTGGTCCTGGGGTAAGTTTGAGTTCTTTCATGAGAGTAGTTCCGTTGATGGCGAGGTCAGACTTTTTGAATTGTCCTTCTTGTTTATTCAGCTTTTTGAGAATATTTTTTAATTCATAGCTGTCACTTAAATCTGAAGAATTTTGCAGAGGGTTGAATTGTCCGATACGATCAGCAATATTGATGTCTAAGAGATTATTTACCATTTCGTAGCCTTTTTCGCTGAGCAGTTTTCTAACTTTTTTCTCTCGATTATCTGGATTTGCTTGTAAAATCTCTCATGGAGTATGGTGTTCTTGGATATATCGAGCAATATCATTGATTTCCTTATTGGAAAATCCCAACACTCTAAAATCCTGTTTCATCAGCTCGGGGGAGCTATTCCTATGGTTGAGTGGACCAGCGATGATCGCTCTGATTTTTTCTTTATTGCCTTTGGCTTCATCGTAGGCTTTATATTGGTCAACTTTTCCGACATCGTGATAGAGTACTGCGAAACGCACGAGATAGTCTTCATTGATTTCTTGTAAAGCCTTGAGTACGAGTAGGGTATGGCTGTAGGTATCAAACGCATGGTAGCGGATGGGTTGTGCTACATATTTTGTCTTTGCTAGTGCTGGAAAGAGTATTTCTAGCATCCCGCTTACATTCAAAAGGGTGATACATCAGAAAGGGTTTCCTTTTGAAAAGACTTTTGTGAGCTCTTCTTTGATTCTCTCTTTGGCTACGTGAGCGATAAGGTGAGCGTTGTTTTGGATACTATCTCGAGTAGCGGGAGTAAAGTCAAAAAGCTGAGTTTTTTTTTCAGAGGGGGATTTTTTTTCTTGCTGTAAAAGGGAGGCATTACATACGTTTACAATCCTTAGTGCTCTCATTAAACGGAGGGCATCTTCATTAAATCTTTTGTCTGGCTCTCCGACGGTGCTGAGCTTTCTTTCTCCTAGGGAGAGGATTCAGCTTGTTGGGTCTATGAGGACGCGAAATTTATTGATTTTTGGTAATGCTCCTGATTTTAAGGAGTTTTTCTTTTGTCAGAGAGGATTTATAGTCTTTCGAAAGCAGGCTTCTTTTTGGGTTTCGATTAAATATCTGAAATAGGTTTCCTCAAATGTTGCGTTTCCAAATACTTGTTGGATGTATTGATCACTTCTTAAGATCAAGAGATTGAGGTTTGTGATATAGCAGTATCCTTCTTTGTCCAAAATCTTAATCAGATTTTTTTCATCAATTTGTTTTCCTTCTTTGCTGAAATCCAGTTCAGCTTTTGTTTGCTTGGTGATGGAAAAGTAGTACATCGCGTTGATAGAAAAATCTCTCCTCTGGCTATCGAGGACAATATCATTACTTCGCTGTATTTCTCCCGGATGACGAAAATCTCCGTATTCTCCTTCTGTTCTGAGAGGGGTGAGTTCATAGCGAATTACTTCTTTTTTTATGAAGGTACTTGTTCCAAATTTTTCTGTGATGAAATGAGAAAGTCCCTGAGTATCGAAGTCTGCATATAACTTCTCAGGCTTCCCAGCCATGGTGAAGTCAATGTCGAGTGGGTGTTTTGTAGTTCCAAGCAAAATATCCCTGACGCATCCACCTACTAAAAAAAGATTCGGATTTTTACTTCTTTTTTGGAGAAATTGTTGGTGAGGATCAAGGTGGATGAGATTTTCTATATGTAACATAGTATGTATATACTGAACTCCTTTTTTCTTTCAAGATGTTTATATAGAGTTTTTTCTGTTTGAATGATATGATCTTATGTCTCTGCGATGAGATCTTTTTGCCGTGAATATTTTGCATAGAAAAAAGATAGCCCATAGATGTAGGCTATCTTATTGTTTTAGACTCACAGGGAGATAGATTCTCTAGTAGTGGAACCTTTTGGTGGAGTACCACCACAGGTTTTACATACCAGTACTCCCGTTCTTTCATCCCTTTGGCAGGCGTATCCAAATCGAGGATGCAGAGGTTGGAATTTTTGTGTTTTCTCATTAAATACTTGCATGCCGCCTCGTGCATTCATCAGCTTGGGCTCGCAATGACATTGGTGAGGTGGATTGGTTTCCAGCTCTTTTTTTTGTCGTTTTTGTTTTTTTTTGTTTTCTTTCTCTTTTTCTTTTCGTTCTTGTGCTTCCTTTTTTTCACAGGAATTACAGAAAAAATTCCCTCGTGGGATAGGACAGTGACAACCACTACAGAGACTATAGTCTCCGATTCTTTGGTGACATCCACAACCATGTTTTGTTATCATACTTTTCAATTTTTTTTTGTTTTTTTGCAAAATTGCTTTCTTCAATTTAAGAAAGCAATCTTAAAAATCAAGGTAATCTTATAATTGATAAGAAGAAGAGGGTACTTCTCGGCTATCAGTAGGATCGCTATTTATCCCATTAGCTCCAGGATATTCATTCACGACTTTGGAAACAATTCCACTTCCTCCCGTGATGATTTGTCAGATTTTAGTAAATACATTTTTTGCAGTATATACTTCATAATTTTGTACTTTAAACATCCTCAGTAATTGTGGTCATGCAAATAAGAGCATAATGGTCAGAAACAGTCCGATTACCATATATCTGATACTATTCCAAGCAGCTTTCACTTTTGCGTCTTCTCCTTTGGAAAAGATAAATAGAAAAATCGCACGAAAAAATGCATAAATACATCCTGCGAATACGATTAATACAGCGACTGCGAACGTAAAAAGAATAATATCTTCGGGGGTGGCAAAGAGTGTGGTTTCTGGCATTGGAGAGAAGATTACTAAAACCTTTTTAGTCTTTTTTCTCGTTTTTTGTTACCCCTTTTCTTTCTACTTCTTTGTAGAAGGTTTTGTAGAATGGGTCATTCGTAGATTTGAAAAGCAATTTTGCTACTCTTTCGCTAGGTTGAGCACCTGTAGCAATAAGTTGTTTGATTGCTGGTACATCAGCGATGAATTCATGTTTCAGTGGATCAAAAGATCCTAATACTGTAGTGTATCAGCTTTTTGCTGGTTTGGTATGCTCGGTAAGAACTACTCTATAAAAAGGTCTTTTACTTCTTCCGTGTCTGGAAAGTCTGATTGCTAACATAAAATTGTTAAAACAAAATAAAAATCGGGATTATTTTAATTTTTCTCTAGAATTGTGTTCTGTAGCTTGTCTACAATGTTTACAATACTTTTTGATCGTAAGTTTTGGTCTAACAGCTTTGTTGATTGAAGTGAAATAGTTGGTAGCTTTACAGTTTGCACATACGAGTGCTACTTTAACTACACCTCCTTTTTTCTTGGTTGCCATACGTTGGAACGTGAAGAGATAAAATATAGTTGAATGACGGAACTTTTTTTTGGCTCTGGGTAGACTCGAACCACCGACCTCGCCCTTATGAGAGGCGCGCTCTAACCTGCTGAGCTACAGAGCCATTTTAACACGGTGAGGGAGGGATTCGAACCCTCGGACCCTGTTACAGGTCGACTCGTTAGCAGTGAGCTGACTTCGGCCACTCATCCACCTCACCAGAAGATTTAACTACGTGGATTGAATATACAGAAATACTATTGTATTTCAAGGGGAAAACGTTAAAAATATTTCGTATTTATTTTCCTTGTAGTTTTATGGCGGAAGAATCCATCTGAATGATTGAATCTGGTGAAATCGGTGGTAGTGGGGCTGAAAAGGTCTCAGAGACTGCTGTACAAAAAGTACAAGAAGAAGCCAGACAAGCAAAACAAGTTGCTCAGCAACTCAAAAAAGATAAAGCAGTGAATGACCAATTTGCGAAGTTTCTTACGTTTCTGATGCAAACGATTAGTAATGAGCATATTATCAAAGGTATTTATGATACTTTTTTTACGACCTTGGATTACAAGACAAATGTGACCTATCTTCGTAAAAATATGAATAGTATTGTGGTCGTCTGACTTTTTTATCCTTTTTATCCAGAGGAGGGAAATGCTTTGGGAATGCAACAATATTTCGGGGAGCTCCTAAAATCAAAAAATTGATTATCTATCCGTGAATACGTACAGTATTTGCAAGCTCTCTCCGATCATTACCATGATAATATTCCTTTGAATCAGAGTAGTTTTGTGAACCTTTTGGTGGAGATCATCAAGCAATATCTGAGTAGAGCAACAGATGTGCCTGCTTTGGTAGAGGGAGGAGACAAGGATGAATTGTTTAGAGATTTGACGTATCAATATTTGAGTGAGTAAGAAATTTTATCGCAAAGACGGCGTCCTCTGTACGGAGCTACGGGGCAAAGATCGCAAAGTTTTTCAGATATGTGTTGGAATAAATAAGAGAAGAGGAAAAAAGTCCTCTTTTTTTTGCTTTTTTTTGAAAATAGAATACAATAAGGGTAAGGATTTTATCCCTTACTTGAATGATCATGAATCGTAATGCTAACAAAGAAGTAGTCCAGTATTCTGATACGAGTGAAGTAATCAACGACTACAACAGAAAACAAGAAACAAAATCTAATACGCTAGTAGATACTTATGAGCAGAGAGCAGAAATTTTTAACGTAAATAAAGAAAGAATTAAAAGACTGAAGAAAGAATATAAACAACTTAGGAGTAAGGCTAAAGGTGGAAAAACTCCTGAAGCTAAGTCTGCGTTAAGTATTGTGTATAATGATATTGATCGTATTGTAAAAAAGATTGAAGCAATTGAAAAACACTTTAATAAGCTTAGAAAGCTGGATCATGTAGATTTCTCTGTGTATGCAAAAGAATTGAAAGATTACCAAAATAATTTAGAATCTGGGGAAGTTGATCAAGCTATCCAAGAAGCTTCCTTAGGAAAAAAAGTCAGTATTTGGAGACCAATTCATTCTCCAGCAGATGCTAAAGATGCGTTGGTAAAAGATGCAGAAGTTGCTAAAGATAATCTCAATAAATCAGCCCTCTTAACTAGTATTGTCGCTTTGAGTCTTTCTAATGATACCTCAAGTAAAATTCAATCTTTTATTAATGGGGCAATGAGTGATTCGGATAAAATAGCTTTCATTAGAGATAATGGGGATGCTTTGAAGGAATTAGAAAGGACTAATGTGGCAGTATATAATGAGTTGATACATGGGACTGGACTAGATATCATTATGCAACAGCAGTGTCAAGCCAAGCTCTATCCCGCTCATGCAGGTCCTCAGAGAAGAGGAAAAGAATATGGTTCACGAGATGAGGCGTTGGCTCATAATGGACTTTATGGACTGATTGATTATGCTTCCAAAGGTGTACAAATGGATGATCCAAAATCTCAAAAATTTTATCAAAATGCTGGAAACCTTGCTCTGACCGTTGGTGGAGTATTTTTAGGTTTCAAAGCAATACAGACGTTGTGGTATAAATGTTTTGGAAGTGAAGAAAAGAAAAATAGTGCAAATCGATGATGGGTACTTGCTCCAGCAGGGGTGCTTTTGGCTACGGGAGGGAATCCAAAACAGATTTTTACTGGAGGTCCTTTTATGGAAAAAGTAATGAGTCTCTTTAGTGGAGACAAATCTGCAGAAAAAACCGCAGTGCTTACTGGAGGCGGTGCTACGACTTCTGCTCTAAATTTAGCCAAAACTCCTGCAGAAAAAGAAAAAGCTGAGAAAGCAAAACTTGTCCATAGTACAGCAGTTCCTGCTACGATAGCAATTTTTTCAGGTAATACCTATAAAGATTTGGAGGGAATGGTAGAAAAAAAGGATGATAAATATGTAATTAAAGCTGATCAGTATGATGCTTTACTGGCAGATCTCAAAGCAAAACAACAGCAAGATCAACAAGATCATAACCTTGAACCGAAAGAAAGAGTAGCATTAGAGCAAAAAATTACCTATCTCAAAACAATCGGAAAAGATGATGAACAAAATTTGATTCATCAAGGAATGGTAGAAATGGGACTGGATAAAAAACTTGAAGGCAATAAAGATAATGTTGCTAAAGATGCAGTAGAAAATGATATTACAAACTATATTGGTTCTCTTATTGCATTAGGTGATGTGGAATTTGAAAAAATCTCTGATGATCCTAAAAAACAGCAAATGTTCGTTGATTATCGTAGTTCTAATGGTAAAAAACCAACCCTTAAAGATCTTCAAGAGGCGGGAGTCTTTATTTTGAAAATTGAAGATACCTCTCATACCAAAGCTCAGATTGATGAACTTTGACTCTCAGATGCTGATGCCTATATCGTGCAAAAGACCTGTAATGAGATCTTTACTACCTATCTCTGAGAGACGCAAGCAACAGGTATCCAACTAGAAAAAGATGCTGATAATAAAATAATCTTCAAAAGCTACGGTCAACCTATAAAACTTGATCTTACTCATAAGACTATCGATGGACTCACGCAAAAAGGAGGTGAAACCATCACCTTTAAAAATCTGGGGGAAACCCTTAGAGTAGCAAACCTAATCAATGCCATCAAACAACATTCACTGAATATGACAGAGGCTCCTAATACAGATCGTCAGATAGCTCATCCTTTCTATGTAGATACTATCGGAAATGTGATGTTTAGAGGAGTAGGAAAAAACACTACTGCACTCAATGGAGCGAAAGGTCGAGAAGTCCTCTTTGGATTTGGACTCACAGGAAAAGCTGGAACTACTAATACTCTGGATGATATCTCTTCTACGATGAATTCTAGAGAGAGAAAAGAAGATTTGACACGTTATCTCAATGAACAGAATCCACCATTTCGACGTACAGTTCCTATAGTCCCTGCTCAATAATATACTATCAGATTTTATTTTTTTTATTCTTCTTTCTTATGAACGACATTACTAAATTACCTCATCAGGTACAACAATCTCACAAAAAACTCTGAAAAATTCAGAACATTGTTACCTATGGATTAATCAGCCTTTTTCTATTCTATGGGACTTCTTGTACGAAACCTTCTGCACGTGTGCAAAGTCGAATGCCTGGTGAAGAAAGAACTTATGATGATATCAAGGCAGGCAAATATGATAATAAAGTCAAAGATATTGACCTTACTTTGACGACTAATCTCAAACTTTTGAAAGATGCAAATGAAAGATATAAAGCTTATTATCAAAGTTATAAAGAATTAGGAGCAAGTAGTGGATACAAAGGAAAAAATGTCATAAATTTTGAAAAAGAACTTGCAGATCAAGAGAAATATATTGAAAAACTCCTCAAAGAGTCTTTTGAAAAGCTTGATAAAAAAGCTGCATATAAGCAGGAAATTGTTAAGGCTGGAGGAGTAAAAGTGAAAATAACAGGGATTCCTGTTGAAATGAAAGATTATTCAGCAATATTCCTTGTCTTAGAGAAATTAAGCTCACAATAGAAAATATATTATTTCTTCTTACAAAAAAACACCCGATACAAGGTGTTTTTTCCTATTTAATTTCTACGGTTTCCAAGATGTCTTTGATCATTTTTTTTATTTCATCTACCAAGAAAGCAAAATTATTTCTCATAAATCCGTCTTCTAATAGTAGTGTATTCAATTGATCTGTAGTCTGGAGCAATCCTCCTACGATAGCTTCTAGTTCTTCTTGAGAGCTGATTAATCAGTTTTTTATTTCTTTATCTAGTCTGATAACATGATACTTAATTTTGAGTAATGCTTTTACGATTCTGTCTACAAATTCACTATCAAAGTGCTCTACAATTCCTCCACCATAGCTTCCAACGGATTGAGCGTTGACTTCCAATGCGGAGATAAGAGCATCACAGGTGCTGGCAATGTTTTCTACAAGTTGAGTGACTTTAGTAGAAACGGTGTTTGAGGAGATGGAATTTTCCATGAGTATAGAGATAAGAAGATAAAAGTGTTTTGTTTAACAAGTATATTATATCTCTAAACGTTCTAAAAAGCAAAAAAAATGAAAAAACTGACTCCCAATCCTCTTGCGGAATGAAAATCAGACTTTTTTAGTATTTACTTTATGGTGATGTAGTGATGAATTGATAACTATGGGTTAGCTTTTGAGGTAATTTCTTTTCCACATACTGCTCCGCTCGTCCGACACCATTGGAGATTAAATCCTCCTGTTTTTCAGGTGCAATCTAGGCATTCTCCTATGATAAAGAGTCCTGGCGTTGTTTTTGTTTCAAAATTCTGTTGGAGACT
>JAITGP010000012.1 GCA_031280545.1 Candidatus Peribacteria bacterium
GTTTAGTTCGTATATAAGATTTCTACTTTTGTAGATATCTGTTCCTGATTCTTGGGATCATGCTGTTTAGTTCGTATATAAGATTTCTACTTTTGTAGATACCCAATGCAGAAAAAGAAATATCAAGTTTAGTTCGTATATAAGATTTCTACTTTTGTAGATAAAGAAACAGTACAATGAATAAGTACCAAGTTTAGTTCGTATATAAGATTTCTACTTTTGTAGATACTCAGTGTAGAAAAAGAAATATCAAGTGTTTAGTTCGTATATAAGATTTCTACTTTTGTAGATAGACGTTGCTCGTGATGTCTGGGATTGTTTAGTTCGTATATAAGATTTCTACTTTTGTAGATAAAGAAAGAGCACAATAAATAAGTACCGTTTAGTTCGTATATAAGATTTCTACTTTTGTAGATTATCTCGTGCATCTTCCTAAGATGGATGTTTAGTTCGTATATAAGATTTCTACTTTTGTAGATCTGATTGGACTGGGAATATAGTTTGAGATGTTTAGTTCGTATATAAGATTTCTACTTTTGTAGATCTGATACTATTTTATGAGCAACGGTACTTGTTTAGTTCGTATATAAGATTTCTACTTTTGTAGATTAGTCAGTTTTCGCTAAACATAGTAGGTTTAGTTCGTATATAAGATTTCTACTTTTGTAGATATCTTCTTTACTAAAAAATGAGGGTTTTCCCGAAAGCTGGTTTTTCACAGCGTCCTCAGTCGCAGACTCTCACTCATCCACAATATACTCATTTTTCTCCAGAAACGAAAAGGTTTACGACGAAAAAAGCTGGTAGAGAATTCTCTACCAGCTTTTTCATTTTAGATTTTTTATAAGAGGTGTAATTCTTGCATAATAGGAGTTATTACTTTCCTCAAAGAAGGATAGAACATCTCCATGGTTTCATATGCAGAAAGTTGCTTGTCCGCTTTCATAAACTTCGCAGATTCCCAATCGACGATCATTTGGATATAATCCTTCTTATTCTTGATAATAGGATTATGTACATGATGTCTACTCCATCTTCGATGGATCCTTTGGACCTCTTTAATACTCAACCAAGGCAGAAGGTACAACACTAGTTTATCTCTATCATGAAGATAGCCTCGAAGAGTATTCTTTCTTGTCAGCTCCTTCCCCGTTTGAAAAAAGGCTTTTTTATGTTGCCAAGTATAGGCAAGACAGTCCCTTCTTTCTTTCTAGAATTCTTTTATTTTCATGAATTTCAATGATTTACTCGTGTTACTCTGTAATCAGAGTATACAACAGATTCCATTTTTTAATTACATCTTCTGAAGAGCCTCCAGCCCTCCACACATCTTTATCCAATTCTCCTAGAGAGAGATGGCGATACCGCCCACAGTCAGGAGAAATTTCCCCAAAAACCGTTTTACCATCTTCTGAAAGAAAAAGACATAAATCATAAATGATAATATCCTTTTCCTGTAAGAAATCACTTAAGATGCCAAAGGCTCTCATCGCAGTTTTACGAGCCTCAGCGACATCAATAAAGAGATTTGCTTGAGCATCTCCCAATACTTCATCAGCTAAAGGAGCTCCTGTAGTAGGATGTTTGAAAGGATTTCTCCAATCAAAACGAACTATTGGCTCCGGATAGGGTTGCATATCTTCGATTTTCATTCCCTTATAATAAGGGTGAGATGCTCGAACCCTAGATCCATGCATACCATAGTACCGATGTTTAGAAGTACCGGTATGGTTAGCTTTCACCACCACTTCGATATTAGGCACGTTGTTGATAAGTCTTGTGAGCACAAATTCATCAGCATAGTCCACATAAGAGTGATCGATACCATTTGCTTTCAATAATTCGCACAAAACCTTGGATACATGCACCCTTGGAATATTACTTCCAGGGACAATACCCGTACGATTTGAAGTAAACGAATAAATTGTTGGCTTAAAATAAATAATCCCTAAATCTTCAGTTAAGGAACGAATCTCTTTGGATTCTCCCTCTACGAATAAAGGCAGGGTTCTAAATTTCTCCAAGGTTAGCTCTTGTAAGCTCACTCCTAATTTTTCTTTAACAATATCCATATTCAGCTTTTTTATATTTTTAATTCGTTTTGTTGGTAGTCTGTTAGTTTACCATTGTAATAGACGATATTCGTGAGACCATACTCTTTTCGACGAGCATACATCGTAATGGGAATACCTTGCAGTACCCACTCATACCGATCAGCGAAATCACTATATCCAGGAGCCTGAGTAAAACTCTCCGATAGGAGCTTTTCCATTTCTCCTCGTTGATCAGAGCTCACCCCATTTTGGAGGATCCACTGACTATGGGGATTAGAGACATCACCATTATCCAAAGTGTTTACATTCAATATTTTTACGTTGACCGTTATCAAATTGGGAAAAGTCTGAATCAGAGTTTTGATATCCTCTACAATGTTTTTGTACTTTTCCTTCAAAAGCACCAGATTAAAAATAATCTTAGAGTTTCTGAAGTTTTCCAAATGATCGTAGGGGATATATCTCAATATCTCAGCATTCTTCACGGGATCTAAATCAACCCGGGTGATTTCAAAGATGAAGTCTTTCACTACTTCCCATTTTTTTTGCTGATGAGGCTGGAAGATTTCTCCGCAGGTCTGCATCCTCGCATAATCGAACATGCTTTCATGCTTCTTATAACAGGATCTGATATAGTCCAGAGTCATAAGCTCAATCAAAGCTGGTTCTCCGTTTCCAGAGATCGTCAAATATTCGAAACTTGCCCCTTTTGCATGCAAACGGGAGAGTTTTTCACATAAATGTCTCCAATCATGTGGTGAGCGTTTCCATTTCGTTATTTTCGCAGTACAATACGGGCAATTTGCCGGACAGGCGAAACTTTCATTGATGATCATGAAAGTTTTTAATTTTGTTTTTACATCAACTTTCTCCATGTTTTACCTCTTTAATTTTACGATTCAATATTTTGGGTTAGCCACATCGCCAAGTCACTTATTGCTCTTTTACGGTGTGAACGTAGATTTTTCCTAGCTGAATCTAATTCAGCATAGGTATTTCCAAAGGTATCATTCCCTACAAAAAGAGGATCATAGCCAAACCCATTAGTTCCTCTCAGTTCAGGAATTACATAGCCTTCTGCTCGTGAAGCGGTAGAAAAAAGAATTTTCCCATCCTTGGCTACTACAAAGCAGACTTCAAAATATGCACCTCTTTCTTCAAAAGACAGTCCTTCGATCCACGGAATCAATGCTTCATTGTTGAGTCTATCGGTTTCCGTCTTATCGGTAGAAAAGTTTTCCTCAGGTACATACTCTATTTTATATCCTTCGCCAACCTTACACGTATGAAAGCGTGCTGAATAAGCTCCAGGCAATCCACCCAATTTGGGGATAGCTAACCCAGAATCCTCAGCAATGACATATTGTTCTGGAAAGAGTTTACTGTACTCAACACCTTTAATCTCAGCGTTTTCTTGGATTGTTTCACCGATTTCTTTTACATCAAATGCCTCTGGCTGGAGTTCATACCCCAAGGGAGAGAGAATGGATGCGATTTCTCTAATTTTTCCGGGATTTGAAGTCCCGATTACAATTTTACTCATAAATTTTTTTTAATATACGTTAATACTCGTTCACTTAGCTCTTCCACCCCTGTATCAGAGGTGTCAAACACCACAATGCGGTAGGTTCTCGCCAACTCCAAAAATCTCTTTCTATATTTCTTTAAATCTGTCATGGTATGATAAGGAGCCTCTAAAGAGTCTCCTCTACCAGCGATTCTTTGCTGAGAGATTTCTTCTTGGCAATCTAAAATAATATAAAGAGTATCCGGATCAGCTTCAAAGAGATTAGAATCTGTGGCAAGGGTCAGTTGACCTCTATCACAAACTTCTAAATCATACACTCCAAAGGCTGATGCCTTTGTCTTCATACAGGCAATCAGGGAGGATTTCCCTGTTCCATCATTCCCATCGATTTCTACTTTTTTTCTCATGATTGAAAGAGTTGTTGTAGCATGAAAGGATAGTCGCTTTCGCATACATCTTTATGCGAAAATAATCTAGTAGAGGTAGTGAATAAGAGATCACGCACCTCCAAGCCATTTGCCTTGAGAGTTTCACCAGTTTCGACTATGTCGATAATGATATCAGCACCTATTTGAGGATACCCTTCCGTAGATCCTCCTGTGGGGAGAATATAATGTGGAATACCCAAATCTGTCAAATAGCGTCCTGCAACTACGTCAAATTCTGTCGCCACAATAAGTGGACGTTCCAGAGGAAAGAGGTCTTTTTCTTCCAAAACAGAAGCTAATACCATGCGAACTTTATTCAACCCCGTGTCATAAATACTAACGAGATCACAATGGTAGTCGGTATTTTTGACGATATCTTGACCACAAAAACCAAATTCTGCCAACTTGGAATACAATAATCCAGGTACAGCTTTAGGTTTCGCGATAAACAAGTTGCAATCATCGAAATACTTTTCCCAGTAGTACTGGCGAGTATTCGGAGGAGGTAAATTAATGCCTTTCGATTGGTACAGATCATACAATCCTTGATAGAGCCTCCCCTTGGGAAGCACGACCGTTGGTAGTCCATTTTTTTTCATTTTTTTAAAAATTTTTTATTAGTTAGTACTTTTGTTAAAGATCACACGCATCAGAATTCTTTTATTCTGAACAGAAATACTTATACTGATATATATATATGTAAAGTCAAGTAAAAAGAGATGTACTTATAATAAAAAGTAAAACACGAAACTTTCATTTTTTCTCTTGCCTCGCACACAAAAATCCCTAGAAAGAAATCAGATTTATTTTCTAATTTCCACTACCATGACAAAAGTAATCGCATTTTCAGGGGTTCATAACACCGGTAAGACCACAGCCATAAATACGTTGAGAGACTTTCTTATCCAAGAGGGGAAATTGGTGATGGTGCTCCAAGAATCTGCTCGTCTTTTCCACAAATTCCTCCATACGGACCCCATGATGCTCCAATCTTCCTGCAATAAAATGGAACTCAGCAGATTAGATTACCTCCACTCGCTTAAAAGCCAAAATATCTTTGACTATATCATCGTAGACAGAACGCCAAAAGATAATATCGCGTATACCAAATTTCTCCAACAGACAGGAAAGCTGGATCCAGATTTTCTCTCAGCTGATACGGATGTTTGCCCCTACGATACGATTGTGTTTTATACGACTCCGATTCATGAAAGTCTCCGATCTGAGGAAGAACTCCTCAGGGATATCTTGCTAGAGACTATTTGAGAATACCCAACAAAAATTATTACTCTGCATAATTTTAAGGAAAACTCTCAAGAGACATTGGATATTGTAGGATAACCTAGGAAAATACTCCGATACATTCGCAATGCTGAGTCATTGGGAACATGTCCACGGGTTGCACCTCTTTCATGTTGAACCCTTTTTCTAAAAAGAATTCTACATCTCTCGCCATTGTTACGGGATTACACGAGATATAGAGTAGCTTAAAATCAGATTTTTTTTTCAGGTTTGCAATTCGGTCAATCACATTTTTATGTAATCCATCTCTCGGTGGATCAATCACAACCACGCCCAGATTTTTGATTTTTTCTGCCAATTCAGGAAACTTCTCCAACGCTTTCTCAGCAGGGGAAGCAACGAAAAAACTCTGCTCTTCTAACCTGTTAATCTTTGCATTATCTCGAGCATCTACAATCGCATCTTCCACGATTTCAATCCCAATTAATTCCTGTGCTTTCCCTTGCTGTTCATTCAGTCTTAAAAGTGAAAGTCCGATACTTCCTGCACCACAATAGAGATCAAGAATATTCCCTTCTACATTTCCTAGCATCTTGAAGGCTGTCCCAAAAAGTTTTTGTGCACCGAGCGTATTGGTTTGGAAAAATGAGAAGGGAGAAATGCGGAAGGTCACTTCGCCTTCATCAAATAACAGTTTCTCATGAATGAAACCGTCTCCTCGAAACGTTTTCGTTTCAGATTTCTCATTCTTTACCGTATCAGCGAGTCCTTCGTTGTAGGTAATAACAAACGTAGAAATCTGCTCTTTCAAATCTAAGTCATTCTTGAAAGTTTCCAAAAGTGCTTCTCGTGCCTTTGTCTGCACTTTATCTAAATTCGCCAAACAAATGGAGAGATTGACCATTAGTTGTCCTGTATTTACTCCCTCACGAAGCACGAGATGACGGAAAAATCCCTGATGAGTCTTCTGATCATACACAGGCAAGCCTGATTCAAAGCACAGTTTTTTAATTGTTTCAAAAATCTGATTTGCTTTCTGTGAAATTAGTCCACAACTCTCCACATCTACGATTTTACTAAATTCTCCTTGTTTGTGAAATCCACACCCTCGCTGGTTGTCGATGATATATTTTGAAAGAGGAATGTCATTGCTCGCTTGCGAAGCAATCCATTCTTTATCTATTTGCTTTGCTTCGTCGTTCCTCCTTGCAATGACAGTTTGTTGTTTTTGTCGTTCACGATACTCTTCACTTTGTTGTTTATATACTCCAAAACTGAACTCAATCTTATTTCTATATCCTTGTGTCAAAGGCGATCAAATAATCGGCAAAAAGCTGATCGGGTGTGTCTTCGTCACCTTCTTGAATGATTCTTCCACGAGTTGCTGCTTCAATTCCAATTGTCTTGGATAATTCATCATCTGCCATTTACAGCCCCCACAACCAATTTTTGCTGTCCCTGCATTCATTTCGCTCACGCCCTTCGGGATAAAGTAGTGGGGACAAAAAATTTCCCCATCGGCAAAATGGGGATCGTATGCTACAGTTTCGATGATATGGGCTTCGATAAAGTCTTTTCTTCTTTTTACGACCTTGAGATCAACGATGCTTCCCGGTAAAGCTCCGCCTTTTATCAGGATTTTTTTCCCGTCAGGTAGTGAGCCAATTCCGATGCCACCGTGTCAGATTTTTGCTACTTTAATGGATTTGAGGGTTTGTTTCATGAGAAAAAGTTATGGATAATTTCTTAGCTCCATAGTATGTTTTTCCTCGGTTTTATCAACTAATTATCTTTTTTGTCTGGAAGAAAAGTATAGAGGTATTTCTTCTCTGGATCAAATTTTGGCTTAAAATCACCCTTAAAGACTCAAAAATTCTTCTTTCAGCCAATCGGGAAAACTTCCACTTAGAATATCCTCCTTTGACTGCCAAAAATAGTCAGTATGTTCATCACTAAGTTTGATGTGTTCAGTATCACAGTGTGCTAGATAGGTGATCCCCACTAAATGTAAATCTCTTTTTGTAAAACCCCATGTGCGAGAAACTTTTTCGATAGTGATGGAGAGTCCACATTCTTCCATCGCTTCCCTAATAAGAGCATCTTCCAGCTTTTCTCCTCGCTTTACTCTCCCTCATGGAATATCAAAATCATGGGGATTCATATCCTCCGTATTGCTTTTGAACAGAATAAGAAATTTCCCCTCAGGATTTTTAATGAGGGTTTTTACTGCAATTCAAAAGATTTGTTCCATAGGTAAAGGAAAAGAAGTAAAATTCTGAACAGTATTCAGCCTTTTCTCCTTAATTCACCGTCCCTGTCAGCGTATTAACCGTCACTTCATCACCTTCTTCTTTATAGAGTGGCACCACCACTTCCAATCCCGTTTCAATGGTCGCTGGCTTCGTTCCAGCCTGAGCTCTGTCACCTTTCACACCTGGTACGGTAGAGATAATCTTATAGGTAATAGTTGAAGGCAAAATCACACTCAAGACATTCCCTTGGTACATCTGCAAATACACATCCAAATTCTCTTTCAAATATCCGACTACGTCTTCAATCAGATTTTTATCTAAGTCGTAAATCTCCCCCGTATCATTCTCCATAAAAGAATAACTATCTCCTGCTGCATAGAGGAAAACTGCGTTATTTGTAGAAACTTCAGCCTGTTCCAAAGTTGCTCCAGAATTGTAGGTGAAAGTGTTAGATTTTCCTGTTACAATGTCTTTTACTTTGTAGGTATCATTAGCTCCCCCACGTCCCATATGCGTATGAGCAGTGTCGGTCACTTTAAAAAGTTTCCCTTCAATAAGCAAAATGCTTCCTTTTCTGACATCAGAAGTTGTAATTTTTACCATAGTATTTTTTGAAAAAAAATAAAAAGCTGATTAGTATATACAGATTTCCTTTACAATAACAAGTCAAGAGAGAGGAAAAATCGTTTTACGAAAAAACCTCTTTCCTTTAGACGCTGAAACAGTATCGCACATACTGACTTAGTTATCGGTTAATAAACCGATAACCATAATCTCCCATTTAGGGGTATTACTTTGGGCGTAGGAAAGAGGTTTCGGGGAAAAAATTTTGAAAAACCCCAAATATAAACAGGTTGAAATAATAATGTCATTCAACCTGAGTAATTTGAGTATAATAATATGAAACAAAAAGTCAAGAGAAAAAATCAAATTAATTACATTAGTAGCTTTTCGCGAAAATAACCCTTCTTTCACTTTTCTTTCCCGTAAGCATGTCCACCCCTTCCTCAATAGGAAAATCAAATGGCAAACATCTAATAGTTGCTTTGGTTTCTTCCTGAATCCTCTCAGCGGTTTCTTTCGTTCCGTCCCAGTGAGCGAGGACATATCCCTGTTCTATCTTCTCCTTAAATTCTTCATAACTCTCTATCACAAACGTATGCTCTTTGCTGAAAGCTTCATGAGCTTGAAACATGGACTTTTGCATTTGTTTCAAAAGGCTGATAACCGTTTGAGCGAGTTCATTTATGCTGATCAATAGTTTCTCTCCCGTATCTCTTCTATACAGTTCCACGTTCCCATTTTCTACATCTCTCTTTCCAATAGCAATTCTCAGTGGCACTCCTTTCAATTCATATTCATTATATTTCCAGCCTGGAGATCTCTGGTCATCGTCATCAAATTTCACGCGAATAGGACTTCTATACGTTCCCAGAAATTCGCTCTCCGTCGTGAAATCAGCTTTTTCTATTTGGTCTAAAGCGAATTGCAAATATTGTTTAATCCTTGCTAAATCTTCTTCCGTCTTGAAAATAGGAACAATTACCAGATGAGTTGGAGCGAGAACAGGAGGCAAAACCAATCCTTTATCATCGCCATGTGCCATAATCAATCCCCCAATCAATCTCGTACTTACCCCTCGAGAACTTGCATAAGGATATTCTAAGACATTATCTTTATTGGTAAATTGTACTTCAAAAGCTTTGGCAAAATTCTGACCTAAATCATGGGAAGTTCCAGCTTGCAAAGCTTTATAATCTTTCATCATAGGCTCGAAAGCGTAGGTATGCACTGCTCCTGCAAATCTATCATGATCAGGTTTTTCTCCTGTATAACTATACATTGCCATAAAGTTTTTCGCAAAATCCAAATACACATGAAACATTTTCATCGCTTCTTCTTGAGCTTCTTCTGCTGTGGCATGAGCAGTGTGTCCTTCCTGCCATAAAAATTCAGACGTTCTCAGAAAAGGTCTCGTTCTCATCTCGGCTCTCGTCACATTTGCTCGCTGGTTAATTAGCAGAGGTAAATCACGATAGGAATGAATCCGATTTTTAAAGCTATCTCGAATAATGGTTTCAGAAGTTGGACGAACAATGAGCTCTTCCTCAAGCTTCGATGCAGGGTCTACGACTACACCTTTCCCTGCTGGGTTATTCATAAGTCTGTGGTGGGTGACAATTCGGCATTCTTTAGCAAATCCTTCCACATGAGAAGCTTCTTTACTTAAAAAACTTTTTGGGATAAAGAGAGGGAAATAGGCATTTTGATGCCCAGTTTTTTTAAACATTGCATCTAGGACATCTCTGATATTTTCCCAAATTGCATATCCATAAGGTTTGATGACCATACATCATTTTACGGCTGAGTTTTCAGCTAAATCAGCTTGTTGTACCAAATCATTATATCGTGCAGAATAGTCTTCTGCTCTAGAAGTTATCGCCATGGTTGTTGTAGAAAAAAAGTAAAAGAAAAAAATCTGAAAGTCTTAGTGCTCTTCGTGGTTTCTTAGTGGTTGAAGGTAATAGCTTCTTTACCACAAAGCATACAAAGGTTTTACGAAGAACACAAAGTTATTGTCAGGCACAGGGGACATGGGCGATATATTTCCACATAGATTCAGAAAAAGCGAAATAAAGTTAATTCTACTATAGTAAAGAGAAAGCTGTTTTCAAGAGGATTCTTATTTTATATGTGTGATGATTTCACTCGGATCTACAGCGATTCCTCTGTCCTGAATATAGGGTTTAAACAGATTTTTAATTTTTGGAAGTAAAGAATGTTGAACAATCTCCAAAGAACACGGTACTTTTGCTAGAGTAATATGAGGAGAAGCCTCTTCAGAAAAGACCATTTCTTTGTAAACACTTTCTCCATTATGAGGCGTTAAAACAATATACACTTGCCCATTATCAAAACTTTCTCGAGCTTTAATCTGATGAAGGGATTGATCAAAGGTTTTGTGAGGATTGAGAAGCTCAAAATTTTCCAAGGATTTTCTGATCTCATCGATAAAAACTAAACTTTTGGAGAGCTGATCTGCGGTTATATTCTGCTGATAAGAGAGGGTCATGTGATGCTCCGTTTCCACTTTCCCTAGAATGCCTTCTGCACGAAAAAGTGTCTCAATTTCTTTCGCCAATTTTGCTAATTTCTCTTTAGCATCTTTCTGAAGCTTAAGCTCATGATACACAGTATTGAAGGTATATTGGATATTCTTTGCATTGTTCATTATTAAACCACAAAAGATAAATACATTGACATGTATAGTGATATAGTATAATATTTCAAGAGCTTTTGAAGCTAGCGGCTTTGCAGTTGGTAAAAGATTTTTCCTAGAGAAGAGGTATTTTGATGAGATATTTTCTCGATTTAGAAAACTTATCAGTTTAGCACTAGGATAATTACTTATTGATTTTAGTGATATATATATGTATACTGAAAACCAATTCCCAACGCTAGAGTAAGTTTTATCTACTATATAAAAATGACTGAACACTTGGATATCTTCGATCTCTCAGGTCGTCGTATAGATACAAGAGAGAGAAAAGAGTATTATAAAGATCTCAAAAAAGAATGGGAAGAAACAGGACAAATCACCACCCAAGTAAAAACAGTGAGGATTTGGGCGATGAGAGAAAATGGTGATCATATTCTCCAAAAGCGTTCTCGTTCCAAAAAAGAGAATTCTGGACTTTATGATAAATTTATTGGAGGACATATTCCTTCTAATTCTTTGTCTAAGTTAACGCTTATCAATGAATCTATGCAAGAGTTTAGTGTTCCTGCTTTTTCTCTTTCAAAAGAAGAGATGTATGCTACCTTATTAGATGATAGTAATGCAAAAATGCTTTTGGAAAAGATCGCATTAGTAAGAGAAGTTGACTATGAAAATCAATTTAAATCTGTAAGAGTATATAAGGATGAACAAGGGAATCTTCACAAGATGATTCAACCTCTGATGAATACCTTATACATTGGGTATTATAACGGTGATACGAGAGTTGGGCAAGATGGTGAAACAGGAGGAATCCAAGTGATGTCTAATGAGGAACTCCTAGAAGAATTACAAATCCATCCCGATCTCTTTACCAGTGATGTGCACTATATCGTAAATAAATACCACAAAGAATTAGTGTCCATTCAAGATTTTTTGCAATAAAATGGAGCTATCCAAAGGTAAAATTACTTCAAGGTATGAATATATGCTACCACCTTTTCTACCAACTCTTTGTAATCGATCTGATTTCTTAATTTCTCCAAAGCGACGGTGCGATTGAACTGTTTTGTCTCTTCTCCTACTTCATCAATAGGGACTTTTAACAGCAGACGAGGAAGCTGAAAATGCTGGACCACCAGTTCGATTCACCAGCTTTCCATATCTACGAAAATTACTTCATCCTTCCATTCATTTAGCATTGCAACATCATCTACCACCACTTCACTAGAAATACACTTCCCCAATGTCGCCAGCTTTATAAAAATCGGAATAATCGCTTCTTTCCTAATATTCAAATGTTCCACAACACTTGCTTGAATACAATTGCCCTGAATTCTGTCCGTTTCATGAGACCTTCATCACTGCGTTCATGACGACCAGCCACATACTCCTACATTCACAATAAAATACTTTTCTTCTGCATGTTCCGTCAAATATTTCGTCAACTGCAAAATCGTGAGATGATTTCCGATACCTGTGCAAAGATATTCTATCGGTAGAGGTATTTTGAGATTCAGCTTTTTAATTTCTTC
>JAITGP010000014.1 GCA_031280545.1 Candidatus Peribacteria bacterium
AATCCAAAGCTTGAACAAGTTCAGCATCCCACTAGAGAAATGGTTATCAATCTTCGACCTATCCCGTCAGATCTTACTGATGATGACTTGGGCCATGTTTTTTTAATCAAAAGTTAATAATAATTAAAAAAAATTAAAATTATGGCAACGATTAGAATCAAAGTAACGGCTTCACCGAAGCCAGATGATTGGAGTAAACTGATCAACTCATTTGATATTGAAGAAGGCATCAGTATGGAGGAATTCTTCGATAAACAATCCAGAATTACCGATTCTAAGAATCGGACTCCCCATCCGAGAGATGGGAAATATTCCACAATACGGTATAATTCTCAAAACATCTCTCCAAGTGATATGAAAAAATTCGTCCTCAAAGAAGGCGATAACATATTCCTTGCAGATGATGCTTCAGGAAATGAGAACAAATAAAGAGCGAAGAATACTTCGTTCTGAGTTAATAACCTTAAGCCCCCGAATCGGGGGCTTTTTTGTATATAAAAAATCCCTCTTTTCTCCTTGAAAACAAGGTCAACATTGCTATGCTTATTCTGATAGATAATTTTATCTTTCTTCTCACCTCAAATGTACAAAACAAAAATTTCCCTCACCGCATTCACATTCTTCCTAGGAATCTCAGCTTTTTCTCTAGCTGAATACGAAATCAAACTCGATACCGAGGACAAAAAAGTATACATCGTATCAGATGATACACAAATCTCTCTAGAAAACGTAGCAGACTACTTTTCAGGAACTCTCGCTGACACGGGTAGCACTACAGGATCAGGAACAAACCAGCCCGCCAACCCAGCTCCAGCTTTTTCTGGCTCTGTACTCAAAGAGTTAGGAAGCTGAACTGAATTAGAAAAAGCTATCTATCGAATGTATGAAAACGGATTAACGATGTATAACACTACCGCCTCTTACCGTCCAAAAGACCTGGTCACTAGGGAGGAATCAGCAAAATTAGTCGGACAACTCTACGAAACCCTACAATTTGAACAAATCAAGAGAGGAGGGGAGTGCAACTTCGTCGATGCAAACAAATTTAATGGAAGCCTCGCTCCTTTCATCACAAAAACCTGCCAACGAGGTATCTTCCAAGGAAATGGTAAAACTCACGAATACTATCCCCATGATAATCTCACTAAAGGACAAATATTAGCAGTACTAACCAGAATCTTGGAAGGAAAAATGTCCGACGAAAGTGCTAATCCACGGTGGATTGAATACTACGTAAAAATGAAACAAATCGGTATCACCAACGTGAGTAATCTCTCTCTTATCGACCTCCCATTGACCAGAGAGGAAATGGCATTACTGCTCTACAGATTTAAAAATCTGATCGTCAAACCCAACGGAGACAGTAATCTCGACCAAATCAAAAATCAGCTTTCTGGCAATAATTCCCCAGTCGATTACGATAACTTAATCAAAGAAGCCATCAAAGAACGAGAAAAATCCCACGGGAACCCGAACACTCCCACCGATGTAAATACCCCAAACACTACCACAGGAGCAAATACAAATAGCGGATTGGATCTCGATCTTATCGCAGGAAACACCGCCTTGACTACTAACCCAGAATTCAACGAAGCGATTCATTGGATGTATGATGTAGGTATCACCAGTTTCAATACCACAGATGCCTATATGCCATTCCAAACCCTCACTCGTGAACAACTTGCAAAAATGCTGGATAAATTCGCTATTGCCAATAATCTGACCACCGTCAGAAACACAGCTCCATGTACCTTCTCAGACGTAAAGAGTGATTCAGAATTCGCTCCTTCTATCAAAAACGTCTGCCAATACGGAATCATGGTCGGTGGAAACGGAAAATTTACTCCTTCCCAAATCGTAAATAAAGCTGAATTCATCGCTATGCTCATCAGGTTAGTCGAAGGAAAATCCCTGGAAGAAAATGTTTCTCCACGACGAGCCAATTATTATCAAAAAGCCATCGACCTCAGCTTAATCTCTGCTCAAGATACCATCACCTTCCAATCACCTATTACCAGATATGAAGTAGCAATATTCCTCTATAGATTAAAAGTCAGACTCACCATGTACAATAATCTCAATGACTCAAAATTAGCTGACGAAATCGTCCGCACCCTAGAAGAAACTACTACCACAGGATCCAGCAAAAAAACCGCTAAAATTTATGTAGATATCCTCGCACTCAATAATTCAGCCTTCACGGATGGATATGTTGAGATCCTCGGAGAAAGGTACAAGGTAAAAAAATCTACCTCAAACACCTATAATGTAGGAGCAAATAGTTTCGTGCGATACGGTGATTTAATTGATTTCTCCACAGATAAGTACATAGGAACCCTAACCTTTATCATGACCAACGGAACTTTAACCGAAGGGGCAGTGCGTTTCACCACCACCAAACAGTCCTACTATATCTCCAAAGACGAAGTAACTACAACCTACTATCGATTAAAACAAGTATAACTTTACCAATATCCACTATCACAGAAGTAAGACGCTTAAGCGTCTTTTTTTAATGACACAAAGCACAAACTAATATAAACTCACCGCAAAGTCGCAAAGATCTCTATCACAACACCACAAAAACCAGCACGACACCTAAATAACCCACCCGATAACCAATGATTACCTCCCCATATCGCACATATTTTTTATCTGATAACCAAAGTATAGCATAAAATAAAAACAAGCTCTTGCAAAACTTTGAAACATTCTTACAACAAAAACTAACCAAGCAATACAGGGCTGGTTATCATTGGTAGCAACTCACTACCAACAAGTCGCAACTCACGACAAATTCTCTCTTTTACTTTCTACCTATTACCACTAAATGAACGATATCAGAGCCATCTTCGACATCGGAAATGAAACCATCAAAGCCGTAGTCTTCGGTCGCGATAACGACAAAGACATCATCCTCGCCAAACAAACCGAGCCCGTTCTCTGAATGAGAAAAGGGAAAATCATTGATGCAGAGGCATTTACCAACACCCTCAATCGTATCACCGAAAATTTCATCAAAAAACTCGGTGGAGACTTTATCGAGAAAGTCTACCTTGGTATCTCACATCCTGAGATGATAACCAAAAGGATTATTGAAGGAAAAAGAATTATGAACGATGAGGTAGAGACAGAAGACCTTGAACATCTTTCCAGAATAGTAGCTGATATCGCGAATGAGAACAATTACGAAACTATCAAAATCGTGCCCGTGGCTCGAATTGTGGACGAGATGAAAAAGGAGAAAGACCCTATCGGACTCAAATGTAAAAAACTTGAACTGATGGCCGACATCTTCCTTATCCCAAAAAACTACTACAACGGGCTGATTGATGCCTTTGATAAAATCGGATTAGAAGTATCCGACATCATCCCAAATATCCTCGCTTCTAGCGAAGTAGCCGTGGACTATGATCACAAAGACCTCGGAACCGTACTCATCGATATCGGGAAAAATCAAACTTCTTATGTGATTTATGAAGACGGATATCCCCTCGGATATGGAACGCTTCCGCTCGGTGGAGAAGACATCACTAAAGACATTTCTATTGGAATGCAAGTAGATATCAAAGAGGCTGAAAACATCAAAAAGACCGGTGGTACAGCCATCGTAGATAGTGAAACCCCTATGGATTTACCCCTTGATATCCATTTCTTATCAGAGATCATTTCCGCCAGATACGAACAAATCTTCCTCAAAATTAACAAACATTTAGAAAATTTAGAAAAAGACTGAAGACTTCCCGGAGGTATCCTCCTTATCGGAGGAGGCTCAAAAACCAAGAACTTAGACTATTTAGCAAAAGATACCTTTAAGTTAGCAACCTTTTATGGTAAGGATCAACTGGTAAATATCGGTGACCTCTCAAATAATGTACAGTTTGTGAATGTGCTCGGGTGTTATTACTGGTCAATGAAATATATGGACGAGAAGAGGGGAGGAGGTATCAAAATGGGAGCCTTCGGAAAAAAGATCGGAGATTTCTTCAAAAATTTGTTTTAACATCTATCATTGCGAGAAGTGAACATCATGAACGACGCCGCATCCCGTCAGAACTGCGGGATCTGACATTGTACACATCACGTAGACGCATCAATAATGCGTCCGAACAACAAACAACGACAAATCATCAACAAACAAACAATCAACGACAAAACCAACGGAAAATTATCATTTGATACAATCGGACGGTTTAATGAACCGTCTACACGAAACATCATAAAACACAGCATTACAGACATTTACATCATACAACACATCAAGATGAAATGATGACCAACAGGGATTAGAATAAACGATATATATATTCCAAATCCTAATCCAGAGTGTGAAATACAAACAGATAAATGTAATACTTGTCCTCTTTGAGAAGAATGTACTTGATTTGAAGCAGTACTAGAAATAGTTAGATATGACCTAACAGCAGGAATTATGGAATACCCACCTGTTGCAAAACAAGAAATTAACTTCTAAAAGCCCCAAAGGGGCGAAACAACATAGCATAGGGCAACGCCCTATGACTACAAGAAACCCAACATCACATTTACCACTTACCTTATGTAAAATGAATAATTATGACAATGATATTACAAGGGCATATCCATATGTGCAAGTAGAAGGAGAAAATCTATTCATAAGAAATCCTAATACTACTGCAAAACCTAAAGGAGAACGACGAGACGATAAAACCTTTAAACAATTTTGAATACTAAAAGAAAATGCTAAAGTGGTTAGATTAGAAAAAGAATCGTCTCTTTGAGATATATCAGAAATTAAAAGATATATTATAGAAGGAGGAAAGAAAATTTTATTTCTGTTATCTGGTTTGGATAAATTAGAGATTGAAGATGCCACAACTAAAGAGCAAGTTCTACCAGAAGAATTATTAAATAGATCTGGTATAATTGAAGAGTTATGGCAACATCGACTTAAATGGAAAAGTAATCACCCCAAAGCAAAGATAAAATATTATATAGAAATATTATATAAACAGTGATATTCTTGGGAAGTTATAGACAAAGTTAAAAGTAAATATTTTGAGAATAATTGAAATAGTGCATATAGAAGCATACTTGATATGGAAAATAACCTAGGAAGATATGATGAATGGGCTGGTTATATTAACTAAGACCCAGAGGATATTCTTGAAGAAAAAGCAAATAATACAAAAATAAAACATTCAGCCTAACAAATATAACTCAGCCTTTTAAACTCTTTTTAACCTTTACACTATACAACAAATGGTAATCCAAGAAATCATCCCAGAATTCATCCCTGGAGCAAAAATCAAAGTCCTCGGTATCGGAGGTTGCGGAAACAAAGCCCTCAACAGAATGATCCAAGAAGGACTCGACGGCGTAGAATTCGTCGCAATCAACACAGACGCCCAAGACCTCGCCATCAACCTTGGTCAAACCAAAGTCAACATCGGACTCAACATCACGAAAGGACTTGGAGCTGGAGCAAACCCAGAAATCTGAAGAAAATCAGCAGAGGAATCTGAAAGCGAAATCAAAGAAGCACTTCGCGACGCTGATATGGTTTTTATCACTGCTGGAATGGGAGGTGGTACGGGAACTGGAGCCGCACCTGTTATCGCGAATATCGCAAAATCTATGGGAATTCTGACTATCGGTATCGTGACAAAACCCTTTAGTTTTGAAGGTAAGAAAAGAGAAAGCAACGCTGAAGACGGACTCATAAAGATAAAAGAAGCGGTAGATACGCTTATCGTTATCCCTAATGACAAAATTTTCACAGTTGTCGATAAAAAAACCACGTTCAAACAGGCTTTTACAATGATTGATAAAATTCTGTATCTTGGGGTGCAGGGAATTTCTGACCTCATCATCAAACCGGGGGACATCAATATCGATTTCGCCGACATCAGAGAAGTTATGTCAAATTCTGGAAACGCTTTGCTCGGTATCGGATACGGAGCAGGGGAGAAGAGGGCAGTAGACGCCGCTAGAAAAGCTATCGAAAACCCACTTCTCGAAACCAACCTCGACGGAGCAAAGAAAGTGATTTTCGCTGTTTCAGGGGGACTTGACCTTACGCCAGTAGAAGTGCAGGAAGCTGCAGCCGTTATCGAAGAAATCCTCGACCCAGATGTGAATATGATTTGGGGAATGAGTTTTGATGAGAGTTTTGAGGACGAAGTGAAAGTGACCATCATCGCTACGGGATTTGAAGAGCAGAGCAAAGATACCATTATCAAAAAACCTCAGAGAGATTTACTTGGTCGCCCTACCCTTTGAGCGAGTACGAGAAGAAATGATAGTGAAAACTTTATTTTAAGAGGTTTGAAATCTGACTCTCCATCCGCTCAACCTACAGAAAAGGAAGAATTCCATTTCAACCAGCCAGAAGAGGACTTAGAAACGCCGGCATTCATTACAAAGAGGTTGAACGAAGAGAAATAAAGGAGCTTTAGATTTATAATCATTCTAAAATGAAAAATTGCATATATATATCTAAATCTCAAAAAGAACACGATGAAGTTGAGAAAAGAAAACAAGAATATCTCACTCAATGTATAAGAGAAATGGAACAAGGAGTTTTCCTTTGTCTTAATGGGATTTGTTTGAATGATAGAGAAATCCAAAAAATATTTACTATTTTAGATAAGGAGTGAAATCAAAAATTGATTGATAAAATTCAGAAAATGACAAAAGAATGAGCAAAAACCCACAAAACAGTAGTGAGAAACACCTATTTTGATAGACTACCAATAGCGTACGAAGATAATACAGAATATTATGAAGGTGATTAGAATTACTAAAAAAACTATCCTGTGAAACCACTCACGGGATTTTTCTTTATCTGTTTTGCAATTCAAAACCAAATCCCTATACTACTTTCAATCTTTTCCCCTTTTAAACTTTCTCCCTTTCTCTATGTACTTCGCCATAATCGGAAACCACCCTGAAATCACCCTCAAAGAACTCCAACTTATCCATCCTAAAAACCTAGAAAAAAAGTCTGACCATCTCATCACCTTTGATACCAACGAACCCGACCAACTTCCCAACCTCGCCTCTCTCATCAAACGAGGTCAAATTTTTCCTGCTAGTGAATTAGGAAATCTTCTGCAGTCATCTGGAAAATCTCCTGTAATCTTATGAATAGCCGATAAAAATCTGGGAATAAATTTCAAGAAGCAATACAAAATGAAGAGATTTAAACAAGTCGATATTCTGCATACTGATAGGGAAGTGAAGAATAAAGGAATAGAACTGATCGTAATAACAAGGGGTTGTAACCCCTTGCAAACCACCTTCTGACTCGTTCAAGGCTACCAAAACATCAAACTCTATGAAGTAGTGGACTTCGATAAACCCGCTCGTAGTATGCAAACAGGAATGATGCCCGCAAAGCTCACCCACACCCTCATCAATATCGCCCTTTCCTACAATAAAAAAGCTGATCTCATCTTCGATCCTTTCTGCTGAACAGGAACTACTGGCTTCATCGCCAATGCTTTCGGCTACAACTTCATTGGCTCTGACATCAAGCTCAATCTCGCGTTAACAAATGAACCACGACGAGAACAAACAGCTTATTTCAAAGACAGACTTTTTTCTCTTTATGAACAAGATATTTCAAAACCTTTAGATACTAAAAAATTTGAAACATTACTAAAAAGTAATTCCCTCATCGTGACAGAATGACGACTTGGACCAGTCATCAAACAAACCACCACTCCTGCTGAAATCCAAGAATACCAACGCCGAGTAAAAAATCTCTACCTCCAATTCATCCAAACTATTACGGATTTTTTCCCAAAGGAAAAAAAGCCCGTTATGGTCTTCACAATCCCTCATTATTTGTCTCCCCTGTCAGGGGGAGGTGGCTGAAAGCCGGAGGGGGTTGAAAACACCATTGCAGACCACATTTCCAACCTCTCTTCTCAGCTCTGACGAAAATTGGAAGCCTTAAACGAAATCTACAAAAGAGAAAATCAAAAAGTCTGAAGAAAAATCATCATTCTGCAGTAAACTATCTCCATGCATATTCTCCACTATCTCCAAACCACTAAACAACTTTCCCGTCGTGCCATCGTCGACCTTATCAAAAAGGGACAAATTTTGGTCAATAAAGAAAAAATCGAATCCTTCAAACATGAACTCGCCCCCGGAGATGAAATCATTCTCCCTTGATGGGAAATATTTATGGTTTCCCCCTATTCAGGGGGAATGTCGCCGAATGGCGACAAGGGGATTTCTCTCATCCTCTTCAACAAACCCAGAGGATATGTTGTCTCTAAATCCGATCCTCACAACAAAACCATTTACGAACTCCTTCCTCCAGAATTTCAGTCCTATTACTACATTGGAAGGCTGGATAAAGAAAGTAGAGGACTGGTACTTCTTACGAATTCCCCCGAACTAGTACATCAGTATGAGCACCCCAAATTTCAAGTCGAAAAAGAATACCTAATCCAGCTTTCTACTCCTTTTTCTCTAGCAAACCAACAGAAAACAAAAATCTGAATCCGTGATGAAGGAGAACTTTTAAAATTCAAAAAAGTTGCTCCGACTTCGCTTTCCTTACAATACAAGATTACCCTTACGGAGGGAAAAAAAAGACATATCAGGAGAGTGATTAAGGCATTAGGATATGAATTGTTGGATTTGCAGAGAGTGAAAGAAGGGGAATCTATTTTAGGAGATTTAAAAGAAGGGGAATGGCGTATAGAACTATTGGAAGAATAATCCATAAAAACCACCTAATTCAGTATTGACTTTAAGTAGTAAAAGAATATAATAAGAACATAAGTCAACACTATATGTGTGGCATTTTACCCTTTATACTAGCATTATGAACAACTCCACTTCAACTTCGGATAATTTTCCAGAAAAGACTGCATCTAATATAGCAGCTGAAGAGATGCTTAATTGAGGAAGGAAAAACGTGGAAGAGATGGCTGCAAGAGTCCTCTGTGGTACTTTCTCCTACAAAGATGTTCCTGTAGATCAACAGGAAAATGTCAGTAACATGTGTCATGAAATGAAAAGTAAAAACTAAAAAATACTGTCCCGCATTCTGCGGGATTTTTTCTTCTGGAAATCTAACAGAGAACTCATATAATAAAGACAACATAAAATTTATCACACCTAATTTCCCTAATGTACCCAAAATCTCTCCTCCGAATTCTGCTTTCTCTTCTCATTCTCCTAGGAGGAAGTTATCTCTATATGAGAACTCAACCGCAGAACTTCACCCCTCAACTCTGCTGCAACGATCACTGTTTCAACATTGAACTCGCTCAGACTCCAGAGGAAAGACAACGCTGACTAATGTACCGCGAAACCCTCTCCGACGATGCAGGAATGCTTTTCGTCTTCTCTGAAGAAGCCTTGCACTCTTTCCGAATGAAAAATACCCTCATTCCTCTCGATATGCTTCGACTGAGTTCAATCTTCCAAATTGTGGATATTCAAGAAGCAGAGCCTTGCACCGCCGACCCTTGTCCTTCCTACCTCCCCACCAAAAAAGCTCAATATGTCCTTGAACTTAATCAAGAAATAAGTAAAAAAAGCTGAATCCAAATTGGAAATCAGTGTGGTTTACTTATTGACCAATAAACCTATGGAACACATCATTTTTGAAATCATTGGAACGCTTGCGGGAATTTGTGTAGCTGTTCCTTCCCTTCCGCAGATTTGGCGTACCTATAAAACCAAGAATATAAAAGGACTCTCTTTGCAGATGTTTTATGTATGGCTCACGGGTGGAATCTGTTATGCGGTGTATGGATGATATCTAGGCTCTCGAACAATGCTAATTTTTAATAGTATCAGTGCATTATGCTCATTGACGATGATTGTGTTAATCGGGAGATACAAAAAAGGGGAGTATATCTCCCCCTAGTTCACAAAATCACCACAATGCCATCATTAATACTACAGTATCCATCAGTAATTTTCGAAACGAAATTCTGAAAATCGCAAACATCCTGTAATTTACCCTCAACATATCCCTCTGGAACCGTAAAACTTACAGTATTCCCTTCTACCGAAGAGACATCCCCTAGAGGTAACCTAGTATTCATAGGAAAATTAACAATAGCTCTAATCCATAAAGGCATCCTCCCAGCAAGATACACAAGAGAGGGAAGTACTTCTTCCCATTTTTTCGCTTCAATCTCAAAAGAAATCAGATTATCATTAAAGACATCAAGTTTAGAGACAGAAATTTTCCCTATACCTTTTTTCTCAAGCTCCGCAAATTTTTCTTTGATTTCATCTCGCCATGCTTTAATCCGGCAACCTTCTGGATCAACATCCTCTTCATCCCGATAATTCTTGTTAAAGTTTGTTTCTAAATCAAAAGAAATCGTATCAGGAGCGATTTTCCATCCCATCAGCTTTTCAAGCCTCCAACTGAACTTTTTCATTCTCTTTACCTGCCCTGGAATCAGAAATAACTGTTTATAAAGGACGAGAGACTCAATCACTACAAATTCTAAGAAATTAATCAATTTTGTTTTCATACTCAATAATTTTTTATTTATTTATACTATTTTTTTGTATTAATGAATTAATTATATCATACTTCATCCAAAAATCAAGAAAAAAGAGTAAAAATTCTCCTCTCAAATTCAGCTTATTAAGCCTAGTTTTTCTTTCGATGAAAAAAGTCGAAAAATAGTCCCAAAAAATTTGCATTATTTTTATTCCTGAGTATAATAATATCGTCATCAGAAAATGATGACATTCGGAAGAGTGGTCTTTAAAAGATATATGGGTAATCCCTTTGTGCTTAGTAGTATCATTAAAGGATTTGTAAATGTTTTCCTCCCGAGAAAATGATTACACGTCTGATACTATTCTCACTTGCCTGCAAGGGTAAAGGATTTACTGCAGAGGAAACAAATCGAGATGCCTTGGTTCTTCAGTGTTATGAGTTCAGCATTCTACAAAAATAGGAGTTGTACACATCTATCATTGGGGTTCTTGTAAGCTTATCACTTATGAGGAAAACTATCAAGCATATCTTATCCTACTATGAAAGAAAAGTTATTGTAAAGTATCAACCTTTACGAGTTTTAACGCTTTTCGGCACTAAAGAATGTGTAAATCATTCTTAGGAGCTTCCAGAAATGAGAGAAATCTGATTTCGTTATGAGTTTTCATGGTCAGAGCCTTAAAAAAGCTGTATTACAAGTGAAAGAGACGCTTGAATATGAAGATATAACCGTATCAAGACTGCTAGTAAGAGTACAATCTATTCAACCGTTCGATTTACCTCGTACGTTGTGAATGGCAAACTGGATACCACAATTTATCTGTAAAGAAAGTACTGATTTCTTAATTTCAAAAGAATTAGGAACTGTATCTCTCAAATAATGACTTTGCTTCTGCAGTGTTCATTAGAGATGGGTTGTTTACGAAGCCTTCAGGTCCGCCTGATACTTCAGGGTTGTTAGAGTATTCCTTCATCGGTTGCTCTGATAGAATGTAAAATATATCTTTTATTCACCTTCCTATTTTCTCTAGTCGTTTCCTCGTGATTCTACTTGAGAAAATAGGAAGATTGGTCTTTACTATGTATATGGTTAAATTCATTTGTAGTTGGTAATAATATCTTAAAAGATAAAGAGTTATACTGTTTTACTTCCCAAGTAAAATATCGATAACCTCTATTATTATCGTCACTTGTCTTTGTTTATTGCATTCTGTGTAATAAGCTCACGATAAAGAACTAGTTGCCTCTTTATTTAGCTTCATCGTTAAATAAATGTGATTATGATTACAAATCAGCTTTCTTTCAACATTAGTTGAAGTTGAGTTGCTCAAAAAGGAATTTCGTGTGATATCTTTAGAGAATTATTATTTACTTAATCTCAAAACGATTTGGAACATAATACTTCAATTCATAGCTTGTCTATGAGAGATAGTATACTCAGAAGTTATTTAGGTTTGCCTGATACTTCAGGGGTAAGTACTTGGAAATATTCTGTATTTCTTCTGCTTACAGTTATAATGACATATACATTTGATTCTTCTTCCTAATTTGTATTTCATACTTCCCCAAGTATGTTGTATGAGGAAGAAAGTTTATCATTCTTGATAAGCTTTTTTTTCATTAAAAAATACTCCCTCTCAAAATGAGAGGGAACCATACTATCAAACAAAAAAATCCCCTTGAAACATAAACAATAAATCCTAACATAACAACATACCTTTATCTCATAATCAAATTACCACATGCCACTTACTCTCGTGATCCTCGCCGCCTGAATGGGAAGCAGATATGGCGGACAACTCAAACAAATGGATAGCTTCTGACCCAACAATGAAATCCTCATGGAATACTCCCTCTACGACGCCATCAGAGCAGGTTTCACAAAAGTAATCTTCGTCATCAGAAGGGATTTTGAAGAAGAATTTAAAAGTCTGATTGGAAACAAACTTAATGGAAAGATCGAAGTAGAATACGCCTTCCAAGAACTCACCAATTTACCTCATGGATTTGAACTTCCAGCCGAAAGACAAAAACCCCGAGGAACTGCCCACGCCGTCCTCTGTGCAACTCCTTTCATTCAAGAACCTTTCGCCGTAATAAACGCAGATGATTTTTATGGCAGAGAAAGCTATCAAGTACTAGCAGATTTTCTTTGTGATTCTACCAATACCAACAGCTGTTGCATAGTTTGATACACTTTATCAGAAGTACTTTCTGACCATGGAACCGTCTCCAGAGGAATTTGTGAATTAGACACAAATAGACATTTAATCAAAGTTGTCGAAAACAAAAAAATCTACAAAGAAAACGGAAAATTTCTTTCTGAACGACCTGATTGAAAAATCGATGAGATCTCTTCATTTTCCCTTTGCTCAATGAATATGATGGGATTTACCCCAAAAATTATCTCATATTATGATGAGTATTTCCGTGACTTTCTTACTCAAAACATCAACGACCCTAAAGCAGAATTCTATATGCCAGAAGTAATCTCTAGACGAATGAATGAAATCGGTGGGGTAGTCGAAGTCCTCCCAACCACTTCACAACGATTCGGAGTTACCTACCAAGAAGATAAAGAAGAAACAAAGAAGAATATTCAAAAGCTGATTAAAACAAGGGAATATCCAACATCATTACGAGCATAGTTTTGTTAAAAAGATGTGAAATAAAATGTTAAAAAATACCAGGTAAAAACTCCTATTTCCTCTTGAAAAAGAGCAAGACTTTTTTATACATTAATTAGCTTTATCTCTTTTCTTTTGAAAAATGGACATTCTCCAAGCAACAAGAGCATTCGCTCTCAATGAAATCGAACAATACGGACTGCCAACTCTAATAAATTTCGAACTCTCCGAACAAAAAGCCATCGAACTGGCAGATAAACTGCACGCTGACAAAACCATCACCCTCTTAGGTGTGTACTTAATGGATTGCAAATTGGGACAAGCATTCTCAGAAAAAAGAGGAGCAGAACACGTACAGATGAGCGTAGAAGCCTCTGAAGAATTCTTGAAACAATTTGATTTAGATGAGGAAACCAAGAAAAAAATTCTGAATTGTGTAGCAGCCCACCATTGAAAAGTCCCTTACGAGAGTTTGGAAGCAGAAATTGTTGCAAATGCTGATTGTTATCGTTTCATTTCGCCAAAGGGAGTTCTGTCCTATTTCACTATTTTAGGTAAAAGATATATATATCCTGATTTCCCAGCTTGTCTTGATGAAGCAGAAAAGAAACTTGACGAAAAACACGCTATTCTCTCATTAGAAATTTGCAAACAAGAACTAGAACCCTACTATCAAACGTTCAAAGAATATATCAGACTCTCAAGATAATTTTATTTTGTTAACACTTCACCTATGAAAACACTTCTCGTTGATGCAGGTCATAGCTTTATTATCCAAGGACAGGGAATTTATCAGCCTCTTTATGACTTGCTGGAGACCTATCCCAACCCCAAAATCGCTTTAACAAATGCTACTCCTGAACAGCAAATCACTTTTCCGCTTACCAACCTTCCTTATCCACTCTTTAGTGGTAATCATCAGCCAGAAAAAACTGATCCAGAATACTACGAAAAACTACTTCATCAATTTAATCTTTCACCTTCTGAGGTAGTCTACTTTGAACACGATCTACCGAGTGTGGAAAGTGCGAAGTCAATGGGAATTACGACCTATCATTATAACGAGAAAGTTAGAGATTTGGAAGCATTGAAACAATTTTTAGACGAAAATCTAAAGTAATCTCTTAAAATGGTACATTTTGTTTTATCTTTCCACTACATCACTATGCCTAGACCTACTACGAAACAGCAACTTGTGGAACTCGCCGAACTCAATTATCAAAAGCTCAAAAATCTGATTGCTTCTTTTTCAGAAACAGAGCAAGAACAACGTTTCCCTTTTGAAGACAGGGATAAAAACATCAAAGATGTCTTAGTCCATCTCTACGAACGACATCAATTACTCTTGCATTGGGAAACTGCGAATATGCAAGGGAAGAAACAGGAATTCTTGTTAGAAGGCTACACACGAAAAACCTATCCTCAAATGAATATTGTTTTCCGAGAAAAACATCAAAACACGCCTTTAGAGAAAGCAAAACAACTTCTGGAAGAAAGTCATCACCAAGTCCTGCTGATGATACAAAAGCATACGAACGACGAACTCTTTGTGAAAAAGTTTTATTCTTGGACGGGGACTACTTCATTAGGGGGGTATTGCATTTCAGCGACTTCTAGTCATTATGACTGGGCAATGAAAAAAATCAAACGCTATCAAAAAGAACTAAAAAAAATATTTGTAAAATAAAATTGAAAGAATAAGTCTTTGTGATTTTTTAGAATAAACAGGAATTTTATAATATATAACTTCTATTTATGGTAGCAGATTACAACACCCCACCTCACAACCTCGAAGCCGAAAAAGGCGTGATTTCCTGAGCTTTAATGGATTCCGAAACTATGTGGATCTTCGAAGGCGATGGTATCACCCACAAAGACTTCTATCAAAAGGAACACAGCTTCATCTACGAAGCGATTCATCAACTACGAAGCGGACATAAAACTGTCGATGTCATCACGCTTTCTGACCAACTCTCCAAAAATGGAAATCTAGAAAGTATCTGAGGGATAGACTACCTTTACGAACTCTCTGGTTTTCTCATTTCGACAGCTCCTTGTGTGGAATATAGCAAAATTGTAAAAGAGAAATCCCTATTGAGACAAGTACTAAAAGTCTGTCAGCAAATTTCAGGAGATGCATACGAACAGAAAGAAACTATTCAGATTTTTGATGATATTGAAAAAAGAATCTTTGAACTCACACAAAATCAAATCGGGGAGGGGATTATGAGTTTAGAGGAAATTTTAAAAGGGAGAGTAGAGGAGTATATGGCAATCGTCGATAACCCTGAATCCGTAAATGCAAAAAAGATCAATTCTGGCTACAAACTAATAGATGACATGCTTGCGGGATTTAAACCAGGAGAACTCATCATTTTGGCAGCCAGACCTTCCATGGGAAAGACTGCATTTGCACTAAATATGCTCACCAATGTCGCATTAGGACAAAAGAAATCTGTCGTAATGATTTCGCTCGAAATGTCCTCAGAAAGTATTGTAGACAGAATTATGTCTGAAGTCTCCAAAGTCCCCATGTACAAAATAAGCAAAGGAGACCTTACTAATGAAGACTTCGCTCAAATGGGAGAAGCAATGGAAGAACTCGGAGGATCCAAGATTTTCATCGATGATAAGGGAGGGCTCACCGTCCCTATCTTAAAATCAAAACTCAGAAAGCTGAAAATCGAAAAGAAAGGGCTTGACCTCGTGATCGTGGATTATTTGCAGTTAATGCATGCCACCAGCTTCATCGGAAACAGAACTCAGGAAATTTCCGACATCTCTAGAGGACTCAAAGAACTCGCGAAAGAACTTGAAGTACCTATCATTGCTCTTTCTCAGCTTTCTCGTGCTGTAGAGCAAAGGGTAGATAAAAAGCCTCAGCTTTCCGATCTCCGTGAATCTGGAGCAATTGAACAAGATGCCGATGCAGTTTTGATGTTGCATAGAGAAGATTACTATGACCCTGACACCGATAAAAAAGGTGCAACCGACGTTTGTATCAGAAAAAACAGAAATGGTGCTGTGGGTGAAGTAGAATTGCATTTCCAAAAAGAAATTATGAAATTCACCGAAAAGGTAAAGGAACATGGTGATAAAACATATTAAGATAAGAAAAGTAAAAAAAAGCTGAATGGAAAATTTCAGTTTTTTTCTTCTTTAAAATTTGCATTTTCTCTAAAAATACATATAATGAAAAAGCACATAGTTAAGATAAGATGACCTGTTGGTTAATTATGTTTTTTATAAAACATTTCATCATTCATACGAAAAATGAAGCACTTCAGTTGTGGATTAATTCGGATGATGATGTCTCTGACAGGTTATCTTAATTATGTGCACCCTACTCCTGAGGTGCTTTTTATTTTGAAAGGGGATAAAAAGCATTCTTGTGAGTATTGTATCATTTTATATGATACCTTTTATTCTTTATCTATTACAATGGCAGAAACATTAAAAAATGCTCCTATCGAGAAGAAAGAAACAAAAGAGTCTGAAGAAACGCTATGAAAAACAAAATCTGAACTCTCTTCTTTAACGAGAGAAATGCTTAAAGAGGCATACATTAAAATGTCAAGTACAAAATCTAAACAAAGAAAAGAACAGGTAAAATTTATTGCTTCACAAGAAAGTGGTCGTCAGTATTTAATGGGAGTTTTGAAAACGTTAAGAAAAGCAACTAAAGACATTAAAAATGCAAAGACAAGTGATGAAATTACAGAAATTTACAAAAAATATAGAAACGAATTATCACAAGGAGAGAGTGGACCTAAACAAAAAATTGATGATCTAAGTTGGTTTCTGACAATAGGTGGGGATAATGATGCATTTTATAAGGAATTTAACGAACAACCACTTACAGAAGAGGAATTACAGGATATTAAAGATGTTATAAAAGGTAGAGCTTAGTCTTTATAGTTATTATGGAAGTACTTCAAAACTTTTGAGGTGCTTTTTTCTTAAACAAAAAAAGACAGTTTGCAAACAAACCGTCTCTAGAGAGACTAAACCGCCAGTTAACCCTTATCAACCGGGTTTATAGAGATATGTACATATTTCACACACATCTTTATATACCCAACCAATACAAACAAAAGAAGAAAAGGCGATCTAGTTTTTTAACTGCGAGCTTCCCATTTGGTAATGTTTCACTTGCAATAGAAGTTGTTTCTGAATACAGACAACAAACTACTATAAATTCCTTCAGAAAACCGAAAGAATGTTTTGTTGTGCCCCATTGGACGTTGATAGTTTTTGTTTCTTTTTATTTTGTACCTCCACTATAGTAGTGTAAAATGAAAATACAAGGATAAAACAAAAAAAACCTCTAACCTCTGTTTACCACAAAACAACAAGAGAGATACATTTCATCTTTACAAAAAAGAATAAAAATCTGATGTTATATGAGAGTATCAATATAATTTAGTACTTCATCTCTGCCTTTCCCAGAAATATTATCTACAGAAAAGAAAAGTGGGGGAGTTCTAGTAATTTTGCTCAATTCTGTTGTAAAAAGTTTAAAATTTTTACTTCTTTCTTTCTGGGTAGACTTATCAACTTTGGTAAAGATAATTGCAAAATCTATCCTTTCATCTACAAAACTATCTACCATCTCTAAATCAATTCTCTGAGGAGGAATACTTACATCCACCAAAAGAAAAACCTTTTTCAATGTCTCTCTCTTAGTCAGAAAGTTTTGTATCGTAGTAAGCCAACTTTTTTTCTCTCTATCGTTAGCCTTGGCATACCCATATCCAGGCAGATCTACAATCTGTCGCTGGTCATTGATGAGAAAAAAATTTAAAAGTCTGGTTTTACCAGGAGTATTTGAGGCTTTTGCGAGTGTTTTTCTCTGAGTAAGAGTATTAATAAGAGAAGATTTTCCCACGTTTGACCTTCCAAAAAATGCAAATTCTGGATAAAGGGGAGTTGGAGAATCCTTTAAAGTTGGAGAACTTTTGATGAATATTGCAGATTTGATGATCATAATAGATAAAGGAATATAAATATATTTACAGATTATAAGGAGTTTTAGTAAGCAAAAACTAACAAAGGAAAATCATTACTACCTTGCACAATGTAATCAGGATTGTGCAAGTGTAGACACTTTGTGGCTACCTGTGAGGGAGAAGAGTCAACAAAGAAGGGAAGTGAGGCTTCAGATCAGATTGAGAGGCAAAATCGCTCAATAGAGCGAAGGGGGGAGAAACAAAATTTATTTTTATTCCTTTTTTATATGGAATAAAGCACTTTTACATTGTCCTTACAAGTTTCCAATGGCACCTCTGCAAGTTTATCAAATTGAGTAGTGCCACGAGCATACCGATGATTTTGTAATTCTTCTCCTGTAGCTTCCTGTTCAAATATCTCCCAATTATTATAATTATAACATTTCTTAGTCTTTCGCTTTCAATCTTGTTGAAGTACCAAGACGGACACATATCCCTCCATTGATCCTCCTCCACATGTGTCTAATACAGTAAGCAAGAGATTTCCATTTCTTATTGTTAAAGCCATAGGTCTATTATTCAAATGACAAGTATCCATTGCAGTATCTCTAATAGTAATCCAAGGTATCCATTGATAACGTTCATCTAGTGCTATAAACACACTAGTTTGAGAAATTCATAAAAAGTACTGTTTATTTTTATTATGAATACGGTATATATCTAACGGTATTGATAGTTCTTTTTCTATAGCATTAGAAAGTTCATCCATTTGTGTTCAAGAAATTATCATGTTATAAAAATCCACATTAACTATATTATTTTTTTGATTATTTTCTTTTTGTTCATCTATTTGGAAAATAATGACAAAAATTATTATAGTTAATACACTACCTATTAGTATTCACAATATATGATTTTTCATAGTAAAGAATACATAGAATAAAAAAGTTGAAGTGACCAAATAGGATGGTCACTTCAATTTAAAACCTACCAAGGTCGTAATCTAATTTATTAATTTTCTTTTATAGCAAGGAATATAGGAACAGATCTATCAGGAGAGTCTGAACTCTCAATTAATACACTATTCCCAACCTTCATTTGTGTTGAACCTCCACCATCAAACATAATAATTTCACTTCCATCACATTCAAACTCAACAAGAGTATTGTATGCTGTTTGTTGATTCATTGCTGTAGTTACTAAAATGTAGATATAGGCGGGACCACCGTTAGTAAGAGGTGTTTTTTGTCTTACTCCAACAAACGTTCGCGGTACAGAACCACTTCCTTTATTTGCATCTAATGGGTGCAATCCAGTCATTACATAAGTTGCTGAAGAATATAAAGCACTAGTTACATTATAAAGGTTTGTTTTTCCTGCAGAAGTAGAAGTATTACAACTGCTATTATTTCCTGGCCCTTCATACACTGTTGCCGTAGAACCAGAGATAGCAAGAGTCCTTCTTGGTCCTTCTCCTGAGTCAAAAGTGCCATATCCACTACTTACTAGTGTTCCATTTTTTCTTAAAAGGAATGAAGACTGATTTGTCCAGCCAAAAAAACCTAAATTAACCACACTAAACCATCCTAACGAAGATAGAGAAAAGTCATTAACTACACTTTTTACAAAACCAGGGCTAGGATTTGTTGAAGTAGCATTACTTTGACCAGAAGCAAATTCGTAATAAGGAATTACTTTTGCTCCTGTAGATAAATCTACAGCAATAACATAAGTATTAGAAGTTCCCTTACGGAAAATTTTAATCTTATTTCCACTACTATAGGGTGTAGACCAAGTATTATCAGGAGTTAAGTTTATACCACTCCCAATACTCCTTGTTTCTATCACACCTTCTACATTACTTTGACCTTGATTTTCAAGATCTTGATCTCTTCTATCACAAGATAAAAAAACCGTGAATGTGAATAAGATCACTCCAATTGAATAAAGAAATACTTTTTTCATTTTCAATTTGTTTTTTAATAATTTTACTTCTTGAATTGTTAAAGACCAACTTTGGTAGGTTACAGATGAAAATCTGTCTGAGCCAGATTTATAATCTTTTAGAGAGAAAAATCAAGAAGAAATGGAGCATTTTCTCCCCCTCCACGAGCAATAGCGAGTTTTTGCCTCTTTTTTGCCGAACTCCCCATTCCATAGAAGAATTTTCTCCCGAACGAATGCACAATCGGTATTGTGCAAAAACGAAAGATACAAAGCAGAACTGAATTTTTCAATCAAAACAGAGGAGGGGAGTAGTCCCCTATTTTCAAGACATCCGAGTGGGGTAGATACACTACTTCAATATGGAAATCTTACGAAATGCTACCTGCGAAGCGAATGCACAAAGTTTTTGTGCAAGGTAGCTAAAAAGCCGAACAAACATAAA
>JAITGP010000011.1 GCA_031280545.1 Candidatus Peribacteria bacterium
ATCCCAAATCTACAAAAGTAGAAATCTTATATACGAACTAAACTACACAAAAGGAGCCAGAAAAACAATAATCTACAAAAGTAGAAATCTTATATACGAACTAAACCTCTCAATCAGGAGAATTAGACAACAAATCTACAAAAGTAGAAATCTTATATACGAACTAAACAAGAAACCAAACCAGATATGAAAAAAGAAATCTACAAAAGTAGAAATCTTATATACGAACTAAACGTTTTTCGGACTGATATGGGTGCCAAATCTACAAAAGTAGAAATCTTATATACGAACTAAACCGGCGAGAGGAGGACTAATGTAATCAAATCTACAAAAGTAGAAATCTTATATACGAACTAAACGGGAGTAGGATAATACATGCTTGATTTATCTACAAAAGTAGAAATCTTATATACGAACTAAACTATGAGCTCTTGTTCTCTTTTTCGGCTTATCTACAAAAGTAGAAATCTTATATACGAACTAAACAGACCAAAGCAATGACAGCCTAGTAAATATCTACAAAAGTAGAAATCTTATATACGAACTAAACGTAGGAGTAGATTTAATCAATCCAGAATCTACAAAAGTAGAAATCTTATATACGAACTAAACATGCTGACCTCTTCCTTTTCTAATATATCTACAAAAGTAGAAATCTTATATACTAACTAAACTAATGAAGGAAGAACAAAATAACAGACTATCTACAAAAGTAGAAATCTTATATACGAACTAAACTTGATCACTCAAGCTATAAGCATGATTAATCTACAAAAGTAGAAATCTTATATACGAACTAAACCTAACAACAAGTTTATTCAGGGTTGACAATCTACAAAAGTAGAAATCTTATATACGAACTAAACATCAGAACGGATGGTGAAGTTGTACCGCATCTACAAAAGTAGAAATCTTATATACGAACTAAACCCTTCCACAGATTCAGCTTTGCTAAAGATCTACAAAAGTAGAAATCTTATATACGAACTAAACTTGGAGCAACTGCCGATATGCACCAATATCTACAAAAGTAGAAATCTTATATACGAACTAAACCATTGATAAAATGGCAAAAGCAATATGAATCTACAAAAGTAGAAATCTTATATACGAACTAAACTTCAAGAAACCACTGGAGAATAGCATCCATCTACAAAAGTAGAAATCTTATATACGAACTAAACTTCAATTTTCGCATAACTAAGCCAATTTCTCAGGGTAAGCGGTCAGTTGCTGTCCTGAGAAATCAGGCTTTTCACCATCTTCCCATTTTATGAAGACGGTAGGTTTACAAGTTTAATACACATAGGGTGATTTCTAGCTACTTTATACCTCACTTGGAAGTACAAAACAGCAATGTAGCAAAATTTCTACGTAGAAATGTTAAATACCCTTCCGTCAGCTTTATATTATGAAAAACTTACAAAAAAACAAGCTCTTCTTCCTCGTGGACGGCATAGCCATAACGAACCACCTTTTTCATACATCCTTCACAGAGAGAAAAGATCAAAATGCTATCAGAATTTTCAAACTTTTTCTGAAATTTCTTTTCAATTTCCAAGAGGACGATACTCAAAATTCTTGGACTATTTTTTAATTCAAAAACAGAATATTGCAATCTGCGACCGTATTTTTCTAAAAATTTAGAAAATCTGAATCTGGTTTTATTGTTGGAAATATCGTAAGAGACAATGAGCATTTTATTCTTTTGTTATGGATATAAAGATCCTTCGCTACGCTCAGGATGACAAAGAAGAAACGAAAGTAAAATTCGGGAACTTCTCTACGGCTCCCATAATGAACCTGTAATACTGCTTCACGTAATCGAAAAAGTCCATTTTCCTTTCCAAAATCGCCTTCAACATAATCTTCACATACGGGTCTCTTTTATCCCAAGCAAGCTCATATTCCCCATTTTTGAAGGAGAAGTCTTTTTCGTTAATTTGACCAAGATTGTATGCTTTGAGAATGGCTTTATCAATGACACAGCGAAAGGGTTCTACGAGGTCACAAGCGAGCGATTTCCTCTCAAAAAAGAGTTTATGATATACACCTCTATACACATCAAATCCGTACAAATTCAGGTTTGCCTCTATAAAATTATAAAGAAAGCTGTATCCCATATCCATTAAGAGATTGATAATATCCGCTCTGGTGCGAGGTTCGCGTTTGTATCGTTTGAGTTCTTTGAAGTAATGAGCAAAAAAGATTTTGGAAGCTGAACCTTCAATTCCTCTCAAACTGTCATCTCAAGTCTGATTTTCCACTTTTTTATACAGCTCCTTCAATTGAGTAATCCCTTCTTTCAAGTCCATATCTTTATTTCTCAGAGAAGTCAGTAAAGCTCCCTGATTGGCGATTTTATTCTTCACGATAAGTTTTGCGATATGCAGGTCTTGCTCAGGGGTAGAAGCATATTGCTTTTCACGAAGCAAATAGTTTCCCGCCAACGCAGAACCGATATGACAAAGCGGTTTCAGACTTCTCTGGAAGCAGTAGACTCCGATTTGGTACTTGAGCAATTTGGCGATGAGTTTCGTCGTGATACTACATTCCCCAATGATGAAAACGCAGAAAATCTTGAAACAAGAAATCTGATCTTGAATTTTTCCGTCCTTCTTGATGAGGATATTATCATTACGGAAAGAGATGTCTTTCACTCGGTCAGAGCTGATGACGACGATTTGTTTTTCTGTGAAGTCGGGGCGAGAGAGCATGGTAATGAGGATTACAGAAGATTAAAAGAGATTACAGAAGATTATATTTTTGTAGCTTTAATAACAACTAACATATTTTGTTTTTCAATTTCTTGCCAATTATCTAAAATTTTTCCTTCGTTGTGCATCTTCAACTCAATATATTTCACATCTTTAAAACCATTTTTTATGAACAGGTTTTCATAAGTTTCTCTTGTCCAATAAAAACTCCTAAAATCACATATCTTTTCACCGTCTTGTGTCCGTAAGGTTGTTTCAATTCCTGCACCATCTACGAACGGTTTACCTTTCCATTCTGTGCTGTGGCTGATATGTTTTCAGGGTTTGATAATAGGATGTTCTGGACTTATGGTTATAGTGGTAAATTCTTCACCACTTTTTAAGTTATCAGCAACATTTCTCAGCATTCCGTCTAGTTTTTCAATAGAACTCGCATAGTTAAATAGAAAAGCACCAACTACTTTATCAAAAGGCTGTTCACTATATTTTTTGGGAGAAGAAGCATCAGCTAAAATATACAAAATGCCATCATTTTTACTTTTCGCAATATCCAACATAGTTTCAGAAATATCTACACCAACGACATTTGCTCCTTTATCAGCCAGCATTCTAGAACTATCTCCTGAACCACACGCTAAATCGAGCACTCTTTTATCCTTAATACTGCCAATTTCCCTAAGCCAAGTTGCGTATGCCATAAATTGATGAGGATTTCCCAATCTTCCTTCATTTTGATAATTTTTAGTAAGATTTTCATTGTAGATGGGAGCTTGTAAGGTATTTGTTATTTGTTCTGTCTGCTCAAAATTCCCAACAACATTTGGTTGGCTTATTTCCTGACTAGGTACAGTAAGGTTTGGTTTGCTCATTATAATAGAGGAATCTAAATTATCCACTTTATAGTGGGATATATTCTATTATAATTCAAAAATGATTTTTTGCAACTTTTTTCCAACAAAACTCTTGCTCAACTCACTACTTAATCTTCCGCTTGATTTCCTTCTTAACAAAGGGAAGGTTCAGATTTTTCGTCTTTACTGAAACTTTCTCTTGATTTTCATTTCATTTTCCATACTACCTTGTTATACAAAATACTAGGTTTTATAACATACCCTATCGAACCCTATGTCCGAAGCCGAAAAGATAACCACACAAATGAAAAAGGGAATCCTAGAATATCTCATTCTCTCCATCATCTCCAAAGGCGAGAGCTACACCAACGACATCATCTCTACACTGAAAAAGGCGAATTTAATCGTGGTGGAAGGGACGATGTACCCGCTCCTCTCTAGGCTGAAGAACGAAAAACTTTTGGAATACATCCGAGTAGAATCGCCCCAATGACCTCCGAGAAAATACTACAAGCTGACTTCCAAAGGCAAAGAAAGCCTGAAATCTATGGACCAAGTTTGGAAACAGCTTTCTCAAACCGTTGAAAAAATCGTGAAATGTTAACTAACTCGGACGAGGCAAGCCATCGTCCCTACCATCGGAATATTCCTTTATCTATTACCCACCTAACAAATGACCACTTTAGAATTTCAAGGACACAGCTTCTCCATTGAGAATGATGCGAAACGCTTTCTGGAAAAGTACCTCAAGAGGATTGACTCCTACGCTCAGAAGCACCATATTGACACTGACGTCGTGGATGACATCTACCAAAGCATTTTGGAAAAACTTTTTGAGATTAAAAAGCCCATCAGTCAAAAAAAGCTGATTACCATCGTGAATGCCCTCTGAGAACCAGAAGATATTTTTGAGAACAACGAAATGATTGCTCTCGCCGAGGCAGAAATGGAAGGGAAGAAGGGGCGAAAAAAGTTTCTGTTTCAGATACAACAAGGCATAAAAAAAATCTGATACGGATTTCGAATGGCTATCAAACGAATCTGTCTTTCAATTCGACGACTGGTAAAATGGACTTGTATCTTGGCACGAAGACTGGTAAAACGATGTTGTATACGAGGGCGAAGCCTCTTGAAACGAATAAGTATACAATTACGAAGAGTATTAAAACGATGCCGAGATTTCCTCTACAAATTTTTCACGAGTTATCTACGAAAATTTCTCTGGGCGTGTGTCAGAATTTTCTTCTGATGTGTCTTGTTGTGCGGAATTGTAGTATTGGTGGGACTTGTTGGAGCTTGGGTAGGAGATATTACGGTGATGAACCAGTCTTTTAGACTATTATTTGAAAATGATTTGACAGCTCCGCTGTGCGTTTTGCTCGTGTGTTGTAGCTTTTGGTTCATTACACTGCTGGCGAGTTTTAGCAAAAAGCCTATCAAAAATCGGTATCTCCATTTGTGAGTGCTATTAATGGCTCTGGGAGGGGGAATTGCGATACTTAGTAGTGCTTGTGAGCTCCTGAATATGCAACGCTATCACGTAGTCAGAGAAATTGAACTTCCAAAGCTGAATGTAAATGAGGTAATTGAGATTTGAGAATCAAGGCTATCTCAGTGGAATAGTCCCTTTTTGCAACGAAGATACCACTTAGGAACAGAGATAAAAGCTGAAGTTGAATTCTATTATTATGCAAAGAACCCCGAGCAAGCAAAGTTGATTGAGCAGGCTTTTATTGCTCCTGAGATGATAACCGTGGGGAACAAAATCATTGCCGAGTGGAGGGATAATCAGATATTTTCACCAAAAGTGCCGTTTAATGCTATTGAGGTCTACTTAGATTTCTCTGTCCCTGAAAATGCGAAGTTGAAGAGTGACTATCGACGATGTCGTCAAGATCACGGTATTTGGGAAGGAGGAAAATTTGTCTGTCCTGAAGAAACAAGGGAGAGCTAGAAACTTTGAAGATGTATTTCTCTTTAATTACGCTAACGAACTATCGCACAATTCGTGATAAATACAATTTTTGCACTTCTCCGCATTTGGAACGAAATCCGAAGAAGCAGGATTAAAATGCTGATAACGATCAAGGAACACCTCAAATTCACGAATTGCCTCCTCATCAGGAAGGGGGATTTCGTAGACTTTATTATCGTCCATTGAATAGAGTTTCAGCTTTTCTACCTGATAGCCCATTTCTGTCAGGCAAAAGTATTGAGCATAGACCTGATACATATAGCCTTGGTAGAGTTCAGAAATGTGGGATTTCCTCTCCATCAGGGATTTCTTGCTGATATGGAAGACATCTATCTTTCCAACCAGATTGTACTTTTCACTGTAAATGGAAGTTCCCTGCAAGATATCCTTGGAAGTTGAATACGTTCCGTGGTCTATTCTGGTGTGGTTGAGAGTTCAACGAACTTGTGGGGTGTCTTGGTAAAGCCCTTTTTCCACATTATCGTAGAGTTGGTGGAAGTAGATAGACTTTGGGCAGAAAGTGAAGTCATTGAGGGTGGAAATGCGAATGTAAGAGTCCATAGGGAAAGAACATACTGAAGTAAAATTTCATCTGTCATCAGAGTATAATCAAATACGCACCTATTTGAGTCATGAAGTCTGCAACATAAGCATACTGATCAAACTATCAATCAAATTACTCTTTACTCGAGGTTTTTGTTTTTCAGTCAAGACTTCTCAGAGTCCATCCAGAATTTTATATTCTTTTGGTAAAGATTGTAGTTGATTTAAAATTAGGTTTAGCACTTCCTTCAGAGTTTTTCCTGTTCTTTCCTCAACTACTGCCTCATTGATCTCCCAGAGATGTTGAAAGAAGAAATACACATCATAGATATCCCTATTCGCCATCCTCTCAAGCAATGCCACGAGTTTATTGGCAAAAATAGTGGCTTTAGTCTGTATTCTCAATGGCTTCCCAAAAAAACTGACTATTTCATATTGGTTTGCTTTCCATATTTTTCTATTGAGATCAATTTTGATATTAGTATCATTTTCGCCATAAGACAAAACCAATTGCTGTTTTCCAGTCAGCTTTCAAAACTTTTTTAAGAGGTTAGAGAGGTCTTTATCTATTTTTGCCTCAGGTTCCACAATATCAAAGTCCAAATCAGTGGAAAATCTATCCAATGCATAGAGAAAATAGCAAGCTGTCCCACCTTTGAAAGCCAAATAAGGTCAGGCAGGACTCGCGAAAATCGCCTGAATGATCTGAAACATCAGTCTCCTGTGCTTATCTCTGTTTAGCATGATGAAGTAACTTTTTAACGGATAAAACGACTCTTTGGTTATAAATTTCTGCAATTTCTAACAATGTATCTTTGCGTAAAGGTTCTAGATTATCAAAATAATAGCTTGGCGAAAGATAAATCCTGTCGCAGACTGCCCTTTCAGCTGTTGCAATAGCGTAAGTTCCTTTTTGGATAATCCCTAATGGATTGGACAGAACGTCATTTTTTAGCTTATGATATTCAAACGTAGTTCATAAAGCTGATTTTGTTTCACTTCTATCGCTTGCGAGGAAGAGAGTATTTCCATAGTCTTGGAAGACAATTGCCTCTTGTTTTAGCACGGTTTCAAAGGAAATATAGGAATTTTTATGGAACACTGTTGCAAATTCAAAAACCTCATAGTGAGGAAACGCGAAAATCCCAGAACTAAGATGTTGCAAAACTCAGGATTTTACTAATCTAGCAAGCAGACTTTTCAGGGTATTTCTATTAGTGATTTGGAAAAAAAATCTGATGTCATCGTAGGTGAAGACTGTTTTTCAGGATTTGAGTAGCGTTTCAAGATATTTCATATATAACGAATATAGGTGTAAATACACACCTATTTTAGTGATATTTTTATGAATTGCAAGTTTTTTAGAGTTTTTTAATTTCTTGAAAAACTATCCCCTCCTTTCTCCAACGCTAAAAGCTGCACCTTTCTCTCAATTCCACCTGCATAGCCCGTGAGACTCCCACTAGCTCAAATGACTCTATGACAAGGAACGATGATAGAAATCGGATTATGCCCCACTGCTCCGCCAACCCCTCTCGCGGACATCTTTTTAATTCCCTTTTTCTTTGCCAATTGCTCGGCGATTGCTCCATAAGTAGTAGTTTGACCATAAGGAATTTCACTCAGGAGTTTCCAGACCTCTTTTCTAAAGGGAGTTCCTTCGGCTTTGATGGGAATATTGAAGTTTGGCTCTTTACCGTTGAAGTAGGTGTCGAGCCGTTTTGTCGTATCTTTAAAGAGTTGTAAGTCAGATTTTTCTTCGTAGTTTTCTAAATTTTCTGGGAAGTATTTTTGCCCTTCAAGTCGTAGACCAATAAGATGTTTTCCGTCGCTGGTGATGGTGAGGTTGCCGACGGGAGAAGGGTAGATGTGGAGGTAAGGCATTATATAACGTGTTGGGGGGATAAATATGTGTTTGTTTTAGTCAAATTACTGGTGAATGCAAGGTATGTCTGGGAAGAGTAAATCAAAAAATCTGAGGAGATGGCGAGAGGTCTTTGAAGTAGGGACAGATAGTGATAGGTATTTAAAAGCTGGGCTGGTTAGGGGGTGTGGTGAGGAGGAGAGAGGGTTTAATGATTTTTTATAATTTGGTCAACTCCTTCTGAAGTTATACTGCTCCAATCAACTCCTCCAACTTTTTTTACAGTTTCTTGAAGACATTGTTTTATGAACTCAAACAATTTATCCTTTTCAATAGACAATAAATTTGAAATCTCTTGTTGAGCTTCTGTATTATCAAGTAGATATTCTATCAAGGGTTTAATTCTTTCTCCATACCATCTTCAAAAATATGCATAATGATATTTCTTATATTTCATATTATAGAGTCGAACTATAAAATCTGCCCATAAAAATTTGTTAAGCATTTCTTGAGAAGATACTCAAGGCAATAATCCACATATCCATCAAAAACTATTAGTAAAAACAGTTTTAATATGTTCCATTGTCTTATCTCCATATCATCAAAAACATGTCCAAAAGAAAAATTTCGTATTTAATAAAAGAACTGTTCTCGGGTTATAATAAGTAGAATCTATTTTGCTTTCAGCCAATAACTTAAATCTAGTGAATGAGAACGTATCAAAAGAAAATATACATAACAAATATAGTAGCTCTCCATATATAATTTCCTGTAAAGAAAATAAAACTTGTAATCAATGACGATCTTCTCATTCTCGGTTATTAATTTTCCCTACCTGCTGGCAAAATATCTTCCACTGCTCATCATTTCAAAAAATTATCAACATTGATGCGAACAATAAAAATTCTAGTGAAGAATTTTGAACCTCCACAATTATGTCTTGAAGATTTGTTTTGAATTGATATTTATTTTCTTGGTGAATATGTTGTAAAGATTGTTGAATAGAGGTAATCATTCATGCTAGATATGTTTTATATTCAAATATCTTAAAACGATCATCTTTAATGTTTGTGGCATATATCAATGACATATGTTTTTTAATAATATCTTCTACTTCTTTATCGTCATATTTTATCATCGGAACTGTTATATTTCCTTGTTTTAATGTGGAATAACTAATTCACTCAGACCTCACAATGGGAGAATCTACTATTTTTCTAAAAACTGGAAAAATTATCGTTCATTCTACATCGCTTTTCATGCATGGGGTCTGTATTCTCTGTAATTTATCTTTTGCATATTTTAATACATTAGTTGAAATCGGTGTTTGAATATCTGTCAAACTAATCGTTTTTTTTGAATTATTAGTGAGTTCTTCCAAAAGATAGTAAGTGAATAAACTATATTTTCATTCTGATATTGCTAATGCTTCTTCATTACCTGTTGAAGCAGTAAATAAAAGTGCCCCTTTTCATTTTGACAAATCTTCAAATGATACTTCTTTGCTATAATTTGAAATATTTTTTGATGTGCCATCTAATCCTTTACTATATTGAGCACCTCAACTATAACAAGAATCAATAAATAACACTTTCTTTTCAGCAGGGATTTTCTCTATATACTTGTTAAGTGCAGAGACTGTAATACAAGAATTAGAAATATCTTTTCTGTTTACATCGTAAGGAACCAAAAAAGTTTCTAATGTGTCATCTACTACACTTCTTGCTCAGTGTCCAGAAAAATAAAAAATAAAACAATCATCTTTATCTATCTGATGTAATGAAGAATTACCCAAAGCAACCTGTATTTTAGAAAGACTAGCATTTTCATTTACCAATAATTCATTGATTCCAAGATTATTATCAAAACTATTTAATGCAAAATTATAAAAATCTGTGGCATCTAATTCAGGTGTGGTTAAATTGAGAGAACAATCATCGTACTTTCCAACACCTATCGAAATTATATGATATTTCATTTTCTATCAATGAAAAACTAAAATATTATTTCTGCAAATATTCTCTACAAAAATCATTATATTTTTGATTTATCTTGTTTATCTCTTCACTTTTCATTGATGAAAACATATAACTTTCAGCTACGATTTCTACACTCTCGACTTGTTCTACGGGAATAATCATTTTCTCTCAGCAAACCTCTAAAAAATAGTCGTCCTGATTGTAAAAAAGCATTTTCCCCATAACAGTTTTATCTTCTCCGTAATTGATTGTTGCGACTTTGTAGGAGAAAGTAGCGATCACCAAAGAGAAGATGACCAGAAGAAACACGAAAACACAGTAGGAAAGAGCAAATAAATCTATTCTTTTTTGATATTTTTTTAAAAAAAATTTGAAGGAATAAGCGAATATTGCAATTACTATCGTGGCTATTAACCATCGTCAGCTCATTGTTAGAGCTGATATAAGCAACAACACAATAAAAAGTAGCACTGACCCAGCGACTAAAAATAGAATAATTGCAAAGATAACTAGTGAAAATGGAATACTAATATAACTCAAACCAACAAATCAAAAATTCAAAAACAAGGGGATTGCCTGAAAAAGTATTCCTATTCCGTAAGCTATAACAGAAATAATAATCCAATGCTTCTTCATAAAAGCTACGATTTTTTGCAATTTTTCACTCATAATTCTATCAATTAAAAATCTAAAATCATCTCCTCTACTTTACCTTTTACCCCCTCATAGCTCTCTCTCGCCTCTTTCTCCAACCACTTCGCTCTCTCAACTCTCCCTTTTACTTCATTGGCGATTCTTTCTTGAACCTCAAGAGACGGAAATGGAATATTAAAATTCTTTACATCATTAACACTAATATGTCCTACTACTCAAGCAATAGTTTTACATAAATTAAAATATTTAATTCAATAACAAATCACCGCACAGAGTTCATTATTTAAACAATATCAGCAATCTAAAAGTTTAATCTTATATCATTTAATCAGCCCAAAACTATAGATACTTACTATACGGCAAGCTCTTAATGTAATTTTCCATAAAATTTCGATCAGGATTTCAGGATTGATCGGTGGGAAGTTTGATTTTGGTTTCTTTTATTCTTTCTTGATTAAATTTTCTACCATAATTATATCTATATTGCTCTTTGTTGATAAGGGAAGTAAGGAATAATCCGAGGTACTTATTAATTTTGAAAAGAGGTGTAAGCTTTTCTACATGATCGCTGGCTGAAAAATTTTTTTCTTGATAAGAACAAAATCCTCCTACTGCCGAATCAATTGTAAGTACTTCTCACTTTTCAGTAAAAAAATCATAAAATCCTCCTACTCAGTTATTTGTAGATTGAGTGGTAATATATGGAAAATTTCCACTTCAATATTCTTCCAAATTTTCTTTTTTTGTAGTTTTTGTTCCTTGTATAGTGAACAATTCTCACAATTCAAATTCTTTCCACTGATCAATATTCAAAGTGAGCTTTTTACTTGTGAGGGGTTCTTTAAAATCAGTATAATCTGGTAATTCTGCAGTATATACCCGATTAGGAATTTCATCTTTGCTAGGGACGAGTAAATCTTTAAGTGTTGAATTTGCTTCCCTTCCGAAAGCTCAATATCTAAATCTATTTTTTGTGATACACATACAATAAAAAAGTAATTCTCTCCATGTATATTCAATTTTTGGTTTTATCACTGCTATATTTTGTGCTGTATAAAAATTTTGTTCCTGTAAAAATGCGGACAAAACATAGCTTCCTCATAATGAAACCGTTATTTGTCATTTTTTTAATGGAGCTATTCAGTCTATTTCGTCTACTTTTGCAACAACTCCATTATTCTGAGAAGTCCTAGATACAAAACTAATCCCATTTTTTTTATTTTCGGAAACAGAAACTTTATTAAAGTCTAATTTTGTTCCATAGGATATTGTAAAAAGTTCTTGCAATGTTTGCATTTTATGCTGTTAATTCTTTGAATAAAAGATACTTTTTAATATTCTCAACAAATATTTCTTCGCTTAATTCTGAATAATCAGTTGCCATGTAAGCTTCTGCACACCATTCATCATTCCCCGAAACAGCTTTTAGTGCCGAAAGTCCTGTTTTTTCTTTTCTATTAAAGAATAAATGTAATCGTTCATTTTTAATTTCTTCATATAATTTCTTCTTATCAATTCTTCACTCATTTTTTGTCTTTTCATATCCGTCATTTTTGAAATAACCAAAGAAACTTTCTTTCATCGTATTATGTGGTAAATGTGCTGAAAATACCATAATACAAGTGACTACTCCAACAGGATAAAAAAGTTCACTAGGCATTGAAAATACAGCTTCCAATGTATGCTTTTTCAAAATTCTGCTTTTTATCTCATTATTTGATTTATTACTCGTCAAAGCACAACTCATCGGTACAATCGCAATCCCTGTTCAGTTCTTTTGAAGCATATCTAGCATATGCTCTACAAACTCCATCTCTGATTGTCCTTCGCCTTTCTGCGAATACGGTGGATTGATAAATCCGATATTAGGCTGGTGTCCTTCAATCTTTTGTACAAGTTCAGGATCAAAGCAATCTCCTTGATAAATATTCGCCTTCCCATCTCCTCTGAGAATCATATTTGAACAGGCAAGCGTATACATATTTGGATTTTGCTCTATTCCGATCAATTGGTGTTTTTTGATATGTTCTATCGCTTCTAAATCGCCTTCTTCCTGTGCCTCGGCAATCATTTTTTGCATTGCAGAAATCAGAAATCCCCCTGTCCCACAGCAAGGATCAAACACTTTGGAAGTTTTGTTGACTCTCGCAAGCTCCACAAATAATTCTGTAATGTGTTTCGGCGTCAGAACTATTCCCAGCCCCTGTTTATCACCTCCTGTATATCTCAGAAACTCTCCATAAAACGACCCGATAACATCATATTCATGATAGCTATGGAAGAATGGTGCTATATTTTCTTCAATCTGTTGAATTAATACTTTCAGTACACTTTCATTGGATTTTCCATAATTCTTTCCCAAGTTAGGGTGTTTTTCCAAAAATTGATAAGTGTGTTTCATCAAATCTTTCTTCTCTGTAGGAATTTCAAAATCGTCAATTTCATTTACAATCGCTTGATAAAGAGATTTCTGTAAATCCTTAGCTAATCTGTAAGAACTTTTGAAGGCTTTATCTCTCAGAGCAATCAAAATTCCACTCACAAAAAGTGGTTTTTCTGATTCTGAAAGTTTTGCATAATCTCTAATATTATTATGCAGTTCTCTAGAAAACTTTAATAAATCTGAATGATTTTTTTGTTCTTGCTTTGGATCTCTTCTAATAAGGTCTTCATACTCAGCAAAAGGAAGAATTTGAGTAAGCGATAAATCTTGATATTGTTGATCTCCCTTGAAAAAAAGAAAGGAAGAAATTTTTAGTTCCTTTTCTGTTTGTCCACTTACCGCCAAAGCTATAACATTGAAATTTTTAGATAATTTTGCACCATAAAATAAAACACCGTCCACAGCATAGTCACCATATTGATTTCTTTCTGAACTTTCGTGATTTTTAATATCTGCTTTACATTCTACTACAATCAAAGTATCACTCTTGGGAAAAGAGATAAGGAATTCTGGTTTAGCTTTACCATTTCCATTTTTACTTCCTCATTTCAAAAGCTTATCAACAATAGGGTTAGTACTTTTTTGTTCTTCAATCTCTATCTCTGAATAACCTTTTGCAAGGAAGAGTCTTTTTGTAAGATTTTCTGTAATTCTTTCGTTCATCTTGCTTTTTAAGTAGCAATATAAAATAGTTATTTGTAATAGTATTTTTTTTGACACCTGTTGCAAGTCTTTTTTATCTTTTGAATAATTTCCGAAAAGAATTGATTTTTAGAGTTCCTATTCAGAAAAATTGGGACATCGTTTGTGAAAATAGGATTATATTCTAGTGATATTTGCAAGTTTTTTTTAAAACTCCAACTCCTTCTTGTGAAATGCAATCATCGACACCGCAATA
>JAITGP010000016.1 GCA_031280545.1 Candidatus Peribacteria bacterium
TCTAGAGGAGAATTTGCCACGATCCTTTCAAGAATTTTGTTTGGAGATCAATATGATGGAGTAAGTACACCGTACTATGCAGCTCACTTGAATGCGTTAAATAAATTGGGAATCATGCAAGTAATCAATAATCCAGAAGTGAACATCATAAGAGGAGATGTAATGATAATGTTGATGAGAGCGGATGAGGATTATGAAGGGTTAGACTGTGAGGAAATCTTGGCAGTAGTATGTGAAGATGAAGACTCAGCAGAATGTAAAGCCGCTCAAGAAATTTGTAAGGCTAATGGAAATGATAAAGATGATCCTGCCTACGAAGTTAAAGCTGGTGATCTTTCAGTTAGCTTAAAATCAGCTACTGGACGTTATATTCCACAGGGAGTAGCAGTAAAAGTTGGAACTTACACTTTGAAAGCTAGTGGAAGTGACATCAATATCGCTGGACTTACTTTCGAGCAAGCTGGATACGGAAAAGATGATACTCTTACGGGAATCGCTTTGTTCGTTAATGGGCAAAGAGTATCTAAAGTAAAAAACATCGATCCTAATAAATCAGCAACTCTTAGTTTCACTACTTCATATGATTTGAAAAAAGGAGATTCTTTGAAAGTAGATGTATATGCTCTCGTTGGAGTTGGTAGCGGTGCTACAAATACTCAATTTGCTTTGAAACTTAAAGAGATCTCTTCTTCAGCTGAAGATACTAGTCTTGATTTGGCTAATACAGATACTTTCAATGTTCTTGGTGAGAATACAGCTAAAACGCTGACTATCGCTACTAAAGGAGGTTTGGATGATGTAAAAGTAGGAGATCAAAATGCTTCTCTTTACGAATTCGGTTTAACAGCTAATGACGGAGACACAACTCTTGACACTATCACTTTCGTTAGTGATAAAGATGCAGCTAGCTACTTCAAAAATATTGAATTAGAAGTGGATAATAAAGTAGTTGCAACTGCTGAATTCAATGGTAAATATGTGACTTTCAATCTGAAAACACCTTACCTTGTTGAAAAAAATAGACAAGAAATCTTCACTGTAAAAGGTGATGTTGTAGGAGGTGCAGATAGAACTTCTGATGTAACTATCAATGTTGAAAATATCGGTTTGGATATTATTGCTACTGATGTAGCTAATAATGCACCAGCTGCTATTGCTGGATCTAGTGCTATTGCTGGTATCAAAATCCTTGCGGGTAGAGTAACTATCGAAAGAGCTAATCCAGATGTTACTACCTTTACAAAAAATAGATCAAATCTTTATCTTGGATCTTTCACTATCAATAATAATGCTGGTGGAAAATTAAGATTAACAGACTTCAAATTAGTTGTAGCAGATTCTACTGGAGCTATTGATAATTTGAAAGTAAAGATTGGTTCTACTACTGCTGGATCAGTAGAATTGGATAATGTTGGTGGTTACTGGGTATCTGATTATGAATATGAATTCTCTTCTAAAGCAACTGTATACTTATATGCAGATATTAAGGATATTGATGTTAAAAATGCAACTATCCAAATTACTGCATTATCTGGTGTATACTTAGAAGAAACTACTGATGACACAAGATTAGCTGATACAGATATTAGTTATCCAGCTTCTTGGGTTAAACTTACTGGAAAAGAAGGAGAATTAAATATTTCTACTCTCTACTTAGCTGACAAAACAGTTGCTAAAGGAGCTACAGATATTGAAGCTCTTCAATACACTATTAAAGTTGGACAAGCATACGGAGTAAGAATTAGAAACATTACCTTTACTTCTAATACTGGTCTTGATTCAAGAACTGTAGCTAGTGCTACTCTTTACAGAGGAACTACTAAGATAGCTACTGTTAATCCAAACGGTGCTGGTGATCTCAGATTCTCTGATGCTATCACTATTGATGCAGGAACTACTGCTGAATTCACTTTGAAAGTAAATCTCGCTTCTAACCCTATCGTTACAGGAGGATTTGCATACCAAATTACTGGATTCACGGCTGAAGATACTTCTGCTGATAGAAATTCTATCACTTCATCTTCATCTTCACTTGGAAGAACCATTACGGTAGCTAGCGAAGGATCTGTAAGTAGTGACTACAACACTTCTCAAAATGCAAATGCAAAAGATAAATCTATCCTTGCAGGAACTACTGAACAAGCTGTTGCAGAATACTTACTCTTGGCTAAACAAGAAGAAATTAATGTAAACACTATTGATGTAGCTTTCTCTGGAACTGATTTGAATAAAAATATTGCTGCAGTATCTTTGTACTACGACAACAAATTAGTTGCTACTGAGAATATGACATCTAACCCTGTAGTTACGTTTGATGACATTGATCTTGATCTCTTAAAAGAGCAAAAAGCTCTTACTGTTAAGATTTCTACTAGAGCAATTGATGAAAACAATGGAACAGGAGTTGCTGGTGTTATAGTTAGTGGTATTGTTCTTAGAGACTTAGTAGGAAAAGTATCTGGAAACCCAGTTGCTGATTACACAGCTCTTCAAACTACGAATAGTAAAATATTTGATATCGTTCCTGTGACAATTGTTGCTGCTAACGGTACCGATGGAAAATTCACTCTTACTACTTCTAGAGGATCTAATACAGATGTAAATGGTATTTCTGCTAAAGCTACACTTACTGGAATCACTTTCTCTATCGAAGGAAATAATGGATCTCTTGATTCATTCATTGTTCAAGATAGAGACGGTAATACTATAGCTAATGTAACTAGCGGTGGTGTTGTTACTTTGACTGGAGCAAATCCTATCATTCTTAACGATGGAACTAATAACTTTACAGTTGTTCCTACCATTAATTCTAGTGTAAATACTATCAGTTATAGAATCGTATTAAAATCTGTACAGTACACTACTAATACAGACGCAAATACTTATTCTAGCAGAGGAGATTCTTTGACTCTCTTGAGCAAATAGTTATCTCTTAGATAGATATTTCAGAAAACTCTCTCCCTTGTGGAGAGAGTTTTTCTTTTTTGTCAAAGATCCTTATAGGTCAAAGATAACTTGAAATAATAAAAAATTTTCACTTGATTTTCTTATCCAAATCATTACAAATAAGTCAATAATAAATATAAAATAAAGATGAAAATTTATGACAGCATTTTATCTTTTGTCTTTATACTCATGATGAAATATTTTTTGGGAATATTGTCCACACTAGTGTCTTTCCTCCTCGGAGCAGTTGCTTTAGCAGGAGACTTTACTTTACATGCGACAAATCTCCCTTTAGTGCAGAGTTATGCTCAGCCTCTGCCAATCGAACTCTCTTTGTCTACTCCAGCTTTTTCTGGAGCAAATCAGAAGGCTACTCTTGCGGTCGATAACTGTGGAAAAACCTTGGAAATGTCCTACCAAGGGCAACCTGTTGCTAATCTTCCACTTACACTTGCTCCAGAAACTACCTATGATTTTCTCTTTATGGTAGAAAAAGAGACGACAAAAGAATGTGTACTCAATTTTTCTTTGCTCAATACAGAAAAAGAGAAGTTGGCTACTACTCAGGTAGTAATTATGCCTTCTTGTACTCCAAAATATATTGATGAAGGACTCTATGATAATGAACTACCAGCAGAAAATACTGATGAACAAGCTATTTCTTCACTAGATTCCGATTCTTCAAATTCTTCATCAAATATCTCATCAACTACTCCTTCAAAACCAGTTTCATCTAATCCTAGTTTTGCGACACCTCTTTCTCTAGTAAATCCTGCTCCAGCAGAGCTTGATACAGCTTTCTCTCTGCTAGTAGAAAAAGGTCTCCTGACGGCCGAGGATAAAACGAAACTTTTCCAGCCTCTAACTAGAATCGTAGCTGCAGAACTTTTCGTAAAAATAGCTCTTAGCAAAGGATATGATCGCGATACCAAAAAAGACTGTAGCTTCGCTGATATGACAGACTCGACAGAGTATGACATTAATATTGCTAGGTTAGCATGTGAATTTAATATCATGGGAATCAATCCTAATCATACCCCAATTCCAGAATTTTTACCTTCCATGACAATTCCTAGCGAACAATTAGCCACAGCTTTTTCCCGCCTGATGTGGAGAGAGCTCTATGAAAATCCTGAAACGACTGAATATTACCAATTACATATGAATACTCTCTATAATCTTGGAATAATTGATGCTATTGCTGTGCATTCTCCATCTACTCTGGCTGATTTTGCTGTTATCCTTTCTAGATCTGTTGCTAAAGAACAAATTTCCTTTCCAACAGTAGAAGCAGAGCTAAATTGTGATAGTGAAACTTCCCTTGCTTCAGCATGCAAAGCACCAGAAAAGAAGGACCACTTCCGATTTTGGTAAAAAGTAGAGGTTATTATCTATAAAAAGTTCTCGAAAAATTGACAAATTTTCCTCATTTTTGTATAATTATAGGTAGTGTCTCCGACTAAAATTTGAGTCGGTTTTAAATTTTATTTTTTTCACATGGGAGAATTAACTAAGAAATTTACCGAAAAAGTACAAGATCTCAAAGATACCGCAAAATATCTGTTTGACCGTACTTCTATAGAGGTTGCTATTCTCACAGTATTGGGACTTGGGAGCTGAACATACTACCAAACCAATAATGAACTTAAACGTTCAGAGAAAATTCCTCTTGCGTTTTCTGAGATTGGACAAATTCAAAGAGATGCTATCAGAGAAGGGAAAGAAATCTGACCTATAGCAAATTATAGTATGATGCTCAACGATTTATGTATGAAAATCTTTGAAGCCTACAATGACGCACAGCGTCCTTTTATCCCCGGGAAAGATACGGAAATATATGCGAGAAATATTTATGATGCCTATGATTTAAGATATATATATGAATATAATTTACAAGATCTCCTAATTAAAGTACCAAGTTATATTCCCTCTACTAAAGCGGTACTTCTTCCTTATTACAAAACAAGTAACCAGCTTTCTGGAGCCAATACTTCTATGGGGAAGAGTTGGGAGGATCACCACATTGATAATTATCACACGGAAGTGAGGACCAGAACTGTCACCGATGCTGACGGAGAATCTCATATAGAAACCTATACCGAAGAAGTATATGACGATACCACTCACAAATATGACTATGATAAAAAAGAGGGAGAACGCTGAGCTCAGCAACTTACTACCTTATTTTTGGAAATTCCAGAACTTCATCTTACAGAGTCTATGAAAACAGCTTCACAAACCAACGCAGACGGGGAGTATGCTGCAGAAAAAAGCAGAAATATGAAAGCCTCTGAAAGATTAGATGCACAAGCTCTTCTCTCCATAGCAAATACTCGATATACAGGCTCTACGATAATGAATGCTACTAATCATGTTAAATCCCAATATCCAAAACTGCATACCAGCTCCGAGCAGTGGAACATAGCAAAAAAAACCGCAAAAAGTACCCATTATAAAACCTATAGTCATTATGATAGTGGACCAAAGGAATTTCAAGTAGCTGAAACTACCTACGAATTGGGAAAAGATATAGAAAAAAGTATCAACGAAATGCTGAATGCTATTCAGCTTACTCAGGACAAAGTCCCTCTTCTCAATCAAAAAATCCAAGAATTTATCAATAAAGGATATGTTCACCATGCTACTTCTGAGAAAGAAGCCAAAGCTTTGGGAAAAGAAATTCTCTCCATTACTAAAGAGATTTATAAAGCTAATTTTAAACAGGGAGTGAATGTGGAGAGATTTAGATGGGGAATGATTTTTCTTTTCGCTCTAATCGGAGGGATCATAGGAGCTGGTTTTGGTTTTTGAATGGATTATGCAGGAGAGAAATTTAATCTCTACCGCTAGAGAGAAAAAACGATTGAAAAAAGAAGCTAAAATGTGTATACTTCCCCGATATGTCTAACATCTATTTACCCACCTCCACCACCTACCTCAAAGCCAAGGAACTTTTCTCAAACAATGAGCTTGTCGCTTTCCCAACAGAAACGATTTATGGACTGGGAGCGAATGCTCTCTCTAGTACCGCTGCAGAGAAAATTTTTCAGTTAAAAGGGAGACCAAACGATAATCCTCTGATTGTTCATCTAGGAAATAAAAATCAGATTTCTGACTACGCTTTTATAGAAAACGAAATTCAGCAGACGATTATTGACCAGCTCATGCCTGGACCAATTACCTTGCTCTTACCTAAAAAAAACAATATTTCCCCGATTGTCTGTAAGGTACCTCTAGTAGGAATTAGACTTCCAAGTAATGAAATCGCTCAAAATATGCTCACCACAGTAGGATTGCCAATTGCTGCTCCGAGTGCGAACATCTCCGGAAAAGCGAGCCCTACCAATGCCGAAATGGTGTATGATAACCTAGGAGAAAATGTCCCTATGATCATTGATGGAGGAGAAAGTGAAGCAGGAATTGAATCGACAGTTGTTCGTGTTGTTCAAACTTCCTCTTCTGAGGGAAAGTATAAGATCCTCATTCTCCGTCCAGGATTCGTTACCAAAGAAGATTTGGATTCCGTGTTTAATTATCAAATCCCCGTAGAATATACCACCGATAATCCTGAGCTTTCTCCAGGGATGAGATATAAGCACTACAGTATTTCAGGGACAGTACGTCTCATTGATGCCCCAGCCGACATGATTTTTCCACCATCAAAAAAAATCTGAATGCTCCTCACTAGAGAATTTACCAAAAAATATCGAACCGAACTAGCTCCCCTCCGAGACACGACTCTGATCAAAATTCGAGGGACACACAAGAATTTAGCAACCTGTGCTCATGCACTTTTTGATTTTTATCATTATTTTGATAAAGAAGGAGTAGACATCCTGTATGTAGAAAAACTCCCCGAAATCGGTATTGGCTACTCTATTATGAATAGAGTAAAAAGGAGTGCAGAAGTGCATTCATAAGGAAGTGTTGCAACTGCTAAGCAGAAAAGTATATATAAAAACATGCAATTACTTATCAACGGAGTTATACTTATTATCCGAGGACTGCTCGCAGTATATAGCGTAAGTATTTACGAATCTTTTTCTATGACTCTAAAATCCGTAAATTTTTCCGATCCTACCAATTATTATTTCTTTTACCAGCAACTCAAAGCCTTAATCTACATTGTGGTAGCGATGGTCTTGGTACGGAAATTCCCCCTTAAAATCATCAAAAGCCATAAATTTGCAATCGTTGCTTTGGTCGTGGCATTTATTTTTCAGTGTTTGGTATTTACGGGCTTGGGAGATAGTTATGGAACAATTGCAAAAGGACGAATTAACCTCCCTGGTTTGCCGAGTATGCAACCCTCCGAAATCTTCAAGCTTGCCTATGTGCTATTTTTGTCCTCTCGGTTGCTTCGTAAAAAAGACTTCATGAAGAGCACTCAGTTTCTCCTCAATTTCATCGTTATCAATGCCTTACTTTACGCGATATTCCTCTTTATTCCAGACTTTGGGACGATCCTCATTTTGGGAATCACGGCCTTGATTATGGTACGATATGCAGGACTTAGTATTAAAAAAACCGTTTCCATCCTCGCAATTTGAATCTGAGCAGGAGTCTTTGCTGCATTTTCTCTCTATATTATCAATCCTAATCTCAGCTATATCAAAGACAGATTTTCCTATTTTTTCGAAATGAACCAAGAGGCTAGGGATGCCCAAAAAGAAAAAACCTGACGACAACCTGAGCAAGCACTCATGGCCATCGGAGGAGGAGGATTCTTGGGAAAAGGGTATGGAAAAGGCTTACAAAAATTCTGATATATTCCAGAAGCTCAGAGTGACTTCATTTTTTCAGCGTATTCTGAAGAGGTTGGGTTTATCGGGAATCTGATTCTGATTTTTTTGTACTGTTGGATGTTCTTTTACTTCCTCAAAAATTTACAACGTATTCGTGATCCTCAGAGCAAAATGATTGGAGTGGGGATTATCTCGATTCTGATGGTGCAGACCTTTGTAAATATTGGGGTAAATGTCCAAATTATCCCTAACACAGGAGTGACGCTTCCTTTTATTAGTGCAGGAGGAAGTTCGCTTCTAATTTCCTGTATTGAGCTTCTCCTACTCTATAAAATTTTGGCTTCTGAAACTAAAAAAGCTGTCCTTTCAAACCTGAAATCTGAGTAGGGATATTTTATCTCATTATTAGCTATCTATGAAAAAAAGAGCAATCGTTTCTATTGTGCTGTTCGTATCGTTCCTTCTGTTGCCGATCACAGCGATTATGGACCTTTTCTTTGAGTCATATGTGGGAGAGGTGGGGAAAATTATCCATACGATTGCAGGGATTGTCTTCACTCTTATGGCGATTTTCCATATCGCATTTAATTGGAAGACTTTGAAATCGTATATGAAGAAATAAACACTATAACAAAAAATCTCTTGCAATTCTTTTTCCTATCCTTAATATATAGATGTTTATCTATATATCAATATATGGAATGGATAACATATTTAAAGCATTATCAGATAAAAATAGGAGAAAAATTTTAGCATTGTTGAAAGAAAAAGATATGTCGGTCAGCGAAATGCTTCAGCATTTTACTATTACTCAGGCTTCTTTGTCTCATCATTTAGATATTCTCAAAAGGGCGGAACTCGTAATCGATACCAGAAAATGACAATATATTTATTACTCTCTCAATATGAGCGTTGTTGAAGAAGTTTTGCAAGGACTGTATAGGTTTATCCATAAAGATACCTAATTTATTTCTTACCCCTATAGGAAAATGAAAAAAAATCAGATTTTTAAACGAGCTATTTTGTTGCTAATGGTGCTAGCCGGGGCGTATTGCTATACTCTCTTTCCAGACCAAGTGCCTACTCATCGAGGATTTGACGGCACTCCCAACCAACGAAGTAATAAACTCGTAGCCGTTGCTTTATTCCCGCTCCTTGTTTTAGCATTTATCCTCTGATTTCCTTTCTTGCAGAAGATAGACCCGAAAAAAGAAAATTATCAAAAATTCCAAAAAACACGAGAACTCCTGCAACGAGCCATCATCATTTTCCTTGCGTATGTGTATTTCGTGTCCTTGTATGTGATACAGCACCCCGAAGTAAATATTGGAACATTCATAATCATTTGAGTAGGGATACTATTTATCATCATCGGGAATTATCTGGGAAAAATCAAGCAAAACTTCTTCATCGGTATCAAACTTCCACGAACACTAAATGATGAAGAAATCCGAAATAAGACTTCCAGATTTTGAGGGAAAATCTTCGTCATAAGCTGAATTCTCTTCGCGTTAGCAGGGATATGCAATGTCTATCCGCTCCGAGCATTCTTGTTGGTTGTCGCGAGTATCGTCATTTTGCCAGCGGTATATTCGTATTATTTGTTTAAAGAAAAGAGTAAAAAAAGTCTGTAAGATATATTATAAATTCTTATGGGGAAGGTATAGATTGAATGATACGAAAGAGGTGTTTTGCATTTCCTGCGAGTGTCATTCTTGATTTTCCAGTTTCTGTCTGCATTTCTACCTGGGGACAATTTGTCCCTAGGTACATTCCTAAGTCAGTATCTCTTTTTCTCAATTTTTTGAGATAATCTGTTGGATTTATAGAGTTTTTGGTTTGACTTTTTATTGCTGATAGGTAATATCAAATCGCAAATAACAGTATCTAGAATAAAGTTCTTTTGAACTACTCAAAGAAATTTTCTATTTTCGCGAAATCAAAGCACTCTTGCTTGTGGTTTAATCGCGTAGATAGATTTATTTCTAGATATATTGGTTATTTGCACCCCACTTGCTCGGGTGCTTTTAATTTTTTATCCTTATTCCAATGCCAGAAGTATTTGATACTCCACCACAAACCGTGGAAGAAAAAGAAAAATCAGAACAAATTGAAAATTCCCAAAAAGAAGTGGAGGAAGCTAAAACAGAAACTGAACAAGCTATCAAAAACGAGGCTTGGTTATCCTTTTCTCAATGATTAGGACTGGAAACAAGTGGAGAAACCTTTTCTGCAACAAGACTTCAAGGAGGAGGCTCTTTCTTTAAGTGAGGAAAATTGCAAACGGACATTTATGCACAGCTTGATTTAACTAATGGAAAACAACCTGGGGGATTTTTCCGAGCCAACAAAGCAGTATATAAAGGAGTAAATTTGGATTGAGTGTACCAATTCACCAGTACAAACAACGACAAAGCTCGGTTAGGACTTACTTATAGAGGAAGAACGGAAAGTGGTGGGTATGCTTTCGGTGCATTTCCCTTGACCCAAGAGGGAGGTAAATTTTGAGCAGATGCTGAACTATATCTTAGTTTAGATAGAAAGATAGGAAAAAGCTGAAAAGCTAGTGCTTGGGTATTAGCAGATATTAAAGGTAAAGCTTTTTGAGGAGAGGCAGAATATGTCCACGATTTGACTAAAAACCTTTCTGCATTCGTGCAAGCGAGATACGGTTGACCCATTAAAGACCCGTCCATTACGGGTGTTGCAGGCATTAGATTAAACATTAAATAGTCATTTTTATTTCAAGAGAAAAATCAGATTGTTTTGTGTAATTACGAGGTAAGATTGTGACGATTTGTCACGGATTGTTCTTTTTATCATTCAAAATTTGCATTTCTAGAAAAAATCCATATTATTAATTTGCGTATAATTTTGTAAGTAATTTACCAGTGGGGTATTTCGATACTTTTTTGGTAGTTTACATTTCGTTAGAAAATGAAGCACTTCCGTTGCTGATTAATCTAACGGTAAAACTATCACTAGTAAATTACTCAGATTATACGCACTTCATCAATGGGAGTGCTTTTTATGAAAGGGAAAAGGTACTATTCATTGTATTGCTTTTTAACCTTTTACCAACTAATACCATGACTAAAGAAATCATTATCTCACAAAAAAACAAAAACACTGAAGAACAACTCGCTGTCTTGCCCGATAGAAGGGGTGCGAGAAAATTTTACATTAAATGAGTAAATACGGAAGATTACCTCAAGGATAACCAAATTGAACTTCTTAAAAATTTTGTTTCTGGAGAACACTTTAAAAACCGTCTTACAAAAGCATATCAAGCTCGTCATAGAAATGTAAATGTTGATAGAGAAATTCAAGAAACGCTTAACCTTTTAGACTCTCTTACTTCTAAAGGCAAAACTCAAAAAAAAGAAAAAGAGGAAAAAGAAAGGAAAATCTTTGCCGAAGAAGCTGAATTTAAAAACAAGTATGAATTAGAAACAATCCTAGCAAATCATACAAGAAGTAAATATATCATTTTATCAAATGGTTGGTGTTTAGGATACAATTATCTTTCTTATAATGATGAATCAGGAGTAATGATGCGAGACCCTAAAGGATGATTTGAATGGGATTATCCAAAAGTATATAAACGACTTAAACCTAACGATAAAGAAAATGCTAATGAAGCATTAAATTTACTTAATTGAGCAACTTTTCCTAATGTAGAAACAGAGCAATATTTTATGCAAAATAAGGTATTAGATGAAGTTATTGAAAAACTTAAAAATATTGCTGGTCGAGAGACAAAAAAGATTTCCCTTAATATTGAATAATCATCTTACAAGAACAAAATCGGAATGTAAAGTTGAAGCAATTGTTGATTAAGTAGGTATAAATCTGTCAAAAAATAATGAAAAATCTCTTGCAAATAAAGTTTGAAATGGTAATCTAAAGTCAGATTTATTATTTTCTCATTTGCAAAAAATGCCTACAAACCAATTTCTCCTCTATCAAGATGAAAACGGTATCACTAATATCAATTCAGCAAAATATTGCTCAGCATATCGAAAACATCTATAAAGATAAAGAATTACAAAAAAATCCAACTCACAAGAATTTCTTGTTAGTTCAACTTGAGGGTTCTCCTCTCTTCCCAGTTTTTGGATTATGCAGAATTGCAGGCTATTTCTCTAAATCCAATGTCTATGCAGGAATGGATTACCTATTTAGATGACCAACTTCTTCTTCTAAAAATGGAAATTTTATCAGATAAGGAGAATTTCTCATCAACAAGCAATAGAGAAAGCTGAACAGGAATTTAAGAGGTATAGAGATAGAGAGATGAAAATGTTTGAGAGTGATTTTGATAGGACAATCAAGCAAGTTGTTGTGAAACCCAATAAAAAGGATAACTGAATGAGAAAGCGAACTTCCCGAGAAATCGGGAAGATTTTTTGAAAAAAAGTCGGAAAAAATTTGCTATTATTATTATGTTGAGTATACTTATGAAGTATAAATTATTTTATCTTTTTACTATTACCACAATGACTACCTTAGGAGAATCTTTATCAAAAACTACGCAAAAGCAACTAAAAGCAAAATTTCCTGAACTTGCAGAGGAAAGAAAAGGAAATATTCAAGAAGTATTAAATTCCTGAAACAATTATACGGAAGCACAAAAAGAACAATGGGAAATTATGGAAGAACTCCGTGCAATAAAGGAATCGTTTCTGGAAGAAGTATCAGCCTTGGACGATCAGGATAGAGATGGCGAAGATCGTTTATATAGCAGTTATGTTTCTGAAGTTAGTAATATTGCAGATCGTGTAATGGATATTCGTTGAGATACAGAGATGAATTACTTCATTTTATATCTTCCAAAAACTGATGAAGATGTGGATGTTTCAGGATTGTTTGATGGAATATCTAATACAAAAATAGCAAATAACGAAAAAGAAACTCCAAATGAAGAGTTATATTGGTCGTATAAAAAAGATTTTGATGAAATGGGGCAAATGTTTGATTATCAAGCAGCAGGAGTAATAAATAATTGGGAAAATTATTTAAAAGAACACTTTTGATTTGCTTTGAAAGAAAAGGAAGATATAAATACACAAGCACACGAAATATTAGATTATTTATATGAATTTAAAGAAGAAAATGAGGATACAGAAGATTATACAAGTATAGTAATTGATGTACTAAATTCTGGTGCTTCAAATAAAGCGATTGCAAAGTCACTCAATGAAAAGGGAATATCATTAGTTTCTTATGCACGATGATCACGGAGTGAAGATGGAGGAGATAAATATGAAGGACATATGCAAGAACGTTCTGAAGCTTCTTGGGAAGGTTGGGAAAATGCACTTGCTGGTCCTTCTGATGAAAAACTTGGTGATTTTTATTATCATAATAGCCGAACACCAGAAATGGTTCGTGGATTAAAAAAATATCTTACTGAGAAAGAAGATTTAAAGAAAGCTTTAAATTCTTGAGAGAATGATACCGAAGCACAGAAAAAACAAAAAGATTATCACATACGTGATGATGGTTCAATAGAGTTGGATAGTAGACATTCTACACAAGAAGAAGCTTTCCAAAAGATAATAGAAGATTATGAATCTCTGAATAACACTCAAGTTAAAAATTTTTCTACTGAAAATGGAAATATAATTAGGATTGATACAAACTCCTTTCATAAATATATTGATAATAACGATGAAGAATGTTTCGGATGTTATGCCGTAAATCCTCGTGGCTATGAGTACTATAGTAATCCTGAAGACAGTAGGTATGGTGCTTCTCTTCATACAACAACAGTTGATTTACCATTAGAGTGTGAAGATTGGGATCGTAATGAGATTCTAAACTTGATGAACAGCAAAAAAGCAAAATGGAGTGGAAAATATACCCAATTTTATTATTGGACACTTGATTAGATTTAGACTATCTTTGACTAAAATTACGGAAATCGGGAGCAATTATACTTCCGATTTTTCTTTTCCTCCATTTTTCATCACCCTCCTATACCACAAAATCCCCAACCCCACGAACAGCACCACCAACACATACTTCGCCACTAAACTTCTCGCCTGCACAAAAATCGCATACTTCGCCCCCAATTCCGACAGCCAGTAAATCACTTTCATCAACAGCACTTCCACTCGTACCCAACCACTCCGCAACACCATCGCATACAAGAGCAGACACGCAAAGCCATAAATCGTCACCACAGGAATGAGCGGAACGATAATCACATTCAGCAAAATCCCCACCACATTAACCCCATTCATAAAAAACATCAAAATCGGAGCTGTCCCCAAACTTGCTCAAATCGTCGGTGTCAAGTATTCTTTCCAAAATTTACTTTGCAAAAATCAGCCTTTTTTCTTCTTTTTATCATTCTTCAAACCGTCAATCTTCTGTAATCTTCAGGAAAAATCTTCCGTAATCTTCTGAAACAACACAATCCCGATAATCGCACTAAAACTCAGCAATAACCCTACATCATACATCAGACTAAAAGGGTTAAAAAGCAGAATGAGTACGAACGCATACTTCATCGCCCTCCAAACCGACACTTCCCTTCATCGAAACAAAGCAATCAGCGTCAGACATCCCATTATCGCAGCTCTCACCACACTACTATCGCCCCCACAAATCATCGCATAAAAAATAATCATCAGCAAAATCAACCCATTCCTGACATACAGCGGCACCCATTTCAACAGAAAAGAAAGCAGAATGACAACCATCGCAATATTCCCCCCGCTCACCGCGATAATATGCACCAAGCCACTATCTACAAACGTATCATATTGTTCGCTCGGTATCAGTGACTTGTCCCCAATCAGCAACCCCAGTAGCAACCCAGCATACTGATTTTCTCCAAAAATCTTCTCCACATAGCCCTGCATTCCTGCTCTCGCATGGTCAATCAGTCAGAGTTTTTTTTCTGGTGGGGACTTGCCATTCATCGTTCCTTGCTGTTCAGGATTGACCCATAAGGCGGTCTTTTCGTACGCCGTCCCGTCAATCCCTTTCATAAAAATCCACTTATCATAATTAAACTGATAGTCCCAAAACTCCGCTTTCCGCGGAGGAATAAACGTACGGTCGAAGACAACGCTCGTGTCTAGTGCTTTTATACTAGCAGACAGAAAAAGCTGATCTCCGATATGGTAAGTCCTGTTGGAGCTTAAACGCCAGACTTTCCCCTCTTCATCTTCAAAAAGGTAAGTGTGATATTTCTGCGTGTCGGTGATGGTTCAGAAGCTGTTGAGGCGTTGCCGTGTCTTACTGTCATTGCGAGGAGGAAGCGAAGCGGAGGACGGAGCAATCCAAGAAGCTGAATCAATTCATCAGAACCTTTTCAAAAATTCTGTGTCTTTTCTCCGCAAACTTCCACAGACAACGAGTAAGGCGAGGAAATTTCAGAGGAAGACGAAGAGAGCGAATTTTCAAAAGGGTTTCCAAAATCATTCAGCCTTTTTCCTCTTCCTTATCAGACAAAAAATTCCACTTCCCACGAGAAAGATTCCAAATAGCACGAGAGAAATCGTAATACCCAATTTCGCATTGAGAAAAATCGTATACATGGCGATAGAGAGTGCGAAGGAGAGGAGAAACATCTTGGGGAATATCTACAATAAAACAACTATGCTTTTAGTTATTTCGTATTGTTTCGCAAGATGTTTCCATGGATAGAGCAAATTATCTGATAAGGGGTTGCATTTTTACGGTGAATATGTATACCTATTTCCATAGTAAAACATGGGAGTGTAGCTTAGTTGGTAGAGCAGATCCCTCTTAAGGATAAGGTCCCGGGTTCGAATCCCGGCTCTCCCATAGGGTTTTCCGTTGGCAATCAGCGAAAGATTTTTTTTTAAGAAAAAACTTGCTCTAGAATTTCCCTCTAGAAATCATATACTTACAAGCATACTAGTGATTTTATTTTCCCTTAGGTGATAATGAGTCGTGCTTCTGCTAAAAAACTGTTCAATACCCTTTTTCTTCTGCTACTCGGAATGTGTTTAGGAGTAGGATTTTTAATGCTGTTTACTGCTGGAAACTTTTCAAAAGGGGTAAAATCCTATAAAACGCTGAATTCAGGAGACTTTTACGAAAAACTCAACGCGATTAATGCTCTTCTAGCTACAGAATATATTGCTCCCGATCAGCTTTCTGGTGCTCAATCCAAAATGCAAGAAAATTCACTTAAAGCTTATGTTGCAGGCATGGATGACCCTTATACGAATTATCTCACAGCAGAGGAAAATACTGAACTCCTCAATGCTTTGCGTGAAGAAACAGGCATCAGCGGAATCTGAGCGGTTATAGAAAAAAGAGATACCTACGTGCAAATTGAAGAAATTATCAAAAATGGACCTGCTTATAAGGCAGGATTACTACCTTTGGACAGAATTTTGTATATTGAGACGGGGAGCACTCAAGAGCTTTCGACTAGTGAAGCGGTTTCTCTGATTAGAGGGGAGATGGGAACCGAGGTCAACTTGCTTATTCAGAGGCAGAGCAAAACGGGGCATTTTGAGGAATTCCCCATAAAAATTATGAGAGACACTATTGAAATCCCTTCTGTAGTTGCAAAACTTTTGGAAGAAAAGGGAGAAAAAATCTGACTTTTCGAGATTTCGAGCATTTCAGACCATACGACTAAACTCTTCATCAACGAATTCCTAGAACTAATGGATGACCACTACGATGGAATTATTCTAGATCTGAGAGGGAATGGTGGGGGATATTTGGAAGAGGCATCAAAATTTCTTGGGCATTTCTTACCTAAAGGAGAGATTACGGTCCAAAGTGAATATCATGCTTTTGAATCAATGAATTTAAAATCGACGGGAAAAGGGGAATTGGAAAATATCCCTTTGGTGGTGCTGATTGATCAGCTCACCGCTTCTGCAGGGGAAATTATCGCTTTAACCTTGCAGGAAAGAGGAGTTCCTGTAGTGGGAATGCCGAGCTTTGGCAAGGGAACCATTCAGACTTTTACTGCACTAGATGATGGATCTAGCTTGAAATATACCGTTGGAAAATGGTTTTCTCCACAGCACGTCAATGTGGCTGATACGGGGATACTCCCAAATTTCGAAGTTAAACGAGATAAAGAGTTGTACACCGAAAAGCAAAAAGACAACCAGTTGGAAAAAGCAAAAGAGGTACTTTTTACATTGATAAACTAACTTAAAATGCTGGGGATCCTTTATTATGGGAGACTAGAAACAGAGAAAGGATTTGATGCAGTACTGGAGTTAATCCCAAAATTGCCTCAAGCAGAATTTTTTATTTTTGGAACAGGACGTTTAGAATCACAACTCCTTTCCCTTACTCAGCAAAAAAATGTGCATTATTTTGGCTGGCAGACCTTAGAAAAAATCCAGTCTTACTTAGGAAATATCGACTATTGCTTGATGCCTTCAGAGTGTTTGGAAACGTTTGGACTTTCGGCACTTAACGCACTGTCACGAGGAATCCCAGTGATAGGATACAAAAAAGGCTGAATAGCTCCCTTTATTTTGCCAGAATACAATCTTTTCACCTACAAAGGGAAAACCTCTGCTGAGAGAATGCTCCATTGTATCGAATATCACCAAGCTCAAAATTCTTCTACTACCAAAAAAGAGAAAATGCAGACCATCGTCGCAGACTACTCGGCACAAGCTTGGTATCAGCATTTTCTGGCTCTTTTTATTTCAGCTTCAACTTCATCCCATTCCTCTCCTCAAAAAATAGTCCTAGTCAGCGATTTTATCAATAAAATCGGAGGAATCGAAACCTATCTTCACGACGTGAAAGCTTTGCTGGAATCCCAAGGACATCAAGTGATGTTGCGAGGAGGAGATCTTCCCAAAGGAATCTGGGGAAGAATAACTATGCGGTTAGGATTGATTACCGCTCCGCTGAATTTTTGGAGTGCAAAGAAGTTTAAGAAGTTTCTACAAACAGAAAAACCTGATATTATTTGGTTTAATTCATTGCTTCGTCATTTAGGAGGGAATGTGGTAAAAGTTGCTACTTCCTTTCAACAAAACGCTCCTTCATCTTCACCAAAAATTTGGATGATGTATCATGATTTGGGCTATTTCACGCCATATCCTAGTAGAGTTTCTGCCATCACAGAAATCAAAACTCCTCTGAATCTTCAGCATTTTTTAGCTTGACCTCAAAAGAAAGGACTTTTCAATAAAATCGCAGTATATTGTAAATATCTTCGACTCAAAAGTCTGATTAATATCTTAAAATCGTCTGTAGACCTCCATCTCGTGCCCTCTGATTACATGGAAACTTTCATTACTGAAGGATTAGGAATTACTTCAAAAAAGGTCAAAGTTTTGCATCATTTTCTCCAACAATAAAAAAGCTATAGGAAATTTGCAAAAAAATAAAATCTGACTATACTTAGGTTAGCATTTTATCTTTACCATATTCCTATGGAAGCAAATAAAAAACAGGCCTTGATTGAAATATTAGAAAAACTCGTCGGATATCGAGATTTGGCAGAGGGTTTTATGATTTTAGTAAAAGAGGCAGAAGATGATACTTTAGCAGATGAACTGCTTAAGTTAATTTATGATCAAGTGAAAAAGATCGAAGATAAGGAAAAGCAACAAAAAATCTATGAACAAATCAAAACATTGAAACAACATAATTTGGCCATGGAAGTCGATAGAAAAGAGGCGGAAGCACTCTTAGATTCTTTACTTGCTATGTTTGAGGAATAATGGGATTTTGAGAAAAACTACCAGTTGAATATTCACAAGAGCTTACGTCAACTAAGACTCCACAGTTTTCTGTTGAATCAAAAATAACAATTCCCAATAAACTTGAAATTGGAAATAAATATCCAAGTGGTGCTGAGATGAGAAAGGAAATCCAAAATTTCTTAAATATTGAGTCAAAAG
>JAITGP010000005.1 GCA_031280545.1 Candidatus Peribacteria bacterium
CGGGAAAACGATCTGACTTATAGCTTTGTTTTTCATCATTTGCGGGATCATTACAGGGGCGATCTGGATGCAATTACAAGTCTTCAGTGAATTACCTGATGTCAGCAAAGTCAAAGATATGACCTTTTCTCAGGCGACTATTATCACCGATAGAAATGGGATAGAACTCTACAAACTTTTTGATGAAAATAGAGAATATGTAGACATTTCCGATATCAGTCAGCACATGATTGATGCAATTGTGGCGATCGAAGATCAGCGTTATCGGGAACACGAGGGCTTGGATCCATGGGGAATTTTCCGTGCAGCTATCACCAGAAAGGGAGGAGCTTCCACTCTACCTCAGCAGTTGATGACTAATGTTTTCAATCTCAAAGCGGGGGTAGGGGCCTCTTTCACCAAAAGAGTGGCTTACAAACTTCGTCAGATTGTCCTCTCCAAAAGGCTTAATACTACGCTCCAAAAACAGATCAAAGCTGAAAAATCTGGACTCTCCAATGCGGAAATCAAAAGAGAGATGAAACTCGAAACCTTGGAGTTATATCTAAATTATATTGAGCTAGGAAATAATTCTTTTGGAATTGAAGCTGCCTCCAAAGCCTATTTTGGAGTTTCTGCCTCTGGGCTCACGGTGCTACAATCAGCTATCTTAGCTTCTTTACCAAAAAGTCCAACTCTTTACAGTCCGCTCAAAGAAGAGGGAAGGAAAAATTTGATGGGATATTTTACGATCACCGATGGTAGCGAAAAAACCTATCCTTTTGAAGGGAATCTAAAACAGGAGATTATCACCAAATTTAGAGATGCCATCAAAAATGCTGATTTCTCCAGCAAAAAAGGAGATAATGCTTCCACCAGATTTTTGGTAGGATTAGGATCATTTTCTATCCTCTCAGAGGGAAAAGAATATTATGTAAAATACACTAATGGAAGAAAAGATGTTGTCGTGAGCAGAATGTTTGATGATGACTATATTTCTGCAGAGGAGCTGAAACAAGCGTATATGGATGGACTCGATGTGACGTTCCAATCTAGTGCTTTCCCGATTAAAGCCCCGCATTTTGTGTTTTGGATCAAAGAACAACTAGAAAAACAATATGGAGAAGACGCTGTCCTCAAAGGGGGAATGATTGTAAAAACTACGCTTGACTACGCAATCCAGCAAAAAGCTGAAGAAGCCTTCAAAGCTAACGAAAGAACTCTCTACTCCAACGGAGCCACCAATAGTTCAATGCTCTATATGGATACGAATAATGGAGATGTGCTTGCCTATATCGGATCCATTGATTATTTCAATGACGAGATTCAGGGACAAAATGATATGGTACGTAAGCCTAGACAGTCAGGATCCTCTATCAAACCGTTATTATACGCTCTCGGATTTCAGAAACTTCCTCTCACGATTGATACTCCGATTTATGATATCCCTTTCCAAGTAGGACCAGATAAACCAAATAATGCTGATGATAGATTTGAAGGAATACTCCCCTTAAAATATGCCCTTGGACATAGTAGAAATATTCCTTCCGTAAAACTTTTTGAAGCGGTAGGCGGTGAAGAAGTAGTAAAACCGTATTTCCAACAGCTCGGACTTTCTGGAATTTTGACGAATCGAGATTATGGATATCCTTTGGCTTTAGGGGCAGGGGAGGTAACAATGCTAGAGCTCGCAGAAGCTTACTCGTATCTCACTACTTCCACTCCAGCAGAACTCAATCCAATACTAGAGATTACTGCATCTGATGGTTCTCTGATTTATCAAAAGGAAATAAGAGAAAAAGAAACGGATTTAGTCCCAGACGGAGTTAAATACTTGATGCGAAAAATCCTTTCTGATCCTAATAATAGGTTAGCAGGTTGGGTAAGTAAATTTAATGTTGCAGGACTCACCTATGCTCTCAAAACAGGAACTTCAAATGTAAAAACGGATAGAGGAAATCGTCCTAGAGATGGATGGTTAGCTGCCTACACCCCAGACAATTTGATTTTGATGCGAGCAGGAAACGCTAATGCTGCTCCAATGAATGCTAACGCTTTCGGAGGGACTATCCATGCCGATCCGATCAAACAGCTTTTTAAAGAACTCCTAGCAGGAAACTTTATCACCAATAGAGAAATCCCAAATCTGGATACTGCTACCTTGAGTATTTCTAAACTTACAGGAAAAGTTGCCACCGAAGATACTCCTACAGAATTGCAGGTTGCTACCGTAGGATACGCTCAAAACCTTCCTGCAACTCTAGAGGGAACGATCTCCTCTCTGGAATATGATGCATTATGTTTGGGCTTGGCTAGCCCGCTTACTCCTCAAGAACAACTCAAACAAGGATATGTCGTAGAAGGTCTATCTTCTTTTATGCCAAATCAGAGAGATGCAGAAGATATCAAACATTACTTCAAAGAGTCTGCTCTGGCTACTCCAACAGATACAGGATCTCGTACAACGTTGAGCCCTCTCCATATCCTGCGAGAATATCCGAAAGACTACTGTGAAAATAGATCACTTGCCAAAGATGAAAATATCACGCTTTCTTTCCTCTCTCCTCAAAATACTTGGAAAGTCTCTTTCAAGCCAGAATTAATGTACTCTATCAAAAGTCCTGACTACTTGAAAACGATTACTGCTTTAATCGAAGGGGTCCCTGTCTTTACCAAAAATGTGGTAAGTACCAAAGAAGAATTAGCTTCTACGCTGTTGGATCTTTCAAGTGTGGCTCCAGGAACGCATGACCTTACTCTCCAAGCCCTCACTACTGCAGGGACGATGAATCAATCTACTATTAGCATTACCGTCCAGTCTACAGATACTGAATCTCCTTATTTTTCCAAGGAACAATCAAAAATCACCAGAACAGAAGGAGAGAATAAAGTGACACTGATCTTCAATGATAGTCTCTCTTCCGTTGTCGGGGGAACGGTTTCTGCAAATGGAGAAAAAATCCTCGATTTTCCAAGTAGAGTAGCAACCTTTACCACCACGGCAGACACCGTAGAAGTGAGCGTAAAAGACGCTTACGGTAATATCCTCAAGGAAACCATCGATCTTGCTAACTTATAATTATTTTACTCAGCATTCTCCCTCTATGCCAACCCCTAAAAAATCTGCAAAACCTGTAGATAAAACTCCTTCTTCTATGCAACTAACTCAAAAATCAGCTAAAAAGCTGACCGAAATCCCGTCTGACATGTTGTACGAAGACTACGCTTCCCTTGCCGAGAAAATCGTCTTTCAAGGGGTAAAAACCAACAATCTCAAAGATATTGACCTCACCCTTCCCAAAAATAAAATCATCACCATTACGGGAGTATCAGGAAGTGGAAAATCATCCCTTGCCTTTGATACGATTTACAAGGAGGGGCAATTTCGCTATATTGAAAGTCTTTCTAGTTATCTCCGTCAGTTTTTTAATCTTTGAGAAAGGCCCGATATCGAGTATTGTTCTGGCTTATCGCCAGCAATTGCGATAGAACAAAACAAGAGAGGGGGGAATAATAGAAGTACCGTTGGGACGTTGACTGAACTTGATGATTATATCAGGTTGCTTTTTGCGAAGGTGGGGGATTGTTATTGTTATAACTGTGGAAATCCTATCAAGCCGCAGACGGTGGAGCTGATTATTTCACAGTTGCAGGAGCAGTATATGGGTAAAAAGCTCTATCTTTTGAAAGAGTCTGGAAGTCTGAATACCAAAGCTGATTTGCAAAAATTTGTGAAGAATAATAAACTGAAAGTAGAGAAAGGGACAGGATTTACGAGGTATCTCTTGATAGCTGAGACTGTTGCAGAAATATCAGTAAAAGAGGAATCCAAAGAAGAAGCCGTCACAGGAAAGAAAACAAAGAAGAAAAAAGCTGAATGAAGTGCATTTTCAGCCCCCATCGAATATTTTTACCTTGAAGACCCTGTAGTAGCTGACGATTATTTCCCTTTGAAAGTATATGGAATTTATGATCGTGTGACATTAGAAGAGCAAAGAATACCAAGGTTAAAAGAGGATATTATCAAGATTTTGGGAGAGAGTAAGAAGTTTTGAGTTTGGGTAAGTGAGATTACAGAAGATTTTAATAAGATTTCAGAAGAGGTATCGGAAGATACCACTAGTACCGAATTACTTTGAACATCAAATATTGAAATTTCAACGAAGAAAAATGGAAAACATAGGGACGCTTCGATAAAGCGTCTGAATACGAGTGAAGTGAGCGGAGGTCTTGACGCACCCAGCCCTATCCAGCGGTTTACTGATAAAATGTTCTGTCCAAACTGCAATATCACCTATCCTGAATTCACCACTCAGCATTTTTCTCCTAATAGGATAGAGGGGGCGTGTCCGCATTGTCACGGAATAGGGGAAGTCTTACAGGTAGATTTTGAAAAGATTATCGAGCCGAGCAGTCCACTCAAAGATGCGGTGCTTCCGCGAAGAGATAGCAATCTTGGACAAGCCATTCTCAGAAAGCTGGCTGAAAAATATTCAATGAATCTCGACAAATCTCGAGCAGAACAACCTGAGCGGTTTTTGCATATCGTGGTGTATGGAGATAACGAACTCCTACGTGTTCCCTCAGGTTGAAAATGGACAAGTATGTACTATCAGGGAATGGAGGATATTATCAAAGAGCAGTACGCAAAAGGGCTTCTCACGGTAGATTTTCAAGCGATGTTGGACATGAAACCTTGTCCGGAGTGCTTTGGTTCTAAGTTGAAGAAAGAAAGTTTGCACGTCTTCCTGACACTTCCCAAAGAGGCTGCAAAGTCGGTAGAGGCGTTGCCGAGTTTCAAGAATTTTTTCATTATGCAGAAGGAATTGCCTTTTGCTCGTCCGCTGAATGACGGAAGGTTCAAAATCAATATTCGAGACTTACAAAAAATTCAGCTTTCAGAACTTTGAAACCTTTTACAACTCTTCACTCATCATACTGAACATCCACAACTTCTCATCCAAAGAATTACAAAACCTCTTCTTGATAGAATTTCTACGATTGAAGAACTCGGACTTGCTTATCTGATGACGATTCGTCAAATTGATACCTTATCTGGTGGGGAGATTCAGAGGTTGAGACTAGCAAAACAACTGGGAAATAAACTGACAGGAATCGTGTATGTGCTAGACGAACCGACGATTTGACTCGACCTTCCAGAGATTGAAAAGACGATAAAAGCCATTAGAAAGCTGAAAGCAATGGGGAATACGATTATCGTTGTGGAGCATAATGAAGAATTTATTCAGGCTTCTGATTGGGTGGTAGAAATTGGTCCGTGAGCTTGAGATTTTGGAGGAGATATGATTTTTAATGGACCTTACGAAGAGTTTTTAAAATCTGATGCCCTGACGGCGAAATATCTCCGTGGAGAGAAAAAAATCAAAGTGGATTTCGAACATTCGCCCTCCAATAAACGAGTAAAAATCCATAAAGCCTCCAAACATAACTTAAAATGAATTGATGTTTCATTAAATCTCGGAAGTTTTACGGTGATTACAGGGAGCTCAGGAGCAGGAAAAACGACCCTGATGTATACCACGCTCTTCCGTTTTCTCAACGATAAAGAAAAGTTTGTGCAGTCTTATATCAGACTTCAGCTCCTAAAAAAAGGCTTATCACGAGAGGAAATTTTAGCCGCACCAGTGATGAGAGCGGAAGAATATGCCCATTTTGAAAATCTTGCTTTGCAGGAATTTTACAAGGATATCGCGGTGGATAAAATTCAGGGATATGAAGAGATTAAAAATACGATTTATGTAGACCAGACTTCGATAGGGAAAACGCCACGTTCGTGTCCTGCTACGTTTGTGAATGTGTTTGATAAAATTAGAGTGTTATATGCGGGAACGAGTGAGGCGAAGTATTTAGGCTTCAATAATAGCTATTTCAGCTTTAATTCTGATAAGGGTGCCTGTCCATCTTGTAATGGATACGGATATAAAAAGATTGAATTACAGTTCTTACCTGATACCTATGTGCCTTGTGAGCTCTGCCACGGGAAGAGGTACAAACCAGAAATTTTGGCGATAAAGTGGAGAGGAAAGACGATAGCTGAGGTGCTAGATATGTACATTTCTGACGCGTTGGAACATTTTCATGAGATTGACCATATTACCGAGGAATTGCAGTTGATGTGTGATATTGGGTTGGGGTATCTGAAAATGGGGCAGTCGGCACATACCCTTTCGGGAGGAGAGAGTCAAAGGCTGAAATTAGTCAAGCATTTATTGAAGGATTATCGTGGACATTCAGTGTATTTTCTCGATGAACCGACGGTGGGATTGCATATGCAGGATATTGAGAAATTGTTGCTTGTTCTCAAGGTGTTTTTGGAGAGGGGGGATACGATTTTGATGATTGAGCATGACCAGAGTATTTTGCAGTATGCGGATCATATTGTGAGGTTGGATAATGGGAAGTTGATTTCAAATGATTAATCATGTATATCACGTATTATTTATATCTCGTATTATTTATATCTCGTTCCTTCCCTTCCCCATGCCACCACTCCCACGAAAAATCCTTCTTTTCAATACTTCCTATAGTATTTCCCTTTTGTTGATTACCCAATTTATCACCCTCTACTTACTAATCGGAGAAAGTGGAATCACAGGGGTCGCGAAAGGTGCGATTTTGATGTTCATCCTAACACTGCTTGGCTTTTACTGTACCAATCTTCTTACAAAATACTTTAAATTCAGCCATAAAACGCCGATTGTGATTTCATGAATAGTTGTTTTACTGATTGCTTTGATTTTCTTTTTCTTCCCTCAGTGGAGTCGATTTGCGTATGGATTACATGGATTGAATATCGGTTTTTACCGATCAGGATTAGCATTGATAAATCTCTACGATGTACACCATACCGTTAGACCCAAATATCTTGCTACCCAGCAGGCTTTGACCGGTATTTTAGGAATCTGAATTTCTCTCCTGTGTGGATTTCTTTTCAGGGTTCGAGAGAGTCCAGCAGTCTATCAATTTATCTTTGGATTAATTCTGGTTTCTGGACTGATTACAATTATTTTTGCTTCACTTGCTTCTACCACCAGCCATTTTGTTTCCCATTCTCTAACTTCCCTCAAACAGGCATTACACAAAATGGATTGGCTACGAATCGTTGCGGTGGGATTATTCGGCGTAAGTGGAATGACTTCACAAATCAATGTAATTATCCCAAATACGATTGATATCAGTGAAGCAAATATCAGCTTTTTCTTGGCTGGGACGAAAATTATCTCTTTACTGACGGCATTTTTGATCGGAAGATATATGCAACACAAACACTATCCCAAAATTATGACTTATTCCATCATTACCAGCCTTATCGCATTGGCAGTGCTGATTTGGCACTATACCATTACGGGATATATTATTTATATGCTGATCATCGCAATCAGTGCAGTTTTTATGAATTTATCACAAGGGGTACTGAGCAATAGACGAGAAGAGTATATGAAAGCTGATAAACGAGCAATGACCTTGATTGGAGAAACAGCGATAGATATTGTGAGAGTAGGATTATCAGTGGTGTTATTGATTTTAGGGATGCATACGGTAAGTATTATTACAGGGAAAGTAATTCTGGCCGTGTTCATGGGGTGTCTCCTTACGGGGGCAGGATTGCTTGCGAGACAAGGGAAAAAAATGAAGTTGTAGCTCAGATTTTCCCTTTCTCAAAACTTTTCTACAAATAATCTGTTATATCTCCATATCCTCCAAACACCCCATTTCTAAATACCTCTCAAACACTTGCAAGGTGACCACCGTGTCGCTCATTGCTCTGTGGGCTTGCTCATTGACAATACCAAAGTGCTGACACACCGTTCAGAGCTTCTTATTGGGCAGGTCAGGGAGGTATTTTCTCGTTAATTTCATCGTACAAATCGTCTCATTCGTCAAATAGCTCTCAAAACACTCATAATGATACCAGTTTAAAAATCTGTAATCGAAACTCACGTTATGCCCTACAATGATATCTTCGCCCAAAAAATCACAAAATTCTGGCATCACTGCGTTGATCATGGGTGCCTCCATAATCATTTCATTCGAAATCCCTGTCAGTTTTTCGATAAAGCTGGGAATATGTCTTTCGGGATTCACAAGGGTATGATATTCTTCTACCACTTTTTCCCCATCAAATCTTAGTGCTGCAATTTCCGTGATTCCATGGCGGGAAGGATGAAGTCATGTGGTTTCAAGATCGAGGACAACGTAGTGTTTAGACATTAAGAAGAGAAGGCTGAAGTAAAATTTATTTCAAATACCCATTCACAAAACTTTTCCAATCCATTTCCTTTTTCCCCTCGGGTTTCAGGAGGATTTCTTTCACGGCAAGATTCCTTTTCCCATTGTCCAAGAGAGGAGCGGATTTATGAACTTCAAAGAGCTCTTCATCTAGAACCAGCTTTTCAATAATAATTTTTTTGTCTTGTCGAATGAATCGCACCTTTGGCCAAAGAGAAAACGCACGATATTTAGCATAAATCTCCTCCAAGCTATCTTGAGAAAGCACAAAAAATCCATCAGCTTTTTCTATTTTCTTCGTGTAAGTTGCCTCATTCTCCTCTTGCTTTACTGGAGTGATTAAGCCTTTCGCGAAGTTCCAGAGGGTAGTAGTCAGAAATTTTGGTCACACCTTCTGAATCGCTTCAATGAGGTTGGCAACAATTCGTTCAAATTTCAAAGGAAAGCTGATCGTATCAATGACATCTCCAGTATCCATTCCCGCATCCATTTTCATGATAGTGATTCCGCTTTTTTCTGCTTTATTCAAAAAAATAGACTGCAACGGGGAGGCTCAGCGATACTGAGGGAGCAGAGAACCATGGACATTAATCGCTCCGAAAGAGGCGAGGTCAAGGACGGATTGTGGAAGGATTTTCCCATAAGCAATAACC
>JAITGP010000006.1 GCA_031280545.1 Candidatus Peribacteria bacterium
ATGGTAGTCTATCCCCACCTTCCGGTAGGGATGCCTTGTTACGACTTAACCCCAGTCACTGATTTTCTCCTTAACCCACATAGTAAGTCTTCAAAGAACCTCAGCTCCCATGGTTTGACGGGCGGTGAGTGCAAGGAACAGGGACATATTCACGGCAGTATGGCTGACCTGCCATTACTAGCAATTCCAACTTCATGTACTCGAGTTCCAGAGTACAATCCGAACTAAGGGTAGGTTTAAAGATTTGCTCCACCTCGCGGTATCGCTTCTCGCTGTTGCTACCCATTGTATTATCTATGAGGCCCTAGATGTAAGAGGCATGAGGATCTGACGTCATCCTCTCCTTCCTCCTGCTTACGCAGGCAGTCTTGTTAGACATACTAACTAACAATGAGGGTTGCGCTCGTTTCCAGACTTAACTAGACACCTTGCGGCACGAGCTGACGACGACCATGCACCATCTGTGTAAAGCTTCGTATTGCTACGAATAGTATACTTTCATATACGACACAATACATGTCAATTCTAGGTAAGATTCTTGGCTTATTATCCAATTAATCTAGATAATCCACTGCTTGTGTGTTCCCCCGCCTATCCCTTTGAGTTTCATTCTTGCGAATATACTACCCAGGCGACTTGCTTAACTCGTTAGATTACGGCACCCCAGTCCGAAGACCAAGACACCTAGCAAGCATAATTTACGGTTTGGACTACCGGGGTATCTAATCCCGTTTGCTACCCAAACTTTCATCCCTCATCGTCAACATGTGATAGTTAGCTGCTTTCGCTTTCGGCGTTCTTTCCGATATCAACGCATTTCACCGCTCCACCGGAAATTCCACTAACCCCTCACTAGTTCTAGATATGCAGTATCCATTCCCTTTCCACGATTGAGTCGTGGGATTTGAAAACAGACTTACAAATCAGACTACGGATACTTTACGCCCAGTAAATCCGGATAACGCTTGAGACCTACGTATTACCGCGGCTGCTGGCACGTAGTTAGCCGTCTCTTATTCTTGGTGTACCGTCATTCGTCTTCCACCAAAAAAGAAGTTTACACACCGTAATGCTTCATCCTTCACGCGGGATCGCTGCATCAGACTTTCGTCCATTGTGCAAGATTCCCCACTGCTGCCTCCCGTAGGAGTATGGGCCGTATCTCAGTCCCATCGCGGCCGGACATCATCTCAGACCGGCTACCCGTCATAGACTTGGTGAGCCATTACCTCAACCAACTATCTGATAGGACGCACCCCTCTCCCCGAGCGATAAATCTTTCCTCACTGAAGAATTTCACTTCGTGTGAGCATATTGAGGATTAGCTACGTCTCCGTAGTTATTCTCATCTCGAGGGCAAGTTAGGTACGCGTTACTCGCTCGTTTGCCACTAATTCTACTATGTATTGCTACAACGCAGAATTCGTTCGACTTGCATGTGTTAGGCGTTCCGCTAGCGTTCATCCTGAGCCAGGGTCAAACTCTTCAAAAAAAGTATACATCTTAGCTCTAATTCTTTCTTGTATTGGTAAAGATCATCCCATAGCTTCGTACGGGACCACACTGACGTGTGGCTTCTGCAACGGATTCAACCGCCCTAAATGGTAGCACTAATCTACTTTCCCAGCGGGAAGCCCACCAGTATCATCGACTGGAATATGCTTAACTTCTGTATTCGGAATGGGAACAGGTGTTTCCATACTCCACATCAGCACCACCGTTTAGAGAGGTTGTTTTTCAATGTTGCAAGGTATAAGATACAGATTTGCCAACTAATTGCAAGAGAAAGTTATGTTTTTTTTCTCCTAGGTAAGCAAGGGATTCTCTTAAAAAAATGGACACTTTATTGTTTTTTATCTACTCAGAATCATTTTCTTCTTCATCCACTTTCCTTAATTCTTTGTGTACGTCTTTTAGCTCTCTTTTCATCTCGCCAAGTGGCATTTCCTTGGGTAAATTCTCTGGAGCATCGCCTGTATTGATTTTTACAAATTCACGAACTTCCTTTCCAACCCTGCGATGGGCGTCTTCAAGTTGAGCCTGCCCTTGGAGTTTCTGGCTTCTAATTCTTTCTTCCGTCTGGGTAATACGGAAAAGATTTGCTGCCAATTCTGTACGTCCCATATAGTCAAAGAGTTTCTCTTTATCGATATTTCTTCTCTCAGCGAGGTCTTGGTTGGACATTTCGTACATTCCTTCATATCCAGCTAAGTTGAATCTCGCATAATCTGCCACTCCATGACGGGCAATCGTTTTGGAAAGGGTTTTATTTCCTTCGGAAATTTCGCTCCTCACAGATAATCTCTCTGGATCCTGTCGAAGCAACTCAAATTTTCTCGTCTGTTCTGCAAAATAATTTTGTGCCATAGCCACCTGACGAATTTTTGGGTTTCCATTCATCGCCATAATATAACAGGCATATCTGGACATTTTATAGTCAAATTTCCCGTCATTATCAGATTTTTGGATATTTTCATGGAGGTCTACCTCTAGATTAATCAACGCTTTCATCGTCTTATTAATCAGTTTTTTTTGTTCTTTAGCATCCACATATCCCAACATCAACAAAAATTCTGATGCCCATCGATAGATAGTTTCTCCTTCTTGTTGCTGAAAATCTTCAAAAGTAGGAAAGGAGTTTTCGGTCAGGAGACGGGCTTCCATTGCGAGATGGGACAAAAGATAAAAGGGATATGAAATCAGATTTTATTCCTCTTCTATATCATCAAAAAGATGATGCATAGGTCTTTTAGGCTGGTTTGCGATTTCTACGGATTTCTGATGAGTGGTTGGTTCGTCCACTACGGTCAGAATTTTTGCTTTTTTTGAATTTTTCTTGGCAGAGAGTCGAAGGGAAACAAATGACCAAATTAATCCTGCTCCAAGAAGTGTTTCGGATAATACTGCTCGATAAGTAAGATTGATTCTCTCTGAAATAATATGAGCTACTCCTACCGTATCTACGATTCCCATAAATACACTAGTAATTACCCAAAGAAATGCAAAATCCACAAGCGGTTCGTCTTCTCTCAAAGAAAAGAGATATACTACAAAACTTTTAAACTTCATGCTAATATTCCATCCCAAAAGGAAAATTAAGCTGACCAATATCACAATCAAAGACCTAAAGTAGGCACTAGAAAAGAGTAAAGAATAGTGAGAGCCTTCTGCACCAGACATTCCATTAATTCTTACAATTGGAGGAAGGAGCAGCACTAACGTCAGGACAATGAGATACAATACAAACCATTTTCTGGAGTTATTATAATTGGAAAATCTTTTTCAGATTTTTTCAAAGAATTTCTTTGTTGCCTGCAAAAAATGCCTCATTCCTTTCTCTTTCATGATAGTAGAAAATAAGAAATAAAAAGTTGATTATTGTTAATGTATAAATTTCTCTTTCAGTATCAAGAGATTTATTTAGTAGGCTCTCCTAATATATAGTCACCAGAAGAAAAGGTTGACTCTATATTTTTCACGCGGTAACTGATATAATACGTCTTTGGTCAGATCAGAGTAGAATTTGGACTTCCGATCCTCAATTGGTAGTTTCCTCCTTCGTCGTAGGCTGAATATTGATCTCCGTCAGCTTTTAAATTTTCTATAATGGTGTATCTGCCTGAGTCGTTGTAGTAAGGAATGGTCCTGTAGATCCCGTGGCGTGACTGGGTGAAGTTGACGTTAATTTTTTCTGTTACGTCCATAGAGCCGTCTTCGTAGAGATCCATATCTACATCGTAGCTAGTAATCGTATACCCTGCCAAGTCTGCGAAAGTAAATCAACAAAAAAGAGAGAAGAAAAAGCTGAGAAGGAATGAGAGGAGAAATCAGATTTCTTTCATTTTTTGATAGAGGCGGAATAAAGTATCTGATAAGTATACTAAAATTCCCTTTCTTGTCAAAAGTTTTCCTTGAATTTATTCCCAACTTTTCTATAAAGAAAGGTAGTTGATCAGATTTTTTTCTTTATTCTTTCATCTTTCAGCTAAAAATGACTAACCTTGAACTGATGGACTCTATCATCAAATTCCGAAAAAGCGACAATACATTCCAACGCTCGATTGACGAGAGAAACGAAAAAATGGCATTCAGATTTTTTGATGGTCCTCCTTTCGCCTCTGGAACACCACATTACTGACACCTCCTCGCTGGAGCAATTAAGGACTTGATTCCAAGATATATGACGATGCGTGGCTATCAAGTAAAGAGAAAGCGAGGTTGGGACTGCCATGGACTCCCCGTGGAGAAAGCCGTAGAAAAAGCTCTTGGAATTGATGGGAAAAGAGATATCGAAACAAAAATCTGAATTGAGTCTTTTGTAGAAAAGTGTAGAGCGTATGTAAACGATACCAACGAGATTTGGAAGCGATTTATCGACCACACTGCAAGACGAGCTGATGTAGATAATGAATACAGAACGATGGATTTGGATTTTATGGAAAGCGTAATCTACTGTTTCGATAAAATCTACAAGGATAACCTCGTGTATAAAGGATTTAAGGTGCAACGATACTGTCCAAGCTGTGCCACACCGTTGGCGAATAATGAGGTGAGTGAGGGATATGAAGACAAGACAGATACTGCGATTACCGTGAAGTTTCAATTAAATCCTATGATCACCCAAGCAGAACGAGGAGAAAAATTTGAACTTACTGAAGATGGTGTAGGACAATATGTTAGAGCTATTATCAAAAATGATAAAGGAGATATCTTGCAGATTTTTAACACTCAAAAACATAAATTTGAAGCACCTGGTGGAAAAGTAGATAAAGGAGAAGATGCTGAACAAGCAGTTGCTAGAGAGCTCAGAGAAGAGATTGGTGTAGAAATCCAAGAAGTACACTATCTGGGATCATTCAAAGAAATTGTGGGTGGGCTATGCCTGCTTCAGCATACCTATGAAGTAAAAATTGTAGAAGAACCTCAGATACAAGAAGCTGGTACTCATTCTCAACTTGTTCGAGTAGGAATAGAGCCATCAGAAAATGAGCTCGGATTTGGAGTAAGAATTGAAGGAAATATCATAGAAGAACCCGAAGAACTCATGTCTCAGTTTTGGAATATTTACACTTATGTTAAAGAGATCCCACAGAAAATAAGTTTGTCATTCTGAGTGGAAGCCGAAGGCTGAAACGAAGAATCTAGGACAACAAATACTTTGGCTTCGTCACTACGCTCAGAATGACGTGTGTATTTCCTCGCTCGAACTACTACCCCACGAACGCTTCCGAGTAATATGTTCCTCGCGACAGGAGCCGACATTCAATACAGTATGCTGTATGATTTCGCCAGCAAAGAATATTACATTCTCGCGACTAACCTCATCAAAAAATACTACAAAAATCCTGAAGACTACCTCACCATTAGAACCTTCAAAGGAAAGGAATTGCAAGGACTGCATTACAAACCGCTTTTCGACTATATCGTGAAGAGCAATATCAAAGAAGCATATACATCAGATTTTTTTCAAGTTCTAAATCCCGATTTTGTGAGTACGGAAGATGGAACTGGAATAGTCCATATCGCTCCGACCTTTGGAGAGGAGGATTTTAATGCTGTGGCAAAATTGCTCGGTGCGAAAAATGCTCTCGAGTGGCTCTTTATGCCTGTGAATGAGTATGGAGAATTTGACGAACAGATTTACGACTACACAGGAGAAAGTGTATTGAACATCAATAAAACTATCATTGAAAGACTAAAAGAGGAAAGAAAGCTGATTAAATCCGAAAATATTACCCATAGCTACCCGCATTGCCGAAGATGCCACACACCGCTGATTTCTAAGGCAATGTCGAGTTGGTTTATTAAAGAGCAAGAAATGAATGCTCAGACGTGGAAAGACGCAGAAAAAATGAATTTTGTCCCTGAAAGTGTGAAAAATAGATTTGTGAATGGGTTACAACAAGCTCCTGACTGGAATATCGCGAGAAATCGTTATCGAGGAAGTCCGTTGCCAATTTGGCAGAATGTAGAAGATGAAAATGACCATTTTTCCGTAGGAACACTAGAGGGAATCTATCAGCTTTCTAGATCTGGTAGTAAAAATATCACGAAACACATTTTGATTAGACATGCACAAACGGATTATAATTTGGAGAAAAAGTTTGATATTTTAGGGAAAGCAAGATGTACAGAGACAGGAAGATTACAAGCAGAAGCTATCAAAGATCAGTTGATAGGACAAAATATTCATCAGGACAAAGATTTGGTGATCGTGATTTCTCCGCTGGAAAGAACCTGGGAAACAATTTTGCCGTTTTTGAAAGAGGTCTATTCTGAGACGGAGCTTGCAGAGAGCTATAAAAACTATGAAGAGGTGAAAAAGCAGTATGAAGAGGTATATCATGCAGGGAATCTTCATAGCTATGTACAGGATTCACAAGTTCAACAGCATTTTGAGATCGGACGCAATTTATTTGTGGATTTTCGTGTGACGGATACTATTAGCCCCAAAGCACAAGATACTGTCAGCGATATCAGTTTACACCTTGCTTCTATAGAGGAATTTTGTCACCATGATGAAACAGGAGAGACTCTCAAACAGAAAATTGAAAGATGTAAGGAATATATGTATGATCTTAATAAAAAATACCCAACAAAGACAGTTATTACGGTGTCTCACGGAGGATCTCTTGCATCAATGAAGATCGCTTTTAGAGCATTTGATTATCTAAAAGATGGGCATAAAAACACACCAAATAATGCTGAGTTTTCTGTACATTACCGAGATAACGCGAGAAATACTGAAGTGGATTTGCACAAGCCGTATGTGGATAGCTATCGATTCATGAAAGACGGGAAAACATATAAACGTATTCCTGAAGTGATGGATTGTTGGTTTGAATCTGGATCCATGCCATTTGGTCAGGAGCATTATGTTGGACAAGATGAAGTGAAGCTGGATAGTAGCGTTTGTAAACTCTCCTTAATGAGACATGGACAATCAATCAATAATAAAAAGAGAGCTGAGGGAACCTTGGAAGGATATGATTATCGAGATGATACAAATGAACTTAGTGAAAAAGGAAAATTACAGGCAAAAAATAACATCAATAAAATAGAAAAAGAAGTGAAAAAGGCTGATTCAGTTTTCTATATTTCTTTATTGTCCAGAGCAGTGCAAACTATTGAGCCTTACTTTGAAAAAACCTTTGGATGGAAATTGACTCAACATCCTGTATACCTTGAGACGAAGAAACGCTTTGATGAAGCGATGAAACATGGAACGTTCCGTTGGCAAGATTTCATAGAGATTGAGGTAGAGAAAAACATCTATTTGGATGCGAGAGTCATGGAGCGACATATAGATAGTAATGATATGGAATATATCCAACGAGTGAATAACCATGAACCTCAGCGAAACGAAATTGAGGACAGAGCGACTAATTTTTTGAAAGGAATCAAGAAGCACGCAGGAAAACAGGTGATTGTGGCTACTCATCGATTCTTCATTTTCCAATGCAAGAGATATTTTGATGGTACTAATTACCAGCTCCATGAAGATCCAACTAAAACAGAAGTAAGTATCCATAATGGAGAACTGTATAATTTTTACTTAGATGTGGGAACAGGGAAACCTAGAGAGGAAAAAAATCAGACGTTTACCGCTGATTTCATCGCCGAAGGACTCGACCAGACGAGGGGACGATTTAGATCCCTTCATGTGTTGGGGCATGCTATTAAGGGAGGGAATGCTATGAAAAATGTTGTAGTAAACGGAATGATCCTCGCAGAAGACGGAAAGAAAATGTCTAAAAGTCTGAGAAATTATCCTGATCCTCAGCAGCTTATCGAAAAACGAGGAGGAGATAGTTTTAGACTGCATGTACTTTCGGCTCCTGTGGTCAGAGCAGAACCGATGAGATTTAGCGAAAAAGGCACGGAGCAGGCTTTCAAGGATTTCACCCTCCCCTTGCAGAATGTATTCAACTTTTTTGAAACTTACGCGAAGATTGATAACTGGAAATCTGATGGAACGGAGGTGTATTTTTCTACCCCCTTTACGAAAGAGGGCGAAGGGGATTCGAACGCGGAACTCATTCTCAGAATCAATCCAGATCTCATCATCAGCTGAAATACACTTATCCTACAAGAAACTGCTGAGAGCATCCAGAGGATTCTTTATGACTATACTCATAAAGAAATAGAAATTCTCTCTCAACAGCCTGATCACTATTTTGATCTCTTACAACAATACAAAGGAAAGAAAATTTTGATTGTATCTGATGAGGGGACTTTTGGGAAATTACGACATCAATTATATCCTAACCAATCAACCTCCCCTACCTCCCATCAAAACGAGGACAAACCTCCTTACAAAGGAGGGCAACGAGAAGTAATTGAGCTTCCAATTTATGTATTAAGCAATGACCTAGATAAATGGATTTTGGCAGAATTGAATAAAACACTGATTGAAGTGGATGGACATTTACAAAATTACCTTCTCGACGAGGCGACAAAGTCTGCGATGGATTTTATGGATAAACTCACAAACCGACGACTCAGGAGAAGTAGAAGACGTTTTCGAGCGAATGGAATGAACGAGGATAAATCCGCTGCCTACGCAACGCTCTATCACGTTTTGAAAAGATATTTGCAAATCCTCGCACCATTCACCCCATTCATCACAGAATATTTGTGGTTGCAACTCGCCGACTTCACGGAAACATCAACGGAAAGAGATTTAACCGCAAAAACTCCTTCTTCTATACATTTAACCTCTCGACCTATCGCAAACGAGCATTACCTCAATGAAACGCTAATCGAAGAAACAGAAACCGTTCGTAAAATCATCAAGCTTGCTCTGTTTATCCGTGCAAAGAATAAAATCGCTGTAAAACAGCCTTTGCAGAAGTTGAAGATAAAGATTGATTAATTCTGATTTTTACTTTTCCTCTCTCTATCATGGCAAATAAATATAATTTTCAGGAATCTGAAGCCAAATGGCAACAATTCCGAGAAGAACATCAGACGAATGCGTTTGACCTCACAACAACCGATCCCAGTAAAATTTTTTCTATTGATACCCCACCACCAACGGTAAGTGGAAAACTTCACATTGGACACATTTTTTCCTATACCCAAGCGGAAATCATTGCAAGATACAAGAGGATGAAGGGATTTAATGTCTTTTATCCGATGGGGTATGACGATAATGGTATTCCAACCGAGCAACTCGTAGAGAGAGAATTGAAAATAAACATTAAAGAAATGGACAGAAATGACTTCGTGGAAAAATGTTTGGAAGTGAATCAGAAATATAGAGACTTATATAAAACTCTCTGGCAATCACTGGGATTTTCTATTGATTGGAAAAGGACCTATGCAACTATTTCTCCTGAGGTACAACAGCTCGTACAAAAGAGATTTGTGGAAATGTATAGAAACGGAGATATCGTATGAAAACAATTTCCTGCATTGCGATGTACTAAAAACCAGACTACCATTGCTCAAGCTGAGACTGAAGAGAAGGAATTCAACGAGTTTTTCAACTATTTGAATTTCACGCTTGATGACGGAGAGAAACTCGTGATTGCTACGACCAGACCAGAAATGTTGCCCGCTTGTGTAGCAGTATTTGCTCATCCAGACGATGAAAGGTTTGCAAAATATATTGGAAGACAGATTACGACTCCGCTCGGTGATACGGTACCTTTGCTCTGAGATGATAAAGTAAAAATGGATAAAGGGAGCGGAGTAGTAATGTGTTGTACTTACGGTGATGAAACCGATGTATATCGAGCTCAGAAACACCATCTACCAGAAAAAGTAATCATCAGTAGATATGGAACCATTCAGAATTCTGGTTGTGAAGTGATTGAAGGAATGAAAGTGGACGAGGCGAGAGAAAAAATTATGGAATACCTCGAAACTTTACCTAATATTATCGTGAAACGCGATCCTATTATTCAGGCAAAGAAAATCTCTGAAAGAGGGAAAACGCCGATTGAGATTATCCCTGTCTATCAGCGATTTGTGAACCTTCTCGACAAAAAAGAAATCCTTTTGGGATTGAATGATAAAATGGCACGACACCCAGAATTTATGAAGAAAAGATCCAATGACTGGATCAATAATCTACAACGAGATTGGAATATTTCCAGATCCAGAAAATTCTGAATTCCTATACCAATTTGGTATGAAAAGGAAACAAAAAAGATTCTGCTTCCAAGCGAGGATCAGCTTTCTAAAGGGTTTGTAGATCCGACTCGTGATCTGCCAGAAGGATATACTGCCGACCAAATCGAACCTGAAACCTTGGTACTCGATACTTGGTTCACCTCTGGACTTTCACCGCTAATAAATGAAACTTTTTTGAAAAGGGAGGGACGAACAGGGGGAAATATTACACCAATGTCACTCAGACCGCAAGCTCACGATATTATTAGAACTTGGCTTCTTTATACAACACTCCAAAGTTATTTCAGAACGGGAGATATTCCGTTTAATGATGTGATGATTTCGGGGCACGTGTTGGCGGGGAAGAGTGAAAAGATTTCCAAATCCACGGGAAACGCTAAAGTGGAACCAGAAAACTTGATTAAACAACGAGGAGCTGACGCAGTGAGATACCGAACCTCTGGAGGGCAACTGGGAAAAGATATGGTATTTGATGAAGAAGAATTGAAAAAAGGTCAAAAGCTGGTCACGAAACTATGGAATGCGTTCCAGTTTGTGAAAATGCAGTTGGAAGGATTTGATCGAAAGACTCAAGACGAACTCTCTCAAGGTAATTTATACTCAACAGATCAACGAATTCTGGATAAACTCTACCTTACTATTGAAAAGATGAATACTCATCTCGATAATTTTGAATATGGACTGGCAAAAATTGCTTTTGAAGAGTTTTTTTGGGCAGATTTCTGTGATAATTATTTGGAACTGATAAAAGTAAGACTCTACAAACCAGAACTCTTTGACGAAGGAGAGAGGAAGAAAAAGAGTGGACAGCAGACTTTATGGAAAGTTTTTGAAGCGATTATCAGACTTATCGCACCGTACTTACCCCACGTTACCGAAGAGATTTATCAGGAGTATTTCATGAAATACCCTAATTTTGATCACGTTCCCACATCAATACATAAGACAAAATATCCAGAGGTTAGCGATAAAATGTGGGCGTATGACCTAGTTGAACAAATGAAAGTACTACAAAACAATATGCAAATTACTTTGGAAATTGTGGAAATGGTCAGAAGATATAAATCTGAAAGCCAAATTTCTATGGGAGCAGAACTCAGCAAACTCGTTATCACCGCGAGTGAAGAAGAAAGAAAAGCCATTCAGCTTTTTGAAGACGATGTGAAAGGAGTGACGAAGGCGAAGGAGATTGAATGGCAGGAAGGAAGCTTAGGTGTGGAATGTGTACAGTAGGAAATTTTAAAAAAAGCCCTGTGAAGGGCTTTTTTGAAGGGACAATTCTGCTTACCTTACTCAAACTGGTTAGCTAATTGGTCTATGCTGATCCCTCCTTGATTATTTCGGTCAATCTTGACGCTATCAAATTCTTCACTTCTAAAGTCGTTCAATTGTTGATAATCAGCTTTTTCTAAGGTGAAATTGAGGGAAGCGATATTCTCTTGTATCCTTTCTGGATTGGAGGTTTTTACGAGCGGAAGAAGTCCCTTTTCTTTGATAATTCGATTGAGGAGGATTTGGTTTTGAGTTTTGTGATATTTTTCGGCAAGAGTGACGAGAAGGGAGTAATTTCTGTTTGCGGTTCTGTTTCTTCTGAGGGGTTGGTAGCAAACGAAAGCGATGTTGTGAGCTTTACAGTAGTCTAGGACACCGATATCTTCGTAGATTTTGCATTCAAAATTATAGATTCCCTCAAAGATGGCTATGGGGTAGCTGGGGTATAGATCACTAAGTTGTTGTAAATTTGTATTGCTTATTCCCAAGGATTTTGCTTTACCTTTTGTGACTAATTTTTTCATCTCTTTATAGGTATCCAATAGGCTGAGCTTTGTGAAAGCAGGAGAATGAAGCATTAAACAATCAACATATGCTATTCATAGTAGAGATAGATAGGTATCCAATTGCTTTTCGATATCATTTTGTTGTTGAATGATTGGCTCTAATTTAGTAGTGATATATATATCATTACGATTAATTTGTCCAATGAATTTACCTAATAAGTGCATTACTTCTCACTGCTGGTAGAGAAAACTGGTATCAATATAGTTCTCTCAGAGATTGAGAGATTGGAGTAATCCTTGCAGAGAAGTTTGATAATCATTAGTATCTAGTCTGAATGTTCCGATTCCTATGGGGAAAGTATTGTTGATATTGAGCATTATTTGCTATCATAAGCTAAAATCCCTGCAACTCAAATCATTGCACCATTATCAGTAGAATAGACTTTTTTAATAGGATAGAGAAACTGCATTTCTCCCTCTACTTTTGCATTATGTTCCTCAACTGCTTGGCTAAGATACTCCACCAATCTATTATTCGCAGAAACTCCTCCAGCGATAGCTACCGTTTTCGCTCCATATTCTTTCGCTACTTTCAACAGTCTTTTCCCTAGTGTTTCAATCGTGGCTTCCTGAAATTCATAGGCGATATCACAAATATCTTGTTCACTCAAAAGTTTATCTTCCTTTTTTATCTTGTCCAAGAGAAAAGAAACCTGACTTTTCATCCCTGAAAAACTAAACGGATAGTTCCCTTTGTCATCTTGAGGGAGAAAAATGCGTTTGAATTGATAGGCAGAATTTTGTTTCCCTTTAGAGGCTTTCTCGGAAATTCGAGGTCCACCAGGGTAGGGACCACCGAGCATTTTAGAAACTTTATCAAAGGCTTCGCCAGACGCATCGTCGAGAGTGTAAGCTTTTTTTTCTATCGTTAAATCTTCTTGTACCAAATAAATGTCGTTGTGACCTCCTGAGGCCGTAAGGATGACCATCGGGAAAGTGAGGTCGGTCAGATTTCTTTCTAATAGAATGGAGAAAATATGTCCGTGAATGTGGTTGACTGAGATGAGAGGTTTGTGAAAATATTCGGCGAGCATAGTAGCTACAGATTTCCCGACTACGAGAGAGCCAGGCAAGCCAGGATGAGTAGTAGCAGAAATGAAGTCTGCCTCAGCAATATTCTCTCGTCCGATATTTTGGAGAATAGCAATAATCTTTTCACTATGGAGGCGAGAAGCAACTTCTGGCAGGACTCCACCAAATTTTTGATGGTCAGCAATTTGAGAATAGGCGAGTAATTTTTCCACCGTAAAACTCCCTCCCTCTTCATAGGAAATACTACCAATAGAAGTATCATCACAACTGGTTTCTATGGCGATGGTTCTAAGCATACCTATACCAATTTATCAATAAATAAAATCCCGTCCAAATGGTCGACTTCATGCTGAATCACTACGGCATTCCGACCTGTGAATTTTTTAGTGAGGATTTTCCCCTCCGGAGTGGAATATTTGACTTTAATCCAAGTAGATCTTCTGACATTCCCAAAGGAATCAGGTACAGAGAGGCAGCCTTCTTCATTTACTTGTGTAGTTTTTGAAAATTCCAAAATTTCGGGGTTGATCATGACTTGTTCTCCGATCAGGGTTCTTTTTAGATTTCAATTTCTGTCTTTTTTCCCTTTGGTCTCCCTCCAATCGGTCACTGCTATCATGCGAATATTCTGTCCTAGCTGAGGAGCAGAGAGTCCAATGCCATCATATTCATACATTAATTCCAAAAGGATCTCTGCGAATTCCTCCGTTTCTGGAGTGATTTCCTTGATAGGGGCAGATTTCTTTCTAAGAATGGGATTATTTTCCCCAGTAATTATGGGGTAAAAGATGCTGTGCGTACTCATACAGAAATATATACTGATTTATCTCTTGAAAATCAACTGAAAAAATATAAACTGGCAAGGTGTTAATTTTTCAACCGCATAGAAAATTGCTAAGGAGGGATGGTAGAGCGGTTGAATGCAACAGTCTTGAAAACTGTCGATCGATTATTCGGTCCGTGGGTTCGAATCCCACTCCCTCCGAGGTTTACTTCTCTTATACCTATGACGAGAAACCATCAGGTAAGTAAGGCAAAAATAATTTGAACGATTGTCTCACTTATCGTATTTGTAGTATTGATTGCCAATGCTGACAGATTAACTACTTCTGCCTCAGATATGGGGTACATCAATCCTGCCTTTGTAGGAGATAGTGGAAAAGACGTGACTATCAACATGGACACGTTCAAAACCACCATTGATGAAACCGATGACGGCGTGGTAGTACAGTATATTGTCCAGCCAGGAGATTCCTTAGAATCGATTGCAACTGAGTTTGGAACGACTGTTTCCAATCTTAAGAAAATCAATGATGTGAAATCCATCAAAGCAGGACAAAAACTGATCGTCACCAACGAAGAAGACGGAGTTATCTATACGGTGAGAGACACCCAAAATATTAAAGTCTTTGCCAATAAATATAATCTAAATCTTGAGGATCTCATGACCCTCAACTATATCCTAGATGATACAGAAATTTTGCAAAAAGGACAAGAAATCTTTATCAATATCTCAGCGGAAAAAGCGAATAATATCCCTGGCTTCATTGATAAAGGACAGCCAAATCTTAATCCTCCTGCCCCTGTGAAACCAAAACCAGTGGTTGCTACTGCTAGACCTTCTACCGCTTCATCTACCTCAGCTTCTTCCACTACTACCGTAACTCAGTCAGTTTCTCAGACTACTTCTCAGCGAACCTTCACCAAAAATATTTCTAATGGATTTGCTCGTGGATACTGTACGTGGTATGTTGCTACCCAGGCAAGTCATATCTTCACCTATACCTCAGAAACTACTCAATCTAGACCTTTCGCAGGAGATGCTAAATATCGATATGCAAATGCTCAGAAAGCTGGTCTAAGTGTAGGACAGAGTCCAAGAGCTGGTGCAATCATTGTATATGGTACTAGTGTTAACTCTGCTGGACATGTGGGAATCGTTAGATCAGTAGATGCTTCTGCTGGTACGATGGTTATCGAAGACATGAACTATAAAGGAAAATTCATCGTAACCAAGAGAGTAGAGAGTATCTCCAGAGGAGGAATTATTGGATATATTTACGGATAATTCAACTAGATATAAAGAAAAAAATCTGATTGCGGTCAGATTTTTTTTATAATATACGCCCAATACATTTGCGTTGTTATTGTATGTTGTAGAGGCGAACCTACGTGTTCGCCCAACTTCTGAT
>JAITGP010000003.1 GCA_031280545.1 Candidatus Peribacteria bacterium
TATGCTAGACATCTCCAAGCACTCAAAAAAGCCGGTATTATGAACTTTATCTCTAATCCTGATATGCTGGAACTCAGAGGAAATATCCTCTTGATGCTCCGAAAAAGTGTGGTGAGGTAGTTTCTATAATACAAAAAAAACCAGATTTTCATCTGGATTTCTCGTACGGAACAGATTTGGTTATCTCTTAGCTCAGACAGAAACAGTTAGGCACCTGTGGGATTCGAACCCACGAGCCAAGGTTTTGCAGACCCGTACAATAGACCACTCTGTCAAGGTGCCACTGCATGGTAATGTGGGTATAAGGAAATTAGATATAAAATCAAGCGAAATCTTTTTGTCTAATTTTAAATTGAAATCAGACTTTTTTTTCCTATACTATCACGTACACGAAAAAAGTGCTATTTATTTATTATGTATATCCCATGGATTTTGATCCAAAAAAAGACTATTATGCCCTACTCGGAGTTAGTGAAACTGCTACGATTGATGAAATAAAAAAAGCTTTTAGAAAGCTGGCGGTAAAACATCATCCTGATAGAGAAGGGGGAAATAAAGAAAAATTTCAGGAAATTAATGAAGCTCACGGAGTACTTTCTGACGAGAAAAAAAGACAACAATACGATATGTATCGTAAAGGAGGGTTTTGAGGTTTTGGTGCTGGTGGAGCTGGATTCGATTTTGGAAATGGAGGATTTGGCTGAGCGAGTGTAGATTTTGGCGATTTAGGAGATTTGATCGGAAATATTTTTGGTGGAGGATTTTGAGGTGGTTTTGGAAGTGCAAGTGGAGGAAGTTCGAGAGTAGCCAAGGGAGAAGATTTGAAAAAAATTATAGAAATCAGTTTTGAAGAATCTTTTTTGGGTACAGAAAAAAAAATCAGTTATTCAAAGCTTCAAAAAGTGGAGTGAGTAAAAGAAGAAGCGTGTAAAGACTGTGGTGGAAGAGGAAGGGTATCTCAGCAAGTGCAGACAATGTTCGGGGTAATGCAGACTCAAGTTGCTTGTCCAACCTGTCAGGGATTTGGGAAAATTTTCACCAAGGAGGGAAAACGTTTGGGAAATGGAGGATTGGTTGAGACGAAAGTAAGCTTGGAAATTAAGATACCTGCGGGAATCAAAGACGACGCATATCTTAAGTATGCAGGAAAAGGAAATGCAGGTGTAGGAGATGCTCCTGAAGGAGATTTGTATCTGAAAATTCGCGTAATTCCGAGTACTAAATATCAAAGAAAGGGTGAAGATTTGTATGTGCATGTGGACGTTTCCCTTTTTGATTTGGTACTTGGTGGAGAAATTGAGATTTCTCATCCTGAGGGGAAAATGCAGGTAAAAATACCGAAAGGTACTCAGATCGGAGATAAAATTAAAGTGAATGGAAAAGGTTTTGGATCAAAGGGATTATTTCAGAGTAAGGGAGATTTGTATGTAGAAACAAAAATCGCTATCCCTAAAAAGCTGAGTAAAGAGGAAGAAAAATTGTGGAAAGAGTTGCAGGAAGCCGGGAGATAGAGGCGTTGTATAGGGGGTAGTATGGGATGGTAAGGGACAGGTCTTGTACCTGCTACGCCTCCCTATCCGACAGCCCGGATCCAAGCCCCCTTAGCAGGAGGAAACGTAACTTATGTTTAATGTGGCGATATGGTGGCTTAGCTCTCTATCAAAGGAGGAATACGTCTAGTAAGGAATACTCCGTAAGGTTACTTTATCTCAATCTCAGTAAATCAAAATAAGACTCCTCCTTTCCTTCTTCTGGAGTCAATCAGAGCTTTTTATAGAGTCCCTCAATATTTGCTTCCATGCCATCTTGAAGTCTGACTTCTATAAAGTTTCTTTTTCCTTCTTGGATCTGATCCAAAGAAAAGATAATCCCTTGCAAGGTAAAAATATCTCTTTTTTTGCTGATTGTTTTAGCGATTTCCCCGTAGTGTTGAGTAAGGAGGTTTTTGGTTTCTTCATCAATTTCAAATTCTAATTTACATTTTTTTCCATCATCTCCTTTAGGACCCTTATATCCAAAAATCAGATTATCACCTTCTTTTCTGATTCTCACAAACTCTTTTCCACTTTTGGAAGGATAGTAGTAATCGGTTTGTTGGGTGCTAGCAAGTTTTTCAGCTCAGAGTTTTCTCAAAGTATCTAGATTGATTTCCTTTTTAAATTTAATTTGGTGTTCGTGAGATTTGGCATTTGCGGATTCTCGGTTCTACGAATGATTTCTTGAATCCCCTGTCTTACATCAAATTTTTCTATACTGTTGATTTCCTTGATTCCGGTAAGGGCTTGTTGTTCTATATTTTGACGTTTAGCTTCTTTAGCTATGGAGAGATTTACATTTGCGTAGCCTCTTTTTCCACTTACCTCTTCACCAAACCATTCAGGAACAGAAAAAGAAGTCAGACTTTCCTCATCTTCAAATTCCACTTCTACGACTTGGAGTCCATTGGGATAACGATCTAGCTCTGCGATATGTCCATCAGTTAGCGGTATAGCAGAGCGATTTTTGGTGATACTAGTGCTAGCGAGAGGAAGCAGAGCTTGAAAATTTTCTGGAGAAAGGGAAATCTCAATTTCGGTTCTGATAGTGCCAGTACCTCTTTTGATAGTGAGAATATGTTGGCTTCCTTTTTGTCTGATTCTGATTTCTGGATTTTGAGTGAAAAGATAGTGCTGTTGGACGATAGTAGTGGGATATTTAGAAAAATGATCTGGTAAAGTTTTGATGAGAAATTTTCTTTCACGCTCTTGGAAGCTAGACTGGCTATTGTTTGTTTCTTGGAGCAAGACTTCTTTTTGCTCTGGAGGAAGGGTATTTAGAATATTTCTGAGTAGAGTATACTTTTCCTCATAGATTTCCTGAGGGAAAAGCTCAAAGATTGGCATAGATGTAGGGAGATTTGATACAGGAGTAGAAAGATTCTTCATAAGTGGTAAAGCAAAAAGTAAAACCCTTTAGGAGATCATTCTTGTAATATACAGAATCAATATAATAAGTCAATACATAAATTATTTTGTTTTCTGAAATCGTGGAATATTCCTCTCATCTAGCAGAAATTTTCCCTTGCTTTTCTCTCTATTTTTAATAGATTTAAGCGGTTAAAAATGACTCTTTTTTATTATGAAAAATTCCCCTATGACCGCATTGGACGACAACGCAAATATTACTAATGAAAAGCAGTATGATGCCTCACATATTAAAGTATTGGAAGGACTAGAACCCGTTCGTCAGCGTCCAGGAATGTATATTGGTACGACGGACATCAAAGGACTCCATCATATGATCCAGGAAATTGTGGATAATGCAGTGGATGAAGCATTAGCAGGGTACTGTACGCATATTACGACTATTTTTAATGAAGATGGGAGTATTACGGTGCATGATAATGGAAGAGGAATCCCCGTAGATCTTCATCCAAAGACAGGGAAATCAGCTTTGGAGACTGTATATACTGTGCTTCACGCAGGAGGAAAATTTGATCACTCTGTTTACAAAGTATCTGGTGGTCTTCATGGAGTGGGAGCGAGTGTAGTAAATGCACTTTCTACATGGCTCGAAGTGATCGTTCACAAAAATGGGAAAATTTATAAAATGAGATTTGAGAGAGGTATTCCTCAAGGAAGTATTGAGGAAGTAGGAGAAACCGATAAAAATGGTACAAGTGTGACATTTATGCCTGATCCGACAATTTTTGATACCGTAGAATTTATCGAAAGCACGGAAGTATTGAGAATGAAACAGGCTGCTTACCTCACTCCTGGGGTAACATTTACTATTATTAGTAAAAATACGGGACTCAAAGAAAGATACTATTATGAAGGGGGAATCAAAACTTGGCTACAAAACCTTGTGGGAGAGCAACAAAAACTTTCTTCTGCACATTATTTCAAGGCAGAAGGAAAAGATACGCTTGCAGAAATTTCCTTTCAATTTGTCGCTACCAGCAACGATCATACGCTCTCTTTCGTGAATAATATTCCGACTCGCGATGGAGGAAGCCATATCTTGGGATTCAAATCAGCTTTACTTAGAATTATTAATGAAATTGGTAAAGAAAAAGAAAAAATAGATAAAAAAATCTGAGAATTCCAATATAGTGACGTTACTGATGGGCTCTATGGAATCATCACAGTAAAAATTCCTGAACCACAATTTGAGGGACAGACCAAAGGAAGACTAGGAAACTCCTATGTGAGAAATGAAGTAGAAAAAATTACCTATGACTATTTAAAGCAAGTTTTTACTGATCAACCTGAGGAATTTGATAAAATCTTTGAAAAAATTGACTTAGCTGCTAGAGCTAGACTCGCTGCAAAATTTGCAAAAGAAACCGTCCTCAGAAAAAATGTCCTTAGTGGTGGAGTTCTCCCAGGAAAATTGGCTGACTGTAGTAGGAGAGGAAATAAGGGAACCGAGCTTTACATTGTGGAAGGAGATTCAGCGGGAGGGTCTGCAAAACAGGGAAGAGATAGCAAATTCCAAGCAATCCTACCCCTCAGAGGAAAGATTCTCAATACTGAGCAAGCTTCTATCCAGAAAATTATGGCAAATCAAGAAGTAAAAAATCTGATTACTGCTATCGGTACAGGAATAAAAGATAATTATGTTTCCGATACTTTGAGATATGAAAAAATCATTATTATGACCGATGCTGATGTCGATGGTGCTCATATCAGAACTCTGCTTTTGACCTTTTTCTTCAGATTTATGAGGGGATTGGTTGAAGAAGGACATGTCTTTGCTGCAGTGCCCCCAATTTACAAATTTAGCAAAGGAAGTAGAGAAGTCTATGCTTATAATGAGGACGATGTACCAACGACGCACGGCTTCCCGACTAATGAAGGAGTAGATATTCAGAGATATAAAGGTTTGGGAGAAATGAATGCGGAGCAACTTTGGGAGACAACCATGAATCCCGATGAGAGATTTATGAAAAGAATTACCGTAGAAGACGCAGAAGAAGCTGATAGATTATTCAGAATTTTGATGGGAGAGGATGTACAGAGTAGAAAGCATTTTATCCTAACTCACGCAAAAAGTGTAAAAGATTTGGATGTATAAAAAATTTTCTCAGAAAAGTAGGTGTATTCCTGCTTTTTTGTTTTGTCGTATTGATTTTCCTCCGATGAGATAGTTTTTTTGTATCTTTGTGATGAGATTTTTTTATTATCTCTTGCATTTTATTATTTTTTGACTATATATCACTTATTTATGACAAAGCATATTACTATGGTACAGATTATAAAAACTTTTACAAATATAGGATTAATTGGACATGAGATCCATATTGAAGTGGATTCTAGTAAGGCTCTACCGACTATTGAAATCATTGGATTGGCAGATATTATGATCAAAGAAGCCAAAGAACGTATTCGTGGGACTTTCAGAAATTGTAATATTAGACTGCCCAATCTCAAGTTTATCCTCAATTTGGCACCAAGCGATATCAGGAAAGTGGGAACATGATTTGATCTTCCAATGGCGTTATCGCTTTTATTACTCATCCAAGAAGGAAATTTTCTTCACAAGGATAAAGTGGAAAACGGACTGTTTTTTGGGGAGTTGGGATTGGATGGTAGCGTAAAAAGAATTAATGGATTGCTCCCTTGTGTGCTTTCTGCTAAGAAAAAAGGATGGAAAGAATTTTTTATTCCAAAAGAAAATCTCTTTGAGCTTGAGTATATTCCAGACATTTCTGTGTATCCTATTGAACACTTTTCTGATTTGATGGGATATTTTGTACTTGGAAAGGAGTTGCCACATCTTGCGGTACCCAAGGATATTCATACTCTTTCCGATTTTCAGTTAGTCGAAAATGATTTCCAGTACATTAAAGGACAAATTTTTGCTAAGAGAGCGTTGGCGATCGCTACAGCAGGATTTCACAATGCGTTGATGATCGGAGCACCAGGAAGTGGAAAGACGATGATGAGTAAAGCAATGCAGAGCATTTTACCACCGTTGGATTTTTCGGAAATCCTTGAAGTGAGTCAGATTTATTCTGTAGTGGGAAAACTTAATAAAGATTTGCCTTTGATTACACGTAGACCTTTTAGGCAGATTCATCATACGGCTTCGAGATTTTCTATCATTGGAGGAGGGAGCCAACTCACCCCTGGGGAAGTTTCTCTTGCCCATAAGTGAATCCTTTTTTTCGATGAATTAACGGAATTTTCTAGGGAGACTTTAGAAGTCCTACGTCAGCCTCTGGAGGAAAGGTCGGTGACGATTTCGAGGGTATCGTGAACAGTGGAGTATCCAGCGAATTTTATGTTTATTGCCTCTATGAATCCCTGTAAATGTGGGTACTACAAAGATAAACACAAAGCCTGTTCGTGTTCGGCAATGGATATCAAAAGGTATCAAAATAAGATTTCTGGACCTCTGTTAGACAGGATTGATATTATTTTGGAAGTACCGAGAGAAAACATTGATACCATTCTTGAACATCAAGTAGGGGAAAATTCTGAGAATCTGAGAGCAAAGGTGGTTTCTGCATGGAAAATCCAGCAGGAGAGATTCAAAGGCTTGCCTTTGCATGCAAATGCTCACATGACAGCAAAGGAATTACAGGAAATTATTCCGTTGACGAGTGAATGTAAAGATTTTCTTTCTCAGGCTTCTACTACTTTGAATTTATCAGGGAGAGTGGTACATAGGACGATTAAGCTTGCCAGGACTATCGCGGATATGCAAGCTGAGGAACAAGTGTTGGTGAAACATTTAGCGGAAGCGATTCAGTATAGGAGCAAGACGATGTTTATCGATGAAGAGTAGGGATTTTATATCCTATTTTGCACTTCTCATCAACATGAGCCACACCCATTGTCTGAGTTCAATTCTTTCTTCTGGATTGTCGATTTGGGTGATGATTCCTTTTTCTTTTAAAGCTTGCAAGTGGGATGAATAATACGTTTCTCCGTTATTGTACTTTTCTCCATAAAACATTCTGGAGAGTACGGTTCCAAATTCAGCTCTGCTAACTTCTTTATTAGGCATAAAGTCAGGGATAGGAGTAGTATCAGGATTAACTCCCATGATATCGAGTTGACAAGCGAAAATCATATACTGTTTGAGTTCTTCAGTTTCATTTGTGATACTTTCAGAAAAGAGGGAGCAGTCTTTGGTGGTATCGGGAGTTTTTCAGAGAACATTGAGAGCATAGTTGACTACGATTTTAGCGAGATGCCCACGAATAACGGTACCTTGAGGGTCAGCAGAAGCTAGTGGTGCGAGGGTGGTAATGTCGTGGGAGTAGGCGAATTGGTAGGCGGATAATATTTCATTGGAGAATGTCGGAGAATTATCCCCTGAGAATTCCAGAGAATTATTGTCCTGTTTTCATTCTCCGATATTCTCTGGTTCTCAATTCTCTGAAGTTTTACTTTCACATTCTCCATCATAGTAGCTTGGACTGAAATCGCCGTTAGGACAGACGTCTTTTTTGAGACTACTACCTCCTCATCAATTGCTAGGGACAGGAGTTGGTTCTGGAGCAGGTAGACAATGATTTTGTGTCAATCTCCATCACGAACCAATCAAACTTTTGGAAATATTAAGCATATTTTCTCAAGAAAATGGTCTTTCTACTGCATTACTATCAACCCAATTCCCAATAGCTCCTGTTAAATCTATATTGAAACAATTATTAGAAACAAAAATATTTTCATTGATAGAAGTCCGATTTTTAAACCCTTCTGGTATATCTCCACTCAGCATATTATTTTGTACATTAAAGCCAAATGTTTGAAATCCTGTTCCCAGCCAATTTTCATATGTTGTAGGGATAGTCCCATAAAGCTGATTATTTCAAATTTCAAATCTCATTATCCCTGTCCAATTTCCATAACTTTCAGGTAATTTTCAGGTCAATTTATTATTATTTGCTGTTAAACTTTTTAAGTTCCAATCTCAATATTCAGGAGGTAATTCTCCCTCGAAATTATTATTCTCTATAAGAAAACTATTTATCGTTGTCCACTTCCTATATGCTGGAGGAAGAGTTCCTGTAAATTTATTAGCCCAAATACCAAAAAGACCTATATTTTCCCATTCCGAAAGTTCCGGTGGTAATTCTCAATTTAGTCCATTATATGTGACATAAATCGTTGTTATCTTTTTCCAATTTTTTAATTCTTTTGGGAAAGTCCCGACTAAATTAGGATTACCATTGATACGGAATTCATTTTGCATTTCGGTTAGGTTTCATAAACTTGGATTGAGTATTCAGCTAAGATTATTGTTGGAGAGACGATCATTTCCTCACATTGCTACTACGTGTCCTGTTTGAACACCAATCCCCCACCAATCACCTGCTTTTGTTCCTGTAAGTCGTCACTTCTTTCCAGCTTCTCCAGCCCATCCGGAGTATCCTTTTACCCACCCATCTCCGTTGGTAGAATAGTAAAAATCTACTAATGCCTCACATTCAATCTCTGGAATGTCGTTTACTCCTGAAATAGGATTACAAGGAGTGTAATCGTTGCTAGCAAATACTCCTCAATTTCCTAGACATAGCAACCCTATTGCTACTACTCAAAATAAAAATTTTTTCATCTTTAAGACTGGTAAAAGAATAAAAATCGATTAGGTATCTTGAAAATAAAAAAAGACACCATAACCGTGGTGCCATAACTACAACTGCAACTTTAGTGATAAAATTACAACCCAGTATCCACGACTATGATGTCGCTTGTATGGATTATATTATATCACTAAAATCACAGGATACTTTCCGTCGCAGTTTTTGGTGTAATTATGGCGATTTCAATTTAGCTATTCAGAGAGAAATTGCAAATGAAAAAACTTCGCTTAGAAAAGTCCTTCTTGTTTGATGGTGTGGACAATAGGTTTCGGTTTGACGTGTAACTGTAGTTCTCCAAGCGGAGGAAAGCTTTTTACGATCTCCTCTCGATTACTATAGGTTTGGAGATGGTATTCTTCAGCTTTTTGAGCTTTATTTCCTGCTTCTTCTCCAATAAAAACAAAGGAGGTTTGCTTAGTTGGTACCATATGAAATGCATATCAAAGTTTTTCTAATACTTCTATGATCTGCTCTTTGGGAAAAGGGAATCTTCCCGTGAGGGAAAAACTTCCTGAAGTCCCTTTTTTTCCCTCGAAAGTGTCCACTGCTGAGAAATTTAATCCATAACTTTGGAGTTGTTCCAATAAAGCTTGTGTCTGAGCATTAGAAAAAAAATTCTGTAGGGTAATGATGATTTTTTCTCCAACACCAAATAGGGTGTCCATTTTTTCGGGATCGGTCAAAAGGGATTGTATTTTGGTTAGGGAATCAGCTTTTTCTGTTTTGAGAAACTCTGTGATGTCTTGAGCCGTTTTTATACCAATGTGGGGGATTCCCAGAGCATTGAGGAGTCTTCGGAAGGGTTGTTTTTTGGAAGCTTTGATTCCTTTGGTGATTTCATAAATTTTTCTATCGCCAAACCCTGGAAATTTTCTGAGTAATACTCGTAATTTTGGGTCCTCCAAGGTGTAGAGATCGGCAACATTATGTAATAATCCTCTCTTGACGAGTGTTTCTATGATGTTTTCTCCGAGGCCTTGAACATCCATAGCATTTTTACTGACGAAGTGCAGAATTTTTTCTTTAACTTGAGCTGGACAATTGGGATTGGTACAGTAGTAATGAATGTCGATATTGATAATAGGGGCTTGGCAGGAAGGACAAAATAGTGGTGGTTCAATCAATTCTTCAGTTCCATTTCTACGATTTTTTATTACGCTCGTGATATAAGGTATTACTTCTCAGCTTCTTTGGATTCGAATAAAGTCTGATTTTTTAATCTCTTTTTCCTTGATAAAATCAAAATTGTGAAGGCTGACTCTCGAAATTTCTGCACCAGAAAGCTTCACAGGCTCAAGATTAGCCACTGGCGTGATGATCCCACTTCTTCCGACCTGAAAATCTACAGAAAGAATTTGGGTACTTGCCTGTTCCGCAGGGAACTTGTAGGCAATGGCTCGGCGAGGATGATGATTGGTAGAACCAAGAAGAGAGCGTGATTTTTTATCAAGGAGTTTGATCACTAGTCCATCGAAATCAAAATCTTTCTGGTTGAGTTGGGTTTTTGTTTCAGGATCCAGACAGATTTTTTGTATAGTTTGGATGGAGTTTGGCTGTTTTTCTAGATTAACATTAGGAAAATTAAAAGCAGAAATATCGTACTCCTGTGCATCTTTTTCACTATTCCCTACTGAGAGGATGTCATAGACAAAGCAAACCAACCCTCTTTTTGCTACTTCTCCGCTGTCGAGAAGTTTGATACTTCCAGCGGTGGCATTTCTAGTATTGGCAAACACTTCTTTTCCCTCTTTTTCTCTCTGGAGATTGAGCTCTTTTCGGACAGATTTTGGCATCATGATTTCTCCACGGACAGAAAAAAACTCTGGGACTTCAGCTCCTTTTAATATCTTGGGGAGATTTTGGATGGTTTGTACGTTGGTGGTAATATCTTCTCCAGTGATTCCATCTCCACGCGTGATAGCTTTGGTTAGTCTCCCATTTTCATAGATGAGCTCTACAGAAACTCCATCATACTTGGGTTCAATAGTATAGAGAGGGCTGGGTAATCAGTTTTTTGTAAGCAATTTTTGGACTCTTTCATCGAATTCTACTAGATCTGACGTAGAGTAGCTGTTCTCCAGAGAGAGAAGAGGGATAGTGTGATCAGCTTTTTCAAAGCCTTCTGCAATTTGTCCGATAAGAGACTGAGTAGGAGAATTACTTGAGATTAAGTAGGGAAATTCCTCTTCAATTCTCTCTAAAAAGTCAAAAAGCTGATCATATTCTCCATCGGAGATGATGGGTTTGGTTTGTACGTAGTAGAAATGATTGTGTTGGGTGAGATTATCAATTAAGTCCTGATAGAGCTCGGAGATATTTGGTAAGGTAGCAATATCTTTTGTAGTACTAAGGGTTTGGAGATGTTGAGTTTGCTCGGAGAGGGACATTGATTTTATGCAGGGAGGATAAAATTTCTTTCAGTATAGAAAAAATGAGGTCAAATTCTAGTCCTATTCCCTTCTTTTTTTAGTATGTGAGGTTTTTGGAGATGAAAAAAGAAGCAAGTCTGGTTTGCCAGTAGAACGATGATCAAAATTCTTTGGTCATTTTTCTTTAAAAAGATAATTCATCTTCAATGCTATGCTTTTTTTCAGGCTTTTCTTCTATTACTTTCTTATTTTTCTGTTCTTCAGCTAGGAGAATGAAGGTAATCAGATTTTTGGAGAGATAATTGATATGACTTCTGCTTCCTATAAGGGCTCCAGTTATCATCAGAGCTTTTTCACTGATGTAGGCTTTTGCGAATTCCTCAGGGTCATTTAAAAGTTCTTGGCGAATAGCGATATAATTCTGTGATCTATTATGAAAACTTAAGACTTTATCCTCCTTGGTATCTTTACTACTACTGTTAAAAACTACAATAGAACTTTCCTTATTATTTTCTAGGTAAGGGTCTATTATTTTATGTGTATTGAGTATTTCCTGTTGTTTTTTTGGAAGTCTTTTATTTTCAATCCAATCGAATCTTTCTTCATGCCCTCTTATTACTTGAAGTGTGCTGTTCACTCAGGATTTTTTTAAAGTTTTCATGATATTATATTCTAGAGTGATAGGTTCATATCCTAATTTTTCTGCATCATATTTTTGTTGATCATTATTCCCATCATCCAAGATAGCTTTTCCTCCATAGTTTTTATAAAATACTTCTCTCCAAATGTTAGCATATTTTACGTCCATTTCTTGAAACTCTAGGAAATTTTTCTTTTCCTTTTTATCAAATACAGATTTTTCAGACATAAACGTAGGTTTGGAATGGGATTTTTCTAAGATCATTGCAATAAGATTTTTATTGCTTGTATTGCTTATTAAGCGTTTCACATCTTTTTGAACTTGCTCGTTATCTACAAAATTTCTATCTCTATTGATGTGATCGGTGGCAAGATTATAGCTGAAAAGGAGTTGATCTTTGTAGGCATCGGTAAGAAGGATTCCTTTTACAAAAATTCTTCCCATGTGGTCATCAAGTACCTGAGATCCATCTGACTCTTGGCTGAGTGGTTGTAAGTTTTTTCTCAAAAATAATACCTTATCATAAATATCTCTTACTTCTTCCCAGAACGAGTCAGTAATATTACTGAAGTGTGTTTGAGATCCTGTGATACTTCTATCTCCTTCTTTTACTTTGAAATACAATTTTTCAGCATCTTCTCCTTCTATTTTAATCTGTCTTTTATCTGCTTGGGCTTCCCAATTTCTAGACTTATATCCAATATCTAATCCCTCCCTGAGAGAGGCAGAGGCGATCATTTTGAGCCCTTCTCCAAATTGACCTGCAGCTTGTTTGTTATTTTCTTTCCCTGTTTTTAGGATTCCCAAATAATTGGCATCATACCCTCTTCCATTATCTTTAAAAATGATGTTCTTTATCTCTTTGCTAGAGAGCCCGAGAGCGTCTTCTAGAGGAATTCTGTTTCCTCTTCTGGTTTCTATGATAATGTCTACTTGTGTCCCTCCACAGTCTCCTGGAAGGTGATTTTGGATAGTATCTAACACGATTCTTTCTACTCCTCGTTGATCTTTCATATAGTCCAGAGTGAAAGAAGTTTCTAGCTCATACTGAGCGGTTTCATCGTAAAAATCTATTGCTGAAGGTACGCCTGCTTTAGAGAGAGTTCAAAGAAGTCCATCAGGAAAAGAAACGATACTATATCCGTTTTCTTTTAAGGTTCTTCTCATTTTTTCGGTGATTTTTTCTTTTTTTAGAATGGTAGCTTTTTCTCAGTATTTTTCAAGAAAGCATTCTTTCCATAGCTTGGGATATGAAATGTTTAGTACCCAGGAAGTCTCGCTATTGAAACTGTAGTCTTTATTTTCTTCTAGCTCCATCAATCTTTTAATAATAGCTTTTGAGGTAGTTGCACTGATGATATTCTTAATCTTTCATTTGTATTCCTCTGGTTTTAAGGTGTCTCTATCTCTGTTAGGTTCTCCTTCGTAAAAATTATAACTAAAATAGGTAGAGTTATCTGCATCGTTGATATAAAGCCCTTTGAGATACAGTCTTCTATTATCCAAGGAAACCACTTCTCCATCTCTGGCAGTATCTATAGGCTCGTAGTCTGGCTTAAAATGCAATATAGTATCTCAAACTCCTTTAGCCAAATTTATGAGCTCTCTGGAAGGATTATGAAACGTAGTTTTGGATCCGATGAAAGGTCTTTCTCTTTTGAGATATTCTACATCATAGCAGAGCTGTTGCATGGTGCGGGTACTCTTATTGCTTTCCAAAAGTACCTCTTTGGTGGTAGGTTTAGCTCTTCGGTTTTGGGATTCAAATTCTATCTCGACTCCTTCTCTGAGAGAAGCCGTAGCAATCATTTTTATCCCTTCTCCAAATTGTCCTACAGCGTCTTTGTCATTTTCTTTGGTAGAAAAAAAGAAAAGCAGATTTTTAAGATCGTACCCTATTCCATCATCTACGAATCTGATTTTTGAGAGTCTGTTAGAAGTTTGTTGTGCTTCTTTGAGAGATATTCGTTGCTGTTGATCCTCATCAAAAAAGTGAATATAGGCATGTTCTCCTTTGGAATCTCCAGGGAGATGATTCTGAATCCCATCCAAAATAATTCTGGAAGCTCCTCGTTTTTTCTTTTGATAGTCTAGGGTGAGAGTGGTTTCTAGTTGTTCTTTCTTTTCCACTGTGCTTTCTCCTCCATTATTTGAGAAAAACTTTACGTCATTGTCTTGTAAGAGTTGTAGTTGATAATCGGCGTTTTGTGCTAGTTTTACGTCTTTTATCACTTCAGAAATGGTGTTAGAGATTGTTTCTAAACCATATCCTTTTCCTTTTTTCCATCCCCATTTGAATCGGGTCTTTATTTTATTATAAAGGGCGAATTTGGCTTTCTCTTTTTGTGGTAAGTACTCTTCATTGAGAAATTTTTGAAAATCAGGTACATAACTGTCTATGATATGTATGGTTTTGCGGATCTTGTCTTTTACTTTTGATTCATCAAGAGTCTTGATTATGATTTCTCCTTCATCTACGTGTATCTTGTTCATCTCTTCTTCTTTTTCAATGTTGTTGAGTATCTCTAGTAAGTATCTTCTTTGTGCGGATACTTTTGAAAGTGTCTCCAATTTTTTATTTCTCAATTCTTTCCTTTCGATTGATAAAGACATGATTTAATAGTATACAGTATAAATGAATTTTATTATACATATTGACATATAAATATCAATACAATTTATATATCTTTAGGAGATTTTTCTCTTGAAACTCTGAGAAAAAATGCTATACTGCTATTCAGCTTTTTACTTTTGTACTACAAAAAAATGGGAATGTTCGATAAAATGGGTGATATGAAAAAAATGTATGATAAATACAAACAACTTGAAAAAGTCTTAAAAAATCTGGTTATCAGAGCCAAAGAGGGAAAATATGATGACGGTGGTGAAGAAAAAGATGCGATCATCGTAGATATCTCTGGTGAGATGAAACTCAAGGATTTGCAAATCAATGATGTAAATTTGTTGGATCCTAGCAAAAAAACTCAGCTTGAGCAGCTTTTGATTTCTGCTTTTCAAAAAGCTCAAAATAAAGCTCAAGAAATCGTAGCGGAAAAGACCAAGGAGATTCTTGGGGTAGATACTAACGATTTGGCAGGGATGCTTGGTGGGGGAGGAATCCCTGGATTGAGCTAGGATACACTAAGGATTCGAACTTTGTGTCCTTTGTGGTAAAAATTATAAGAAAAATTTAATACTTATTCCGATGATGTAGACGAAAAATACTATACTAATAATTAATTTTATAAGAATCCCTGAAAGGAAGCCCAAGAATGCACCTCGTGCAGATTTAAGGGCTTTTTTCTCATCTTTTTGAGCGAGATATTCTCCTAGTAATGCTCCTACAAAAGGACCTACAATAACTCCGACAGGTCCTGCAAAGAGTCCGATGATCATTCCGATAATACATCCGTTTGTCCCTCGTTTGGTTCCTCAGAATTTTTTGGTTCCTCGGATGGGGAGTAGATAGTCTAGGAGGGTTATTGCTATGGTAATGATTCCCCGAATGATTACGAATTCTCGAGAGAGAGGAAAATGTAGGGTGAATTGCAAAATGATGAGAGCTAGATATCCTAACTGAGGACCAGGGAGTCCTGGAAGGATTGCTCCGATTACCCCTACAATTCCTAAAATTACTGCAATAAGTATACTAATAACCGCCATGATGTTTTTTTTGAAAGAATGAAAGGTAGAGAATCGGCAAAATTCCTACAGTATTGAAAATCAAAATACAAATGAATCGTAAGAGTTGGTTATTTCTTCCCGTTTTTCGGAGAGCAATTATTTTCCAGAGAAATTCCCATACAATTAAAACGATAAACACAGGAAATAGTCGTCCCAATCGTGCAAACTGTCCTTGTAGCATTCGTCCACACATTATTTCTGGGGAAGGAAAACTATTAGGATTTGCTAGTACTGCACACTTGGTTAATCCCTCTCAGCAGTTGGTTAGAAATTGGGTGGTGTCTTGTACTAGAGTACTAAAATCCATGGTTGTTGTGGGTATAAGAAAGAAATATTATTCTTCGTCGGTGCTTCTGGGTTTCATCAGCGGAAACATCACCACATCACGAAGATTATCTTGTTCTGTCAAAATTGCCAAAAGTCTTTCCAATCCCATTCCAAATCCAGATTGTGGAGGCATTCCATATTCCATTGCCTCTACGAAGGCTTCATCTCCCGCAGTCGCTTCTTCATCTCAGCTTTCAGCTTGTTTATCAAAGTTTGCTTGTTGTAAGAGAGGGTCTACTAATTCTGAATAAGCTTTACACATTTCCCAACCGTTCACAAGGAGCTGGAATTGTTCAACGATATTGGGGTCTTTGTCAGAGATTCTAGCGAGTGGCTGCATAATTACAGGGTAATTATAGATGAATGCTGGTCCAATAATTTTTGGTCTGAGGACCTTTTTGAAAAGATAGTCAATCAAGGTGGAGGTTCCCATCGCATCCATCCCTTCAAATTCGATACCTTTGGCTTTGATGTCAGCTCTGAGTTGGTCAGCGTCTTGTAGGCCATATTTGCTGATATCCAACCCACTGGCATCGTTTACTCCTTGGGTATAGTCGATTCTCTCTCGTGGAGTCGTGAAATCGACTTCTTTTTCGACTCCTTCTTTGTCTTTTACTTTCAGCTTTTTAGAGAGGTTGAGTTTGTCGAAAATGTAGTCCATCATTTTTTCAGTAAAACGCATATTGTCTTCGTAATTTCGGTAGACTGCGTAATGCTCCACTTGCGTGAATTCTTGCAAATGTGAGGGGTCAGAACCCTCATTTCTGAAGTCTTGTCCAATTTCAAAAACCTTTTCAAATCTTCCGACCGTCGCTTTTTTGAGTGAGGTTTCAAAAGCAATTCTTAAATAAACATCGGTATCGTAATCGTTATGGTGGGTGATAAACGGTCTGGCTGCAGCACCACTGGCTGCATTATCCAAGATTGGAGTTTGAATTTCAATAAATCCCTCTTTGGTATAAAACTCTCTCAAGGTTTGATAAAATTTTGATTTGAAAAGAAAGCGTTTATAGGTTTCGGAGTTCATCGTCATATCAAGGTATCTTTTTCTGTAGAGTTCCTCAGGGTCGGAGAGACCGTGGTATTTTTCAGGTAATCCACGGATAGATTTGGAAAGAAAAGAAAATTCTGATACAAAAATCGTAAGTTCCCCTTTGTGAGTTTTGAAAATTTCTCCTTTCACTCCGATAAAGTCTCCCACATCTACCATTTTTTCCATGAATTTGTAGGCAGTTAAACCCTCGCTCACTTCATTCGCAACCCCTTGTCAGGGGGTTCAATAGGACACTTCTTCTCAAGGGGCAACAATATCCGGATTGGGTAATAAACTTTTCAGTTCACCATTCGTGCAAATGGAACAATTATCTCTGTGAAACATTAATTGGATTTGTTCAGTGCTGTCGAGTAGGCGGGCAAAAGCAAGTTTCCCATGACTGCGATACAGAGTCACTCTTCCTGCGGTGCTTACCTGAAGTTCAGGGTTTGGAATAATCGTTTCAATATCTCTAAGATCAGATTTTTCATACTGTTGGATAATGTCAGTGATGAGGTGAGTTTTTTCGTAACTCTGAGCGAAGGGAATTATCCCCATTTTTTTTATTTTTTCTACTTTTTGGATGCGGACATCTCTTTCGGATAATTGTTGAGCCATTGGGATAAAAACAAAAGAATAAATATACTTTATATTTGTAGTTTTTCTGTTACTTGTTTCAAGGGAGTTTTTATAAAAAAACTGACCTTATTGCTGAAAGTCATTTTTAGTAATAAAGCAAATCCAACTTACTTCGCACTTCTCATCAACATAAGCAAAACTCCTCTCTAGTTTTACTATGATTACAAATCCTATTTTTTCCCTTTCTGTAGCATTCTGCAATTCATATCCTATTTTTTGGTGATGTATTTTGTATTATACTTTTCCCTATCAATAAAAAACTTGTTTTTTTTCTTCCTTTTTGTAGTATCAAAGTGTAGATTTATTTTCAGATTTATTTTTGTATGTATAAAAAATTCACCCTTGCAGAATTGAAAACCATATCAAATGATTTTATTTTGCATTTGTCTGATATTTTGAAAAGAGAGAAATGTGAGGGAAATATTAATGCCTTTTATAAAGTAGCTTTTCGCGAGGGAAATGAATTATACTATTTTGATAGAGGAAACGTTAGTTTTAAGATTGTTTTGGAAAATAATAAATTACATTTTTTTGATGAGAAAGAAAAAATAGAAGTGGAAATCCCCGCTGACCAAAAGGGATATCTGCAGGACTTGATAAAGGATTTTGTGGTTCATAAAGGGCGTCAGACAGGACATACGATTAAAGAAATTTTGAGAACTGAATTTTCAAAAGGGGCTTTTGCTCAAATGTTGGATAAACCTTATTTGGTATATGATATTGAAACCTCTCTCATTCCTGATGATAAAAATTTGAAAAATGTTGAATTTTATCTTGGGTATTATATGGAAGAAAAAGAATCCTGAAAGGCTGAATATGTTTGCATTACCCAGGAAAATCTTGCTAATTTTGTAGATAAAATGTTGAACTTTGATGGATATATTGTGGGATTTAATCAGATTTATTTTGATAATCCAGTGAGTGTGTATAATGCGAATTTGGATGAGGTTGCTACTACTGAAGCTATTAAAAAGCTGAATGAAAAAAGTATTGATCTGTATATGTTTGTAAGGACGCTGACGGGTAGGAGAAATTTAGGTTTGAATAGGCTTGCTACGGATTTGGTTGGTGAATCTAAAAATTTGGAATGAGGGGGGGCAAGTGTGGAGAGCTTATGGAAAGAGTGGAAATCTACTTGAAATGAAAACCTACTCAAAGATATTATGTCTTACTGTGAAAATGATGTGGTAATGACGACTCTACTTTTTTTCTATCTTTTGCATTTCAAAAAAATTTATCTTGATGGGGAGGAGTATTTGTATGATATCCCAAAATTTCTTACCTATTCTAAACCTCTGGAGAAAAAAGCTGATCCTAGCAAAATGTATGGGCAATCTTTACTTTCTTAAGCTTCATTGATGACGATTAAAACCGATCTTCAAGACTTCTACAATCATGAAGCCAAAAAATATTATGAAACGAGAAAAAAATTCTGGCAGGAAGGAACTCTCATTTTACAGGCTCTGGAAACCTTGTCTGCTTCTGGCAAAAAACTCAATATTTTGGAAATTGGATGTGGAAGTGGGAGATTTGCGAGTTTTTTACAAGACCATTATCAAGGAAAGTTTTCATATGTGGGAGTAGATCTCTCTGAAAAGCTTTTGTTGTATGCTCAGAAAGATAATCCCAAGCTTACCTTTATCTGTGAAGATATGAGTGAATTTATTGTGAGACAAAAGCAGGAAAGTTTTGATGTGATTATCGGAGTGGCAAGTTTTCAGCATATTCCGAGCTATAGGGAGCGTTTGTTTTTGATGAAACATTTCTATAGAGCTCTAAGATATGATGGACTTTTTATTATGACCAACCGATCGCTTTCTCAGCGGTTTCTCAAAAAAAATCGAGCAGAATTTTTCCGTTCTTTTGGATGCTTTTTGATGAGCTTTGGGAGATGGGACTGGAGGGACATTTATGTTCCATGGGCCAATAAAGGACAGACGTTCAAGAGATATTACCATCTTTTTGGGTTGAAAGAGTTAAAAAAGCTGATGGACTTTTCTGGACTTTCTCTGCGTCATCTCAGCTATATCGATAATAAAGGCAATTGTATTTCTCATTGGAAATATTCTAGTAATTCCTTTCTCGTCGCTCAAAAAAGTCCTATTGTTTAATCAGCTTTTTATTTTTTATGCAGTATTTATGAGATTGTCTGTTGTATTTGGAACCAGAGGGACTCAACAAGCTCTTCCCCATTTGGAGAGAATTTTTCATGATTTGTCAAAGCAGACTTTTCAAGATTTTCAGGTGATTGTCGTGGTAGATAGGAAATTTAAAGATGAGGAAGATTATAGAGAATTTTTAGATTCTTCACTTCGTTTCACTTCATTTCACTTTACTCAGAATGACAGTACCCATTCAGAGAGGATTCATTTTTTCACTAATCTTAATTCTGAATTTTTCCCTCAGTCAAAGGGTGGAGCGAGTGCTGTTAGGAATTTTGGACTCCAGCAGATAGATACGGAGTTAGTGCAACTTTTTGATGATGATAATGGCTTTGATCCTGAGTATCTAGAAAAGGCTGTGCAAAAATATGATGAGATGAGAAAAAAGACTTGAAAAGAAGTGGTTATTTGTGCAACCATTCTGCATAGAGACAGTGGTAAGGTGTGGAATCAGGGGTTTTCTCATTTTCGTTATCGGGAGTCTCGTCCTGTCAGATTTTTTACTGATCCTCCAGCTATTGAGGAAGCGGAAATACAAATGTTTAGTGGGAACGGTTTACTTGGCTCTGCTCAGCTTTTTCAATCTGTAGGGTATGATGAGGCAATTGCTTGGATTGCAGAAGATATGGATTTTACATTATCGCTCTATGAAAAAGGGGCAAAGCTGTTTGTGTTTCCTGATTTGATTGTTCGTCATTATGAGAGGGAGAAAACATTTTTGGAGGGGGTTCGAATTGGCTCACAGACTCAGGCTCATCAGAAGGCAAAAAACTGGTTCCTTTTTGTTTGGAAGCATGGAAACTTTTGGAATAAAGTGCAATTTCGATGTTTAGGGTTGCCAGGGTGTCTGGTTTGGTTATCCTTGAAAGCCCTGATCTATGGAGGTAAGAAAAGGTGGTCTATTATTCATGGATTATTTCAAGGAGCAAGAGCAGGATGGAAACAGGTTTCTAATCCTCAACTTTTTACTATTCCGTTGCTATTGACTGCGACTATCACTCCGCAAACCCATTGCGAGCTTAATTTGACTGAGCCCAATAAGAGGTACCACCAATACCTCAATAATTTGATAAGACTGATCAAAGAGTCCGATTTTCAGAATTTTGTTTTCTGTGAAAATTCAGCTTCAGAGTTTCCGGATCGCGAAATGATTGAAAACCTAGCAAATAAGCTGGGAAAACAGATAGAATTTCTCTCATTTAAGGGGGATGAGGAATTAATTCAAAAATATACGCGTGCCTACGGAGACCAGGAAATTATGGAATATGCTTTACAGCATTCAAAAATTCTAGCTCAGCATGCAAGTTTTTATAAGCTTACGGGGAGATATCGAGTAGCAAATATTAATACTCTGCTTCGCGTGCGATCCAAAGAGTTTACGGTCTTTATCAAAGGAGGGGTGAGGATTCCCACTGTGCATACTTCATTTTTCAAGGCAGATAAAGAGTATTTTAAGAAGTATTTGCAAGGAAAATATGTTGATTTACCCAACTATCCTCATCAGAGGCTGGAGTATCTCTATTATGATCAGATAAAAAAGTCTGGCAAAGCAATGCATTTGCATGGGCATTACCCTTTTTTTCAGGGGGAGCGAGGAGAGTGAGGGAAAATGGATGAGGGGTTTTTGAAAAGGTTAAAGACGAAAATTGTGGTATTTTTTGGGTGGTATGATATTAATTAGCTTTGAAATCTTTTTAGATTTATTGCTTTTTATTTGTATAAAAGTTTACCCACTTTCTTGTTATGACTGGAGGAAGATGGAATGGTATGATGTTCCTATTGTTGTGGAAGATGAGGTTCAGGTTGAGAAGTTTGAGTATTCATCTCGTGATCCATGGTTAGATTTTTTAACTTTTTGAAGGGATCGTTTTGAAAGGGACTAAAACAACAAGATAGCCTAAACTTATGGGCTATCTTTTTTCTATCTACATTTTTTATTTATATTTTTATCTATAACATAATGAGGTATGTAGAACAGTTTATCTCTAGATCCACTATGAAAAACATATCATACAACATCACGCTCCGAGCTCTCACCCTCTGATCCGACATATCTCTGAAGAAAACATTATAACAAAAAATCTATTGAACAACATCCAATAGATTTTAATACCACAACATCCACCACTACACCTTCATCACCTCATCCACCTTATTTTTCACTAATTCATCAATTTTCACATTCATTTTTTTAGTAAGATCTTCCACACTAGATTCATTTGCTTTATGCTGATCTTCTCAAATCGTTTTTGCAGTAAATTCAGCTTTCGTTTCATTCATAGCATCCTGCCTAATCTTTCTGATATTCGCTTTTGTTTCTTCTCCCATAGCTTTCACCTGTTTAGCGATTTGATCACGACGCTCTTGAGTCAAAGCAGGAATACGCACAAAAAGGAAACTTCCTTGATTATCCACTCCCACACCCAAATTTGCCTCATAAATTGCATTAGAAATATGTTTAGCATTACCCTTGTCCCACGGTTCAATTTTAACAGTAGAATTATCACTAATCGTAATCAGAGCAATCGCATTCATTTTCATAGATCCATATTCTGTTTCCACATTAATATTTTCTACCAACCCTGTCGTTGCACGTCAAACCTGCAGTCATTGAAATTCTTTTTCGAGATACGCTAAAGCTTTCTGCATTTGTTGCTCATAAGTAGAGAGATTCATGGAAGAAGATAATAATAAAGTAAAACAAAGATAAGAGGATCATAGTAAAAAAGCTGAATTTTTCAAGGGATTTTCCCTACCAGAAACTTTTGGACTTTATTTCTCCAAGAAAAAACCTATACTTTAATTAAAGTTTAAGGTTATTTTAATGAAAAAAAATACCTATATATAATATGAAAACCATAATCAACCGAAAAATTCCGATTTTTACCCTCATTACCCTACTCCTAATAGGAGGGATTTTTAGCATCAAAGTATTCACTTCCGCATCAAAGCCTCAACCTTCACTCCTCCGAGAAACTCAAACCCTGAGTGAGCTCTCAGCAAATTTTACCACATCAAAACTCGGAATCTTCCAATTTCCAGAAATAATTATCACCTCAGACCTCAATGGAAACGCCATCACCGTCCCCCTTGCCACAGGAGACATACTCAAAGGTTGACAACCTGTACTTCAGCTCTCTGACTCACTTTGACGCTACACTTCTGCACTAGAGTCCTCCAAAATGCTCCTAGATTCCACTCAAGAACTCTACGAAAAAGCAATCGCTAATTTTTCCAAAGAGCTCCAAAAAGCTGAAACTACTATCAGCGATTTGCAAGCCAAACTCCACCAAACCGAAAAAGACCTTCAAGACATCCTCCTACTAACTTCTGAAAATGGAACAGGAGAAACTCAAGCTCTCAAACAAGCCCTCCTACAAACCCTCGAAACTACAGAAAATACCCTCGAACAAGCAAAACTCGATTATGAACTCCTAAAATCCACTAAATCTTCTCAACTTTCTGACCTAGAGCATACCCTCCAATCTGCCAGAAAAGAATATGAAAATGCCTATACTACCTACAATAAACTCACCATTAGAACCCCTCAGGCAGGAACCGTGAAAGAGATCTTCATTTCAGAAAATGACTCAATCTGGGAAGGAAACCCTCTCTTTTCCCTCATCCCAGAAAAAGCCAATCCAACTGTAGAAGTTCAAGTAAACTTCGAGGAATATTTAACTACATTGGAGATCACAGGAGTACAACTCCACGGACAAGTAGAAAAATCTGAAATTTCCTCTCGTTCTCCGATTGCCAACGCTAGCGGAATGTATACTCTTACAATTCCAAACCCAAACCAACTCCCAAACACCTCTACCTATATAGAGGTAGAATTTTCCCTCTCCACAGAGTTTTTGTATCTCCCCAAAGAAATTCTAGAAATTACCGATCAACATACAGGATTTCTCTATATCTTTTCAGAGAAGGAAGTACAAAAAGTACCTGTGGAACTCGGACATCAACGAAATGAATACATCGAAATTAAAACTCCCCTCAATAACGCAACTCAGATCATTACCAATCGAAGAGAATATCTTTAACAAAACTCTCTCAAAGCCCCCAAAAGCAACTTTCTCTTGAAAACCCCTGAGATAAGAATATGCTCATTTCTAGAAAAATCTGTTTTTTATTCTTTATTATAGATAATGAAAAAATCTCTCATTATTGGATCTACGTTAAGTTTATCCCTTCTCTTCTTAGCCGCTTGCGGAAACAAAGAAGAAACTACCACACCAGAGGAAACTCTTACTGGCACAGAACAACAAGCCATTTTACCTACTGAAAATGAAATCACCATGACATGTCCAGAAGCAATTCAAGCCTACCTTAATCAAGCTAACCTCGAAGGAGAGGGAGATATTACTGTCAAAACAGACGACGCAATCGTTGTAGATTATATCGGTAGACTCGCCAATGGAACGGTTTTTGATACCAGTGTAGAAAGTGTAGCAAAAGCCTGCGGGATATACAACGCGAATAGAGACTACAACGAAGGACTTTCTTTTACCGTAGGAACTCAAGGAATTATTCAAGGATTTAATAGCGGAGCTTTAGGAATGAAACTTAATCAAACTAAGACCGTCACAGTCCCTGCTACACAAGCATACGGAGAAAGAATTGAAGAATATGTACAAACATATCCCACAGCAGATTTTGGAAACTTAGAAGGATTTGTTGAAGGACAAAGAATTTACGCACCTGACGGAAGTAGTGCATTAATTAGCAAAATCACTGATAAAGAAATCACACTCGACCTCAATCATGAACTCGCTGGAAAAGATCTGATTTTTGATATCACTATCAAATCTATCAACTAATTTATATCTAAAATCCTGATAATGGAACTGATCACCTACAACGGAGAATATTTTGAGAGAAATAAATTGCGATACTGCATTTTTTTCTTGGTGGTCGGAAGCGTAATCGTAGGATCTATTCTCTTCAATAATCTCATTGGAGCAGTAGTCGTGCTGATTCTCGTAGGGGGATATTTCTTTTTCCTCTTGAAGACAAATGAATCTATTACGCTCCTAGCTACACCAGACGGAATCCAAATCGGAGCTAAATTCCAGCCACGAAATTATTTTACTTGATTTGTCCTCGAATATCATACCAAAAAGCAGACTATTCATAATATTGTACTGATTGATCCCAAAGGATACCGTATCTTCACGATCAACGATACAAATGAGAATCTCAAAGCTTTTGCCAAAGAAGTCGGGAAATATCTCCCACTTTTGGAACAATATGAACAAGGATTTGTAGAAAAATTCAGTAGAAAAATAAAATTATAGTTTCCATACTTATTTCTATGTCTAGTCATAAACTCGTTATCAAAGATGCTGTTCGACAACTCTTTTGAAGATTCATTTCCGCACTCTTTGGATTTGTTATTACAAAGATTATCTCTTCTTACCTCGGCCCTCTTAGATACGGGGATTATGGGACAATTTTCAGATACTTCGCTCGACGAACAGCATTAGTGGACTTTGGAATGTATACCCTCGCCGTGAAACAGCTTGGAGTCCTGAAAGAAGAAGAAAATCCTGAGCTAACTCCTACCTATCATAAATTTCTCTGAACAAGGACGTTTATGATTATCACCATCTACACTCTCGCCATTATCATGGCTTATATTATCCCCGCCTATACCGACAACCAATTTATCGTGCGAGGGCTCCCCTTCGCTATGATGTATTCAGCCAGCAATATGTTCGTCGGAATCCAGCAACTTCCTCTCCAGCTCTTTCGAAAAATGAATAGATTAAGCTGGTCTCTCATCATTGCGAGGTTTTCTCAATTAGCAGTCCTAATCCCCACGGTATACCTCCTTTTTAAGAATGTTGATTTTGAAACCAACCAGCCCGCTTCACGAACGATGGTAGTCGCTTTTTGTATGGTCATTTTTTCAGTCGTCGCCAGCTCAATCGGTCAAAATATCGAAATCCACCACAGAAGCAAGTCTCTCCTCCCGTTTAAAATCGATATCGACTTCAGCTTTATAAAAAATATTTTCAAAAAAAACCGACAATACGGATTTTCCTATTTTTTTTCAAGCTTTCATACCCTAATCGTACTCATGTTTTTGGGGTGGTTTTTTCCAACCTCAGGCGGATTTAAATACGTAGGGTTTTGGGCACTCGCCCTCTCTTTAATTGAGATCCTGATTATTATTCCTTCTTCTCTCGGAAATTCCCTCCTCCATAAAATTTCCAACTATACCATGCAGCATAAGAAAAAATGCTTTGGAAATCTGTTTACTATCGTCTGACGAATTGGAATTTTAATAGGAATAAATTTCTGCATTTTCGATAATCAAATTATCAGTATCGTCTCAAGTACAGAATTCCTCGGTTCACGAGCAAGTTTAGAACAACGATGAGCAAACCAGATTCTCCCTTTCTTGGGAATTGTGCTTGTCCTCAGCTTTATAAAACAATGCTATAATTACCTCTTCATAGCCACAGATCATCAAAATATCCTCTTCAAAAACAATGTCATTGGAGTAATTCTCGGAGTAATCATCGGACTTCTTATCATCCCAAAACGAAACTTACTAGGAGGAGTTATCACCCAAATCTTCATTGAATTCGTCTACACCTTTGGAGCAATACGAATCGCTTATCGTGCTAACCTAACTCCCATCGTAGAAAAAAAGCACTTTTGGTATCTAACCTTAGTGCTGATCATTGCAGGTATAATTGGTTTTGGTATTAATCAATATTTTGGAAATACGGAAATATCTTTGCTTACTTTCTTTGCTACTGCACTGATTTTCAATGGAATAATCTTTCTGGTTTCCTTCAAATCTATCAAAGAAGTCGCAAAAGGCTTAACCATAGACTAAAATAAGTTTACGATTACTCTCACCAGAGCATAAGAAACCAGACAGATCGCAATTCCAATCCCCGATCCAGTTAATCACTTAATGGCCTTTTTCATATCTTCCTTCTCTCCTCTAGCAATCACTAATTTTATCCCATTATACACCAAAAAGATAAAACAAAGAAAACCGATAAGAAACCAAAGATATTCATTAATAAACGAAATCGTATTCAATACGGTATCAGGATTTCCTTCAATCTGTGTCCTATCAATATTCACATCATAATTATTTCCTTTTGGTACAATCACTGTAATCCCATCAGCACAAACAATTGAAGAAAGAAGGCTGGTAAAAGCAATTGAAAGAGATGAAGAAATGCTTAAAATTTTTTTACTCATGATACTACAGATACTAAACTAAAGATTCAAAAGCTGAATATTCCTGATAATATCAGATTTTTTCCAACGTACTTTCTCCCACCGAACGCATCAGATTGATAATCACCACACTAAACAACGCTAATAAAATTCCTAATGCAATATAAAGTAAATTCCAGATAAGTTTTTTTGGATCTTCTCCATTTCCGGTTTTAGTAATATAAGCAATTCCATTAAGAATAATCATAGTCACAGACAAAACGATCGTCAGCATCAAAAAAGTCTTTGTAATTTTCACTAACAAACTTTCCTTTTTAGAAAGGAGAGGAGTATCTTTATCCAAATCTATATTAACTTCGATAGTTCCTTTGTTTAAAACTTCATTTCCAACAGCCTTTTTAGTGTTTCACAAATCAAGAACAGTTGAATGATTATTAGCAATACAAAAAGCCTGTTGCATCAAATCTCCCTGATTACAGTAATCATTTGCTGCAAAACTTATTCCCAAAAATCCTAAGAAAGTAATTCCTAGTCCAAGAAAAATTTTTTTGGAAGATAAATGGAACATGAATAAATAAGATTAAAGATAAAAAGAATTAAATCTGATCCAACAACGATTCGGCTTCTACTGTTTCTTGCTCTCTGCTAGCTTGTTCAGCAACTCTAATTTGAGCTTGTTGTTGCTGATAAACAGGAGAAGAAAAAGCTTTTTCATACTTTTTTTTGATTTCTTCTTGTTTTTCCTGATATTTCGCTTCAATTTCTGCAAGTTTTTCTTTTTCTCTGGTCAAAATATCACGAAGTTTAGAAATCTGATCAGCATTCATAAGAGGATATAAATCAAACCAACTCTGTTTTTCTTTCTCTTCACTAATAGATTTAGATTCCAACACTAACACTACCAAATCAGTATGTCATTTAATAAATTCTTCAGGAATACTAAAAGCACTTGCAAGTTCTATAAGGTGATCTGGTAAATACTGAGCTAAAAGTTCTTTATTCATGAGATATACATAAGAGATAAATATTAATCTTCGAGCTGTTGCAATAACTTTTCTGCTTCAGCTTCTTCTTTCTTTTGATATTGGTCAGCTTTTTCTTGGATTTTAGGAACCTTTTTCATATTTTCTTTCATTTTTTTAATTTGCTGAGGAGAATAATGTTTGGTTCTTTGGCTACCACTATAATACTGTTCAGTCATCACACTATTTTTTAAGAATTAAATACCCTGTAACCCTATAAAACTCTAGCATTCAGCAACATATCTGCTTCACTTTGATCAATCACTTGTCTATCAAGCAATTTTTTAGTATACTGTCTCATAGTAATCATTCCGTTTTGACTAGAAGTTTCGATAATATTTTGAATCTGTTCAATTTCTCTTTTCTTGAGATTATTTCTAACAGCATTATTATTGAGGAGTAATTCAAAGATTGCAATTCTACCCATTCCATCTTTTCTCTTTACCAAAGTTTGAGAAAGCACCCCAGCCAAAGCGTCAGACAATCTGTCCACCACTCCATTCTGCATATCAGAAGAAAAGAAAGAAAGAAATCTATTAATAGTCGCTGTAGCGGAATTGGTATGCAAGGTAGAGAATACCAAATGACCCGTCTCTGCTAAGTCCAAAACCGCGTTCGCAGTTTCTGTATTTCTAATCTCTCCTACAAAGATAATATTAGGATCTTCTCTTAAAGCAGATTTAATCGCATTATCAAAGGATCGCGTATCGTGTCCAATCTCCCTCTGAGAGATTAAAGCTTTTTTAGCCTGAAAAACATATTCAATAGGATCTTCTATAGTAATAATATTATAAGGCTGAGTTTTATTAATTTCTTCAAGCATCGCGACAATAGAGGTAGATTTTCCAGACCCTGTAGGTCCTGTAACTAAGAAGAGGCCTTTTTGTGAAGCAAGGATATTTCTTTTGATCGCATCTGCAGTATTCTGAAACATAATTTCATCTAAAACTTTCGGTTGGTTATTGATTTTTCTCATCACCACACCAATTCTTCCTGTAGTGAAAAACGAGTTGACTCTATATGCCGTACCATCTTTGGAGACATAAGCAAAGTCAGCCTCTTTATCAGCCAAAAATTTATCAAATCTCTGAGGATTGTTTTTAAAAAGCTGTCTGAGAATAATCTCCATATTTTCATCTCAAATCTTTCCCATTTCTTCTTTTCTCACAATCTCTCCATTGAGTCTATAAGCTACCAACTCTCCAGCTGAGAGGTGAAGATCAGAAATATTCTGATTCCCTGCAATAAGCTTTAAAACGGACTCAATTTCCAGTCAAATTCCTTGCATTTTTGTTTGGTGTAGAAGATAAAAGTCTTAGAACTACACTTAATTATACAAAAATGAGGAGAATTTGTCAATTTTTCGAGGACTTTTTTTATATTTTCCTCATTTTTTATAAAAAATCCTATCAACACATACGCGATAGGACCTTTTTGAAGTCTTTCCAAGACTAATCCAAAAGTGCATAAATCACTACAAAAAGAAGTGAAGCCAAAAGAGTAATAAAATAAAGGATAAACTCCTCTCCCGCCGGTTTAAGGATAAACACCATAAACCAAGCTAATATACCCAAGATCAAAGCAGTGATTACCAAATAGATAAACACCGTAAGCAAAGCCTTCAACAATTTAGGAAGGTTAGTACTTTCAACACCTTTTGAAAGAAAGATTATCCCTAAAATTCCAGCACCCATCCCAACTCCAGACAAAGCTGCAAGCAAAAAATTCACAAATGTTTCCATATTTTTTATTTTTTTATTTATTATCTTAAGATAAGGATATATATCAAAAGTCAAGGGATAAGAAAAAAAATATCCCTAAAATTTTGCGAAAAAATAAAATCTGAATATCCTTAAAAAAAGAAAACTTTACCAAATCATACTATAATGACCGCACTGATCTCTCTAATTACCATACTTCTTATCCCCACCTATACATCAACCTATATAGCAAATTTTCCTGAATATCTAGAAAAACCTCAGCTCACATTATTCTCAAATACCCAAAATGACAACGAAAACAACCTACCAACCATAGAAACAGCACTCTCTTGAGAACTACCGAACATTTCCAAGACCTACAAAAATTTTCCACATTTCTCCACCAACGACCTACAAAGACCTCACCGAAGCAAAAATATTGGAAGAGATACCAATAATCCTGGGAACCTTTTGAATGGACTGGGAAGTGGAGCTATTGGGGTATACAAATCACCCAACGGAAACTATTACTCCGTCTTCGCAACTGTACAAGATGGCTACCAAGCAATGATCCAAGAAATCGAACACAGAAAAACTACCACCAAAAAATCCAGACAATCTCTCTCAGCCTTTTTGGGAGGACGAGTCTTGGGAAAAAATGGAAAATTAGATCCTGATTCTTATTATTATCATATTGCCATGAGTATAGCTGGTGGAGATCTTTCAATTCAGGAAATTTCCACAGAAACTTTGGCAAAAATTATTATGATAGGAGAAGCAACTCGGGAAGCATATCAACAAGGAGGAGTGAATTTACAACATCTCCTCACAAAACAATAAAAACCTGCTTTTCCAAAAAATACTACTCTTGTCGTAACTCTCCATACCACTTTTCCTTTTCTTGCTGATAATATGCAAGCAAAGAGCTAGGCAAATGCTCTACCACGCGTCAAACAAGATACTCCGAAGCAGACTGATTATACTGCGTAGAACGCAAAGAAGCCACATTAGTTAAGGAAAAATTCTCTCCTTTTCGATTGAAAGTATATCCTCCAGCTTTTATCTCTTTTTTGGTAGCAGAATATAAATCAAACAGTTCTTTTAAATCTGATTCATAATAGAGTAAGGAATAATTATTTTTGAGATACTTTTCCAATTCTGCCAGATAATTATTTTGAAACGAAAGCAATTTGGTATTTTTCTCTGTAGTAGAATTCGGAATTTTCTTACAACCAAAGACTACCTTATTATAAGAAATACAAAGCTGATCATCCTTTTTTACTAGTGTAATCTTTTTCACTACAGCAATCTCCTCATTAGGAATCTCTGAAACAGCTACATTATTGGAAGAAAAGCGTACACCTTCTCCAGCTTTCCCATAACAGAAATCGCTAATCGGCTCCGTTCCTTTCATCAGCGTCACACACGAAGCCGTATTTGGGAAGCTAAACGTCCCCTTTATCATGATTTCTTGATTAGGCAAAAGTATTCCATTTAGCTTTTTTTTGGTTTTGTTATTGATCAAAAGATAAAACTCTGGTGAAAGATGTAACTCATCTAAGAAACCATCTCCCTCCCAAAATAACGTAATTTCCTCCTTTTCGTTGTCTTTTCCAGAGGGATTTGGAAGAAGGGAACGAATAGAAATAGCAGGTAATGCAGAAGTTATCACCTCTCCAGAAAGTGTCATTTCTTCTTCAGATCCAGGATTATAACATCTCGTATCAAAGGTATATTCCTTATATTTCAGCGAAACACAAGTAGCCTTAGTATTCGGCATCTGGAAATCACCCTTAAGAGTAAATGTATCAGCTAGAGGTAAAAATCAGAAATTTTCCAAAGATTTATTTTTCGTAGTCCCTGTAGTATATTCACTCCAAGGAAAGATCGTCAATTTAAAGTTATCTGAAAAATCAATTCACAATAATCCCGAACCCTCCATAAGATCCAAAGACAACACAACCACCTCATTATCTTTGTCAGTTCCCACAGGATCATACTCCAGAGAAGCAATCTTGAAAGAAAGCTTGTCATAGTCAAATCCCCATGCCTCTGGAGCATCTTCAATACTTATCCCACAAGTAGAAGCAGATCGAAGTCAGACACTTTTTGTTTTCGCAAACTGTTCAGCAGATTGGAAAGAGGATTGAAATTGATAATCAGATTTATACGTATACTCTTTAGCATATCCATCAGCAAGCATTTTTTCATTAACAAGAACATCACCAAGATACACATAAGCGAGCAATCTCCCATAACTATCAACTTGCTGTTGAGTAAAATCATACTCTAAACGAATGTTTTTATTTTTAATCAGATTAGTCAAATACGTTTTAGCTTCTGTGCCAAAACACTCAGTATGGCGATATCTCGTTGTCGTGCTTTCAGGGGCATCTACTCCCAGTAAACGAACAGACTGCAACGTTCCATCTTCCTTACGAAAACGAAAGGTATCTCCATCCAACACAGAATACACTTTCACTTCTCCCGACTGAACAAGAATTTTAGGAGTATTGGGGTTATAAAAATATGTGTCAAAAATTGTCGTATCATAAAAGAGAGAAACCATCACGTCTTCACCACTTTTCGTGGAATTAGGAAAACCAAAAGTACCTTTAAAGGTCTTCGTCTCTCCAGCTGAAAGAGTCCCTGTAAGCTTTTTATTGGTCGTGTTTATTTTGAGTTTTATAAAAGAAAGATCTAAAGTCTGACTAGAAAAATTCTGTAAGGTAATCGTTTCATTATCAGTATCAGAACCCTCAGGATCATAGAGAATATCGACAATTTTCACTTGATACTCAGCAGGATTGAAGGGAGGAATTTCGTCCTTTTTCTCTGTTTCTTTTTGAGGGATTTCTGCCACATAACACAAATTATCCAAAAGTACCCCCCCAGAAAATAACGAAACACAAGCTCCCGCATCCAAAAATCAGAAGTTTTTAGTAAAAGTATCAATACTGTTAGCAGAAAGAATTCCGTCAATATACTTTTTGGTAGTAGCAGTAGAGGTTTTAAGATACAGAGTATGTTTGGTGAAGTCGATATCGTAAGGAAGAAAAGACTGAAGAGTAATAGACTCAGGAGATTTAGGCTCAATAGTAATAATTTTTATCAACCCTGAAGCATGCTCTGAACCCTCATCATCAGAAGTTTCTGTCCCTCTCTCTTTTGGCTCATCTACCACCGTAGTATCTTCTACAGGAACTTCAATGATATTCTGCTCAAAAGTGGACCCACACAACTGCTCCTTAGATGGACAAGAACATCACCCTCCTCCACCAACATATTTCACCGTTTCGACAACTTTAACATTATATTCTGAACTCGGAGAAAAATATTCCAACACTTCTTGTCCAAATCCTGGCGAAAACTCGTCCACAACGTCTATATTATCTCAACATCTACGTACAAGTCAATTATGATATGTGGATTTTCCAGGAGTGGCTGACAGCACCTTCACCATGTCCAAAAGTTGTCGACTTTGTCCATCCCATCAATATATTTCTAGTTCTCATCAGCCATCATTAAATACTATATCAGGATGATAACCAAGAGTTAGCAAACCTGCTCCGGATAATTCTCCGACATCTCTCGTCAAAATCATCCTTGTGTTTTTTTCTAAAAGTGATCTATCATAGAATTCTTGTTCCTCATCCAAATTAAAGACAAAAAAATTCTGAAGTAAAGATCCGGTAAAAAGCAATACATCATAGTCCCATTCCATATCCTCATGAATCATAAATTCCAAATAGGGAGCATATCTTTCATTACCTCGCCATACTTCACTCAGAGTAAAGAGATCTTCTACAACTTTTTTACAGATATCTGGAGAAGTAGGATCAATCGGTTTTATAGGTCTATGTCCATCTTCATATCTATAATCAAAGGGAGAGTTAATATCTACAGAAGTATGTAAAATTCATGGATTTGCCATATAGTCACTATAAATATTTTCATTCTTATGAGTCGCTGCTCTGGTAATAAGAGTATCTGATTCCAATACGACTTTATGTACAGATTCAAAATAATAGCTCCAATCTTTCATCCAATGCTCCAGCACCAAAAAAGTATCAACCACTTCATCATCGACAATAAGATCTAGTAATAATTCTTTATCATCGGGAATATCAAAATCTGGAAAACCATTCACGCTATTAAGTATAAGCCCTTCATTGTTAGGAATACGGAAAAAATAACCAGTATTAGCCAATACAATATAACCCCCTGCTGGAATTGAAACATTAGAATAAGTATAAGAATGCAGATCACCAGAAAAAACAGTTCCAGACAAGGTAAGCACTCCTTCAAAACTTCCCTCTCCAATATTAAAAATCTCTATTCGTTCCTCATTGGGATGATATGCTTCCTCATCATCACAGTACCGGTCTTTAATATCTTTTTTTGTACAACTATACGCATCATCAAAAAAAACTTCAGAAATCAAAAGCTTTGAAGGAAATTTTGGTAATGGTCCCTGTCAAATCCATGGAGTTTCTGTTCCCAGAATGGTAACCTTTCCAGGATTAGCAGTAAATACTTCAATATTGAAATTATGATCAGGAATGCTTGCTTCAATGTTCCATACTCCATCTTCATAGAGTCTTTCAAAGGAAAGACGAGGAACCTTATTTTTATATGCCACAACCGTAATGCTATCCACCACAAAGGTATCTAGTAATACTCCATTTAAGAGAAGTTCAATAGCAATAGCATTAGTATCTGTCAAAGAAAGCCTAGCATCATTTTCTACAATATACTTTGTATCTACAATTCCTGAAGAGGTTTTATTGGCAATAATCACTGAACTATAGGCAGGAATAGTAATATTTCCTGAAAATGATCCATTATTTCTTCTACTATTAGTTAAAACAAGAGGTCAATAAAAGGTATTTTCACCAAAATTAGTGATCTCTATCCACTCATCAGCTCCAAAGCAAAATACTTCCGTAATTTTCAAAGTAGATGCATCCAGTGAAGAAGTCTGAATCTCTGTTCTGGCTACAACAATATTTTCTTCTACAAAAACTTCTTCTTCAACAGATTCTTCTAAAAGATCAACATCTTGTTCATAGTCGATATATATATCCACATTTTCCTCCTCAATACTTACAATAGAAGGCTTCTCATCCTCTTGAGCGAAAAGAAGAGGCAGTGGACAAAAAGATTGGAAAAGGAGAATTCCAACAAGCAGAAGATAAAGTGTTTTTTTAAACATTGGAGAAAATTAATAATAAAGCGGGGCTCTCATTTCTGAGAAATAGTAGGTATTTATGAGATACTTAGTAATTTACTTAGACATTGACTATTCATGTCCATATTGACGATTTATCTTCAGTTTGCAAGAGAAAATTAACCCACATTAACTCACTCTTGCATTCTCTCTATACTTGGCTATACTGCAAGCAAAGTTTTTTTATCTTTTCCTTAATCTCAATGGAAACTGTAATAAGCGACCCAAGTATTCGAGCACAATTTATCGACTTTATCCAAACCTACAACATCTTTGGGGTAGCAGTAGGGCTCCTCATCGCAAAAAAAGTGGCAGATTTTACAAAATCTATAGTAGAAGACTTCATCACTCCCCTGATTTTCAATCCTCTTTTCAAAAAGCTGAAAATTGAAAAACTCTCTGACCTTTCTTATAAATGAATCCTCTATGGGAAAGTACTTTCTAGTTTCATTGACTTCATCATCACAGCTTTCCTCATCTTCCTCCTAGTAAAATACGTGAGTATCAAAATTAAATAATCAGTCTTCTTCATCAGGATTTATCTCTCCTTTATCACATGAATTTCATCAGCCTTTCCTTTTATTGTTATTTAGTGAGCTTTATTCTAGTTATCATTTTCTTTTTCCTTGATCGAAGAAAAAAAAGAAAACTGAAAGAAATGGAGGATATTTCCATCCTAATTCCCTGCTATAATGACGGAGAAAGTATCGCATTAACCATTAAAAGCGTCTATGACTCCTATCCCTCTGAACATTTTCAGTTGATCGTAATAAACGATAAATCCACAGATGACTCACTAACACAACTACAAATTCTCCAAAAACAATATGGATTTACCCTCATAGACAACGAAAAAAATCTCTGAAAATCTGAAACCCTCAACACTGCTTCTGAATTAGCTCTTCATAGCAAATTATTGATTCTAGACGCTGATGTAATTATCAAAAAAAAGCATATCCATGATATGCTCGCCAGAATGCAAGAAAATGAAAAAATAGCTGGGGTTTCCTGTCCATACGTTCCCTACAATAGCGGATTTCTTCCCATTATGCAAGATATAGAGTATGTAATGCTGGATCTCATCCAAGGATCCTACAACACCTTTGGAGCCATTGCTCTTCGAGGAGGATGTTTTATGGTAAAAAAATCCGCTTTCTTTCAGGTAGGAAAATTCTCTTCACGAGTAATGACAGAAGACTTAGATCTTGCCTTTAAACTAAATAAAGCTGGCTACAAAGTTCAACAATCCTTTCACAGAGTCTCCACTTTTGTCCCTGCAAACCTCAAAACACGATACAAACAGAAAATTAGACGAAATTCTGGCGGAACTCACTGCTGGATCAAATATCCAGAAATATGGATAAAAAACCCGCTTCACGTGATTATGATTTTTTCCTTCAATTTATTGATAGTGAGTCTCGTCTTCCAAATGGTTCAGAATTATGATCTCTTTGTTATTATTTTCAATCAACCCGATATTGTGAAAGCTTTTTTCATCGTTTTCAATGCAAAACGATGGTTTAATTTCATCTTTGTAAAATCTTCATTTTCTCTCCTCTCTCTGCCTTATGTTATCCCACTCCTAAATAAACGACAATACGCCCGAAAATTCCTCTTGATTATCCCCTATTCTATCATTTATGTCCCTATGTATACTTTTGTAGGAATAATTGGACTCTTCACAGGAATAAAAAATTATAGAAAATTAGAAAAAATCTGAAAAAGTGGAAAAGGAATCGCTTGGAAATAGTCTTATTTTTTACCTTTTTTTTCATAAAAGTTTTTCGCAGCATTTTCTTGAGCTTTTTTCTTATTTGAGCCAAAACCTTCAGCCTTCTTTTCTCCATTTACCAAAAGTTCTGATTTATAGGTAATCACATTCTTTTTTTCATCAGTTTTCATTTCCACATCCAAATATTCTGGAGTCAGTTTGGTCTCATGTTGCACAAATTCTTGCACCAAAGTTTTATAGGACTTCACAGGACGCTTAGAAATAGTATCTATTTTAGGATACAAATACTTATCTACAAAACTTTCCACAGTACTTTCTCACATATCCAAATAAAGATATCCTAATAACGCTTCAAAAGCATCTCCTAAAATGGTATCTTTTTCACGCCCCTTGGAATGTTCTTCCCCACGAGAAATAAAAATCTGTTTATCCAAACCTATATCCCTGCTCACTTCAGCCAAAGTTTCTTCACGTACCAAAGCAATTTTATACAACGTCATAATACTTTCATCCATCTCAGGATTACGTAGAAAAAGAAGTTTTGTAATAATCGCTCCCAAAATTCCATCTCCCACAAATTCCAAACGTTCATTATGGGAAGTAATTTCTTTGAAATCTGCAGCATAAGACTTATGGATAAAAGCTATTAGAAAAAGATCCGTATTTTTGATATTTTCCACATGCACTCCCAATCCAGTAAGATAAGCTTTTAAAGTATCAAGTTGAGCAGAAACTTCAGCAGGGACCAAAAGAAACATTATAGTAATAATAAAGTAAAATAAAGGAATATAGTAAACATCTTACATATTTTTAACGAAAAATCAAAGACTTATTGAAAATTAGGTTGTTTTTCTCTCTCATTTCACTAGTCTTTTAAAACCTATTTATCCCTTTATTGCCAAATGAAAAAATTTACCTTTCATTTCTCTCTCCTTTTGGGAATAGGAGTTTCTACACTCTTTCTCTCAGCCTGTTCTACTCCAGATCTCACCCAACCTGAAATACAAGACCTTTACCAAAAGCAACTTCAATCCATAGAAAATTCCTTTAAAACCTATTTTTCTCCCATTCCTGAAAATTACCAAACTACCACACAACTTCAACTTTCCTCTTCTAAAAATTCTCTAGATGGACAAGCAAGCTATCAATCTGTAAAAAATACTTCTCTAAAAAAAGAAGAAAAAAGCAGTATTTCCTTTCAAGTAGACCTTAAAAACTTTGGAGAAAATATCCCCTTACAACTTTCTGGAGCACTCCTTAGCTTATACAAAGACAAAGAAATGTATATAAATATTCAGGATTTTTCTCTGTTTATGGGACAAGGAAACGCTGAAGCAAAATTTATCACCCTTTTAGCTAAACAACTAGCAAACAAACGAATCGCTTTAGATAAACAAGAGATGATAGGAATAAGTGTAATAGAGACTCCAAGTTATAGCGAAATTATTCATAATTTTCTCACACTATATACTCCCTTAGCTGATATCACCTATACCCAAGATCTCCAAACTAAAAACAGATTTTTAGGGACAATTAATACTCTTTCTCCAGATTATCTCACCTCTCTTGAAACTCTTCTTCAATTAGCTTCTGATCTCGCAGGAATAAAATTGTCACGCAAAAATATCACTCTCAACCCTCTTAAAGAAAGTACTATAGAATATCAACTTCCTAAAAAAAATACTGTGGAATATACTCAAAGACTCTATTTAACTACTGAAACTCAAACATTAACTTTATATATAGAATATATCAGAGGAACATTAGTAGTAACTCTTTGAGAAATCCAAGAAAAATCTGAAGAAAATATTACTTATGACCTGTCTTTTTCTTTAACAATTACTCCAAAAAATGCTTCTAGCTACCAGATTAAGGCAATTAAAACACAAGATACTCAAGTTATTCGAGACCTTGACACAAACATTAAAATACAACCAGAAAAACTATCAAAACTCCTCTTTACTTTCGAAGGAGATTTAGTTCTCTCTCCTTTCCAACTGAATAATCAAGAAAATATTTCACTCTCCTTCAAAGGATCTGAAACTCTTCAACCTTCAATTACTACAGATTTTTCTCTCTCCTGAGAAACTATTCAACTTTCTAGTTTATTAGAATAATAGTTCTACCATCTAATTTATTTCCTGTTTTTAATCCCCTATGACTACTAAAAAATCCTTTTCTTCTACGAATTTATGAGCTCATAAAAATACAAAAACACCCCTTAAAAAATTTTTAAAAACCTTTATCATTATCATTGGAATTTTAATTATATTACTCTTTTCTTTTGCTTTAGTTGCAAGTTTTAAGGGTATGTGGAATAATATAAAAGACTTTACTATCACTATGGTAAGTAAAGAAATCTGAGATGAGATGCAAAAGGACCAATACGGAAATGTAAACGTATTATTATTAGGATATGGAGGAGAAGGACATGATGGAGGATTTCTTACAGATTCTATGATTGTAGCTTCACGAAATCCAGAAATTGGAAATATTTCTATGTTTTCAATTCCCCGTGATCTACGAGTAAAATATCCTAATGGAGGATATGGAAGAGTTAATGGATTATATTACACCTATCTTAAAAAAACTAA
>JAITGP010000042.1 GCA_031280545.1 Candidatus Peribacteria bacterium
AGTCTCGCAGGCAAGGTTGTAGCGTTGCTTTCTCCATCAGTTTCTATAAGCTTTGCTGGATCCTCAGGGGTAGTAGTGGGGTCTGATACCTGAGTTTCAGCGTGTTGGTAATCACTTACTGCTTGATTTGCGATTTCTTCTTTCATTTGATCAGGAAGCATTTTTACAAGATAGTGGTAGTCATCCAAGATGAGACCTTTTGGTACGAGATTTCCAAATCCCAGCAGAATGAGGAATGTGATAGCAATCACAATTCGAGAAAGACTTGTTCGAAGGAATGTTTTCATTTTTGTATGGAGTAAAGGGTAAAAAGTTTACTAGTAGAGATAGTAAGAAAAAAAATAGGAGTTTCAAGAGAATTTGGAAACCATGCATAAATATGCTAGAATTATCTATTGACTTATATATTTAATTACGTATACTAAATTATAAAATAAAAAATAGGTATAATGGAAAACAGATTCTTTACCGCCGATACGCACTTTGGCTCTGAGAGAGTTTTAGGGTATAATAGGCGACCGTTTAAGGACACGATCGCAATGGATGATGCTCTGGTATCCAATTGGAACCGCGTGGTATCAACGGATGATTTCGTGTACCATTTGGGCGACTTTGGGAATTATGATAGACTCCCTGAGCTCAATGGAAAGATTATTTTGATCCTCGGCAATTATGAGGAAAGAGAGAGGAAAGAGAGATGAAAGAACTCTGTGAAGATGATTTTACCTTCTATCGGTCCTGCCTCTTGGAAATGGGGTTTTATGAAGTGATCGAAAAAGGGATGTTCATCGGATTAGAAGATGAAAAGGTCTATCTCACTCATCGCCCCACAGATTGTAAAAGGGAGTATTTCAATCTCTTTGGTCATATTCACAATTTGTGTAAGGTCAAAGAGTTTGGGGTGAACATCGGAACAGACAACTATCATTACTGTCCGATCCCCGTTGAAGAAGTACTTTTCTTCAAAAATGCTATCAAGGACGTCTATGATGAAGATGTCTTTATCCGAGAAATTTAACGGAGTTTATCTCCGTTTTTTTATTCTCTGTTTTTGTAAAATTCACAGAGTTTTTTTAACGCACATTCTTCACAGCGAGGCTTTACCGCCTTGCAATAATATCTCCCAAAGAGGATAAATGCGTGATGGGCGATCAGCTTAAATTTTTCTGGGATTTGAGAAGGGAGTAATTTGGAGGTTTCTGCTGGGGTGGTGGTGTGAACAATGCCGAGCCTATTGGTGACGCGATGCACGTGGGTATCTACTGCGATGACAGGTTTTTTGTAGAGGACGTACTGGATAACTTTCGCTGTTTTCTCTCAGACTCCAGGCAGTTTGATGAGTTCAGATTCTTCGGAGGGGATAGTGTAGCCCCCCCCTTGTCCTTCGGACATTCCCCCTCCTAAGGGGGAAAGCTTTCACTGTTCAGTGAGCATTTGTGCGGTTTGGAAAATGTGTTTTGCTTTGGCTTTGTAGTAGTTTACGGAGCTGATGGATTTTTCAAATTTCTCTGGGCCCATGGCGAGCACGTCGGAAGGAGTTTTAATAGTTTTAAAAAGCTGATCCGTCACTTTATTGACCTGTTTATCGGTGGTTTGGGCGGACATCATCACGGCTACGAGGAGCTGGAAAGAGGTTTCGTAATTGAGTTCAGTATCGAGTTTCGGGAAGAGAGAGGAAATGTAGGTGAAGAGGGTTGTATAGTTCTTGGTGGTTCGTTTAGTCATAAGATTATAGAAAATTCATAAAAGATTTCCCGATGAACTAAGATGCTGTTCGTTTCACGAGACGAAATCGCTATCAGAAGATTAGCCGAAGATTATTGATCTTGGACAGTATAAAAAAATTGAGAAGAAAAACAATCTATTGTATTGATTTTAGCTTGATTTATTGTTGCTGATTGTCTATAGTGGTAAAGAAATACAATACTAACATAAACATAATAAAAGAAAAAGCTATGGCAAAAAAAAGAAAAAGTAGAGTCCTCACTCCTGAGGAATTAAAAGAAATTGACGACCTCCGTCTAACACTTGCATCGATAGAGACTAGTCGCAAAATAGAAGTTGAGATGATTAATCAGAAATTTTCAAAAAAGCGACAAAAAGCGGAAGAGCGACTGCAAGAGCTGAGAGACCTTTGTCCTCACCATCGCAGAACGTATGGTCCTGGACATGACTGGGACTGCCCTGTTTGTGGAGCATTTAGAAGAGATCTTATCTAAAAGAAAAAAGGTGTTTGATTATATTCAGACACTTTTTTTATTATCCCAATTTTCTACTCCAAAACTACCAAACTCACCATCACTCCGATTCCACATAGAAAAAGAAAAATCTGCAAGAGAGAATGTTTGAGCTGAGTCTGTTTGTGCATTTCAGGAATAAGGTCTGATCCAGCGATATAAATGAAAAGTCCTGTTGCAATAGGGGTTAGCAAAGCTGAAATATTTTCCAAAGAATTATTCAAAACATAGGCGATAGCCAATCCAATAAATGCCGTCAACGCTGTCAGGAAATTGAGCAAGAGTGCTTTCTTTTTACTAAATCCTCCATGAATCAGTACTCCAAAATCTCCGATTTCCTGAGGGATTTCGTGAAGAATGACGGCAATGGTAGTTGCGATTCAGATTTCTGTCCCGCCTAGAAATGCGATTCCGATGATGATTCCATCCATGAGGTTGTGCACCATATCACCGATGAGGTTCATCCGAGCAAAAGGATGTTGGTGATGTTCAGTAATTGGCAAGTGGCAGTGATTTCGGTGGATAACTTTTTCGGTGATGAGTCCAATCAAGATTCCGCCAAGAATTGCCAGCCCTGTAGAAGTATGAAATCCGTATTCTTCAACTGTTTCTGGCAGGAGATGAAGAAACGCATCACCCATCAAAGTCCCTGCAGAAAAAGCTATGAAATATATCAGAATTTTTTTGAGTTTTTCGGTTTTGAGTCCGAGAGTAAGGATCCCTATTAGAGAAATAAGGCTGGTTATGAATACGGCAAGTATGGCGTATCAAAGATTAGTGGGCATTTTAGGAAGATTTTGGAAAGGATAAAAAGATTTGTAGGAAACGGCAAGCGTTGTCTCTATGGCACACAATGACGACAATATTGTTGATGTTGTTTTTTCCACTTGATCAACGTCCTAGAAGAGATACCGAACTGTTGGATGAGGGTTTTTGCCTTTTGGTGTTGATGACAGTAGAGTTCGGTAATTTCCGTAATGAAAGAGGGGCTATAGGTCCCCCTAATCCCTTGGGGAGTGAAGGTGGAAGTGCAGGCATGACAGAGATATCTTTGAGCGTGATTTCTGCCTTGTCCGTATTTTATCGTGTTGGGGCTATTACATTTTTTACAAATCATCAGGATTCTTTTCTGAGATAAAATTTTACTTGTGTTGTTTTACTTGTGTTGGTATATGAAAATAACCTTAAAATGCAAATGATTTTTCATTTTCTCTAAGACGAAAATATCTTGTAATTTAGCAACAGATATCTACACTTAGAAGGAAGGAATATTCAACTTTACTACAGCATAATGAAATTAATGTCCGAAGCACTTACTCTCCCCCGTGATGAATTTGAACTCCGCTATATGTCTTTTTTGTGAATGAGCAAAAGATTTAGGCTGGGTTGGAATGAAGAAATGCTGGTCAATTTAGTAAAAATCACGAATAAAGGACAGCTGGAAAAGAAATTACAAGATACCTCCCCTGATGATTTGAAACAGTTTACTCAGCAGACCTACTCCTCTTTTAAAAAGCAATTTTTTGCGGAACATAGAGATGAATTTCCTGGGAAAGATCCACGTTTTTCGCTCTCTCATTATGTGGAACGTCTAGAATACGAGCTGAAAGTGATCAAAGAAATGGGATTCAATTCCTACTTTTTGATTGTATCGGATTATGTACGTTGGGCAAAGCTCAACGAGATTTCTGTGGGACCAGGAAGATGATCTGGAGCAGGATCAGTTTTGGCGTGGTTTATAGAAATTACGGATGTAGATCCTCTGCCTTTTGATTTGCTTTTTGAGAGATTTTTGAATCCTGCGAGAATCTCGATGCCCGATTTCGATATCGATTTTGAGGATACACTGAGGGGAAAAGTGATTGAATATGTGACGGAAAAATATGGATCAGATAAGGTATGTTCTATCTGAACGTTTATGAAAATGGCGAGTAAAGCGGCGTTTAAAGATGCCGCAAGAACGCTCGGGCTCCCTTTTGAAAAATCCAACTATGTATCCAATCTCCTACCAGAGAAGATGGGACTTTTGGATATTGTGAAAGCTACTCCTGAGAATGAGAATGAAGAGCTAAAAAATCTGTATGAAACCGACGATAAAGTGAAAAATGCTATTGAATACGGAGATGCATTGACAGGAAATATGAGACAGCTCTGAGTACATGCTTGTGGAATTATTATTGCTCCAGAACAGGTTATTCAATATACTCCTACGCAGTACAATAAAGAAAATGATCACACGATTGTTTCTCAGTATGATGGACCGACTTTGGAATATATTGGATTGCTCAAAATGGATTTCTTGGGACTCCGTAATCTTTCTATCATCAAGAACTGTATCAAAATTATTAAAGCCAGATTTATCAAAGATGGAAAGGCTCTTCCAGAAATGTTTCAGCATTTTCTTGATACCATGAGTTTTGATCCGCCTTTGGATGATGCGTATGCGTATGATAAGGTATTTAAAGAGGGAGATACTACGGGGATTTTCCAGTTTGAATCCGCGGGAATGAGAAGATTTTTGATTCAATTGGAGCCAACGAGGATCGATAACATTGTGGCGATGGCTGCTCTCTATCGTCCTGGACCGATGGAATTTATTCCTTCTTATATTGAGAGAAGACATGAGAGAGAGGAGATTGAGTATTTGTATCCAGATTTGAGAGAAGAACTTACGAAAAAATATGGTGCAGAAGTAGCAGAAGAGGAAAGAAGAAAGCTGATAGAAGATTTGAGTCCGATTATGAAAGATACTTACGGAATTGCTGTGTATCAGGAGCAGTTGATGTTTTTGGTGCAGTCAATGGCGGGATTTTCTCTCGGTGAGGCGGATCTCCTCCGTCGTGGAATTGGGAAAAAGAAAAGGGAAATCATTGAAGAAATGAAGAAAAAATTCATCGAAAGAGGAGCAGATTTTAGACAATACAAACCTGAAACTACCACTCAGATTTATGAAAAAATGATTGAGCCTGCTGCTCAGTACTCATTTAATAAATCCCATGCGGTGTGTTATGCAGTAATTGCCTATCAGACTGCCTATTTGAAAGCGTACTATCCACTGGAATTTTATGCTGCACTAATCAGATCCGTGGAGGAAGACACCGATACACAGAGCTTTTACATTTCTGAGATTCAGCAACATGGAATTGCGGTCTTGGCCCCTGATGTAAATGAGTCCTTTAATCACGTGGCAGCTATTGATGATTTTGTGAGGATTGGATTTATGTCGATCAAGGGAGTAGGATTCGAAACAGGAGAATTTATCCAACAAGAAAGACAAAAAAACTGACGCTTCGATACGCTTGAGAACTTTTGTAAAAGATGTGCTCCCGTATTAAATAAAAAATCTCTGGAAGGGTTAGTGAAGGCGGGAGCTTTGGACCAATTTAAAGATCGTAAAGTCTTGTGGGACAATGTAGAGCTCCTCATGGACTGGATTAAAACCTCAGCAAATGCTGATCAAGGTCTCTTTGGCGGAATGGAAACTTTTATCAGTTTGAAGCAAACCACTCCCTCGACTTTGATGGAAAGGTTAATGATGGAGCAGGAGGTATTTAAAGCATTCATTTCTGGGAATCCCCTTGATGGACTCTATAAATATATCAAGAAATTCAGCTTTTTATCCCAAGTTATCGCTGTAAGTGAGTATCCACATTTTGAGATTATTGGCTACATCTCCGAGATCAAAAGAGCCAAGAAAAAAGGGGTCTTTGTGAAAATAGCAGATATTACCGCCGATTTTGAGATATTTTTGCAAGATACCTGTGGATTACAACAGTTTGATTTGCTCATTGTCACGGGGGCGAAAAAGTGTCGAGAGAAAAAAGAGAATGGGAAAGTAGTTGGAAAGAATAGCAAAATCAATATTTATAAAATCATTAAAACTTCCCACGACATGCTCAAAACCCTAGCAGGAAGTTCTTATGATCCTAGTCAAACGGTAGTGGAAGTAAAAAAGCTGAGATATGGTGAGGATAAACTTATTAAACAGCAGGAGCTCACTCCGATTGATGTATCGAAGACTACTCCTCTCTCTGTGGAAGTTCAGGGGAATGAGGATGGACATTTGATTAGTGAAAGTGAAGAAATCGTAGCAGACACTCAAATCTTGGAGCAAGAAATTGAGGCGGGAAATGGATTTGAAGATATAGAAACAGGAGACGTGACGGCGGAAGATTTGGAAGAGATGATTTCCAATGGTGATGAAACACTGATCGATGAGGAAGAGAAGAAAAGCGTGGATTGTGTCAGTAAAGATACTGATGAGGAATCGGATATTGAAGAGGAAACTCGCGAAGGAGATAGTCACGAAGGAGAGGGAGAAGATGGGATAGAGACCTCAGACAATCCTCTCTTGGACCATGCGAAAGACCTTCTCAATGAAATCATTGATGTTAACCGTCCAATCAGGATTGAGAGCTCTCAGCTTAAGACGATTGCAGAAGTACAGGAAGTGGTACAACTTATTAAGAATAATCCTGGAACTAGAACTGCAATTATCCTTGGGAAAGAGGTGCAAATTTCAGAATATGCAATAGAGGTACTGAAAAAATATGTGGAACTCTAAATTTTTACTCACTATCTTAGGTATTAATGAAAATCATAGGATTAATCGGTGGAATGAGTCGAGAATCAACGGTGGAATATTACCGTATTATCAATGAAATGGTCAAAGAAAAACTCGGGAATCTGCATTCAGCGAAATGCCTAATGTATTCGGTAGATTTTGAAGAAATCGAGACTCTACAGCACCAAAACAAATGGGAAGAACTCACGGAGATGATGATTGATGCAGGAGAAAGACTCCAACAAGGAGGAGCAGATTTTTTGGTGATTTGTACTAATACGATGCATAAAATGGCAGACGAAGTGGCTCAAAGTACCCATCTTCCCCTGCTCCATATCGCAGATGCTACTGCTGAGAAGATTATTGAGCAAGGGTATAAAAAAGTCTGACTCCTTGGCACCAAATTCACCATGGAACAGGATTTTTATAAAGGAAGGCTGATCGAAAACTATGGATTGGGAATAATCACTCCTGATGAAAAAGAGAGAGCTTTGGTGCACAAGGTCATTTATGACGAGCTCTGCAAAGGGATCCTCAGTCCAGAAAGTAAAAAAGATTATCTTCGCATTATCGCTAGGCTTGTAGAAAAGGGAGCAGAAGCGGTAATTTTGTGATGCACGGAGATTCCTCTTTTGATCCAGCAATCGGATGTGGAGATTCCGTTATTTGATACCACAAAAATTCATGCAGAACGTGCAGTGGAAGAAGCTTTGAAATAATCAGATTTTATTTTACTAAGAGATACCATGATCACGGAAGTTATCAGAAAACAGTTTGAACAAGCACAAACATTTGCCCTTTTTGGGCATCAAAACATTGATGGAGATGCTCTTGGGTCCCTGTATGGACTCGGACTCCAACTGGAAAAATTGGGAAAAACTGTGTTTTATTTCACCACCGATGAACCAAGTCCACTTTTTTCTTTTTTGGATATAAGCACCTTACAGCATAGCTTTGATTATGGGAACTATGATTTTCTCGTTTTTTTGGATTTTACTGAATACAGCAGAATCTCGAAGTTCACCAAAGGGAACGAGGAGTATTTTGATCAGCAGAAAAAAATTATCATTGATCATCATCTGTTTGATCAGGATTTGCCTAATGCTACTATCTATAGAGATGACACTGCTATCGCAACCTGCGAACTCGTTTATGAACTCACTACCCAGTGGTGGGAGCAAGCTCAACTTTTTGATCAGAGGATTGCTACATTTCTCTATATGGGGATGATCAGTGATAGCGGAAACTTTCGTCATGATGAAAAACATCAGACCTTGAGACTAATGGAAGATGCGTTGGGAGTCATCAAACATGGAGCTGATAAGCAAGCCGTTATTAATAATCTCTTCCGTAATAAGAGCTATGAAGATTTGCAATTTATGCAAAAAATATTAGGCAGAATGCTGAGAGATGGAGATATTTTTTATTCCCGATACGGACAAGAGGAATTAGCTGAATATGGATTACACCGTGACAGTGCTGACTACGCTTTATATTTGATGGTAGATGTGAAAGAGGCTGAGCTCATTTTGCTTGGGAAAGAAACAGAAGAAGGAATCAGATTTTCTCTGAGAGGGAAAGGGAAATATAACTGTCGCGAAATCGCTGGAAAATTTGGTGGTGGAGGACATTTCAATGCTTCCTGATGCACGATTCCATTTTCTGGGGATTTAGAACGTGATGTGAAGGATTTTGTAGCTGAGGTAAAAAAGCTCAGATAAATAATTTCATATTTACTTAAGGTAAATACCTAGTATCTTAATATCATGCAATTCAAAACTTCTACAAAAATCTCTCTGAAATTCACGTTCTTTACGACCATTGTGTTGTTGATTTTTTCTGTATTGATCCTTTCCTTATTCTTTCAAACACGATATTCCAAACAGGAAGACAGGCTTTTGATGAATGGAGAGTATGTTCCCCCCTTCCTTTTGGAGTTTATGCACACTTCTTCCATTTGAATAGTCAGACAAGAGGTCAGAACTAATAATCCTATGGCACTGATCCTCAATCCTTCCGAAGAAAGAAGAAGGAATACTTCTCATCAGAATCAGGATATTCTTTTCGTAGAGGAAACGGATGGCTCTGAGAGAATCCATAATTCTGATTTTCAATCAATTCCTCTCTCAGAATTTTCTGAAGGGAATAACTATTTTACCTTAAAAGTTCTCCAGTTTTTTGGCAGAGGGAAAATTTCTATTTTTTATAAGGAAGGAGAATATTTTGTGTATAGAATAGAGGGGGATCAAGTGAAGTTTATAGATGTCACAGAATTTGTCTATGTTCAGACAGAGTTAATCCAGCTTTTACTTTTCTGGGATTGTCTTTTCATCGTGTTAGTATATCTGATTTCTCTCTATTTTGTGAAATCTTCTCTCAAAAATCTTAAAAAGCTGATGCAGTATGCACAACACTTAGACCTTGATCGCCTTTGTGTACCTTTGAAAATCAAAGGGCATAAATATGATGAAATTAAAGTAATTTCTGATGCTTTCAATGCGTCTCTGGAGAGAATTCATACCCAAATTGTAGCACTCAAAGATTTTATTGCGAATGCTTCTCATGAGCTGAAAACGCCATTGATGATGATTAGTACGGAGATTGATATTGCGTTGAAAAAAAAGGACTATGAAGAGAGGCTCGTGAATATCAAGGACCATGTGAAAAGACTTTCAGAATTATTAGATACCTTATCTCTAATTACTCGTTTGGAAAGTGCAAACACTTTTGAGAGAGAAGATCTTTCTGTGCTCACTTCTGTGGAAGAAGTAGTGAAACAAGTGGAGAAAAAATACCCTAAAAAGCAGGTTGATATTGAGGTAGAAAAAGACCTCATAGTGAAGGCTCACTCGGGATTATTGGAAATTGTAATAAAAAATCTGATTGAAAATGCTTGTAAGTATGCTGGCGATAAAGCGAAGATTAGGGTATTCGGAACAGATCGTTCCTTATCGGTGATTGATGATGGGATTGGAATTCCTTCAGAGCATTTGGGAAAGATCTTTGAGAGATTTTGGCAATTGGAGAAGACGGAACAGGAAGGACATAGTTTCGGATTGGGGCTGTATTTGGTGAAGAAGATTGTGCAGTTGCACGGGTGGAAGATTCGCGTGGAAAGTGAAGTGGGGAAGGGAAGTAAGTTTGTGATTGAACGATAGGTGTAATGGTATCAAAAAGACCCCAATGGGGTCAAAGCAACAGCATAGGAGATTCTTATGAATGTTAGTATTCAGATCGTGGCTCACGTTTTTCCCCATAGATTTTTGGGTAGTTTCGCTTAATATTAGCCTCTGGATACTGTTTCTTTAATATTTTTTCTACCGTTGATTGGAATTCTTCAGGTACAGATCCATAAGACTCACTTGAACTATAAAGTCGTATATTTTTATGCTCATCTATATACATTCTTCCTCCTCCTAAACAATATCCATTTTTCACATATGTATGGTGAATGTCTGCATGGAATGGCAAGAATTTTGATGAAAATACTACAGCCTTTTTATCTGGATCTACAGATACTACAAATTTTTGATTATTTTTGGTGTAGTCCAAATTTACAGTTCCTTGTTCCCAATTTTCTTTTAATGCGGTATTAAATTCAGCTTTTTCCTTTTTTTCTTTTTCTCGACGGATTTTGGATTGTTCTGATGCTATTCTGGCTGCTTCCTCTTTTTCTTTGGATTCTTTAGCTAATCTCTCCTGTCTCACAGTATAAATTTGAGAGATTCTCTGAATATCGTTCATATCTACTTGAGGATTTGGAACAACTTTTGGGATTTCTCCTTTTATCTGGTTAAAGTCTCCGTTTACGATCATTTCTTTATAAACAGAAAGAGGAACAGACTTTCTCTCGGTACTTCCTGTGGACCCTGTAAGCAAAAAATCAATATACAATAAAAGATTTGATCGTTCTTCATTTTGTTTCATTACTTTTTCAAATGCATTATAGTCTTCTTCGGAGGAGATTTGATTTAACTGTTTAGATACTAGGATATTTACATCATCTTCAGACCACGTAGGAGCAATTTTGAAAAAGAGACTTCCTACTACCTTTTCATCTCAGGTATCAATAACATCCTGTAGTAATTCATGATCTATCTTACTTCCAGATATTTTCTCCATCAACTTACCAATATAGGGCTTTGTATCAATATTTCTTTTCTTCATCTCTTTGTAGTTAGCAATAGTCGTCCGGATAGTATCTATCTCAATGGTATCAAGAATTAATTCAGGAGAAATATTGCTTTGATCAAATAGTCTGCCATCAAATTTTGTTTCTGGAGTACCTTTCTCTTTTAGATGATTTAAAAGATATTTAATAGCATCTTTTCAACTGTCATCTTTGAACAACGCTCTAATATCATTTTGACTCTCAGAATTTTTATTATTAAGCTCTGTTAGTTTAGCGTTGAGAAACTCTGGTGTTTTATAAGATTCATCTAAAAGTTGTAGTAGATCAGCTTTATGAAAAAATGATAGAAATCTCCGGAATTCTTCCCCTTTTACCAGCTTATGATCACTTTTATTATATTCTTCCAATGCCTTTTGATATCATTCATAATTATATTGAAAGTTCCATCTGTCTGGCTCCCTATCATAGTTATAATCATAATCATCAGTTTTAATCTTTTGTTCTAAGCTCTGTTTCACCGTGTCCATATCTATAACTTTATTTCATAGTTGCTTAATTTCTCTCCGAGAATTTTCAAATCTATTTTCGCGTTTATTATATCCTCCTGCTGGATTAGAAGAGTTCCAAGTCGTTTTAATAGAATCTGTAAAGAACTTAGCTTTCCCCCAAGAAATTTTAGTTCATAATTCCTTTAAAAAGGCAAAGAAATTATTGGTGGATACTCAGAATTTTTTTAATTTTTCAGGAGTCACAAATTGTTCAATTTTTTGTGGATTTTTCAGAAGTTCGTAATGTTTTTTAGGGATAATTTGAGTATCATGCCTCTCCGCCAAGATCAAAGCTACATCAAAGATAAACTCTTCATTAGTGCTATCTTCTAAGGTTTGTTTAACCAATGGATAGACTGAATTATTTGATGAAAATAGAAATTTCTGTCCGTTATTACCATGATCTACAGATTTTGCAGCCATAGTATATAATTGGGGGAATCCTTGAAAGCTATCTTTCTTTGGTTTTTCTGGATAATTCCAGTTTGGATATCGTCTAATATCATTTTCTAAGCTATAATAATTTTCCTGTAGTTCAGATTGAGTAATAGCCTCCCAAATAAATGATTCTTTAGTAGCTTGGTCAAAGGTATCAAAATTCTGTTTGAGAAAGTTAATACCAATATTATTTCCCACCAAGTCCAATGATCCGTTGTAGTCATTGAGCAACGTCCCTGAAGCCCACGTATACAATTTCTTTTCATAGTCATCTTGTATACAAAATGAAATCATTCTTTGCATTGTTTTTTGTTGTTCATCGGTCAGATTTTTTTCTACTCCTTTATCTCTCATCAGATGAAAAAGATATAAAGCGTCTTTTCAGAAACTTTCCTGCAATGAGATAGCAGATTTTCTATGCCAGTTGTCCTTATCTTTGTTTTCAACTGCTAGTGCATCAATCTGGTCTAAGAGAGTATCCATATCATGGAAGATTTTCTCCAGAGAACGTTTTTCTTTCGCTTTTTGATACTGTTCAGTTTTTTGCTCATTAGCAAGTAAAGTCTGAGCGATTTCTCTTCATTCATTCCCTTGGGATCTGAAATCTTGTAATTTCTTTGCCAGATTGTTTCTCTCCTCCTGTTGTTGTGGAGTTCTGTAGGCATTGGTAGATTTTGTCATGGTATAAGCAGTATAAAAAATAAAATACTTTTAATAATTAATATTACATATATATATCAATTGTCAATTTTTTGCAGACTTTTTTTCAACTGCTACTTATCTTTGTCATTATTATATTATTATATATATATTATTTATACTGTCAATACTTTCAAGAGATCAGAAAAAAATGTGTAGAGGTATTTCTACACACCCATATTTTCCTTTTTTGTAACTGATAAATTAAAAAAGATAAAGATTCTTCCTTTGAGCTATTTTTTTCGTTAGCCTTGATTTTGGAGAAAGAAACGGAAAAATGTTAAGTAAACTACAAATTGTAGAGCCCATAGTCCGTTTTGTTGCGAAGGTATGTTTTAGGAATTTTTTATATTTCTGTTATCTACTATCTCTATTTTGTTAAACTAATGCTATTTATTACAATACTTCCACTATCAACAAATTCAAGTGATATACTTTTTATTGCTTTGAGATTTATATTTTTAAAAGTATCCAATGGAATTATCGCACTTGAAAGAGGGGTGTTTTCTGAATATTCTATTTCTGTCAAATTTCCCTCCCAATCTGGAAGTTTCATAAGTACACCTGCTTGCCAAGTAAGAGCTGCAGTTCCTTTTGGGAGTGTTATTTTAGCAGTTTTGCCAGCTGTATCCGTGAGAACTACTGTCATTGTTTGGTCTGATTTTTTATTGAGTTCATCAGCAGAATCTTGTGCCATATAGAGATTAAGTGATTTATAGTCTGAAAAATCTGTTTTCTCCTTACTTAAATCAAACGAAACCGCACCTGGGGTTTCCCATATGATTTGAAAAAGATTCATATCTTGGTCATTTATAAGTGGGATCCTCATATATCCTTTCAAAGTATTAACCTCCTTAAAGTTACTAGCAATGACCTTTTTAACCTTCACACTACCTGTTGCATTGAGAGTATCATTCTTTGCTTCTAAGAGAGTTTTTCCCTTTCCATCAGTATACGAAATTAATGCTTGCTTTCCATAAAAATCTCCATCAAGAGACTGAGGCAAGCTATGTAAATTGCCATCATTCATAACAGCTTTCACAAAATCCATTACATATTTGGTATATAAACTTCTTTGTTCCGTAGTGGCCATAATTTCCTTTTCACCTGCTTGTTCTTTTTCTATAGGGTTCATTCCTCCTCTAACATTGTCTTGACGTATTATTGCTTCATTAAATGAATTATGATTTCCACCATAAACATATGCTAAATAAGTATCACTCTTCCTATCTTTTAAATACTTCAATTTATCAAAAACTACTTCTCCCCATAAATCAAATACATCACCATCTAACTCAGGTACCGTAATAGCTGCTGGGATATCTGGATATTCACTAATTGTTATACTATCAGTTGGTCCATGAGAAAATGTACCTATTACTTTCACTCCTTTATCTTTCATAATTGTTGGAAAAATAAAGACATTTCCACCACCACGAGAATGACCTACTAAAATGACATTATTTAAATCTAGCTTACCTTTTAGAGAAAGAGGAAAATTATCATCTTTTCCTAAGTTTGCATCTATAATTTTATTTAAATACTTATTTATCACTTCTGTTCCCCGTTCTTTTCCATCTGCTCCACCACCCTCTGCAGAATACACTATATTCATATTAAGTGTAAATGTAGCAAATCCATTCTTCACAAGCTCTTTCATAAGATATGAATATCCTAAATCTACACGGGATACATCAGGTTCTGCGGGACCAATATGTGCACCATGAATAAATATTACAACAGGTAAATTATCCTTATTAGGCAATCCCATTGCACCATTTAGCCTGTAAGGTGTTATTTTTGTAGACCCGTTTTCATATGTCTTTTCATAAGCTATCTCACCGAAATCAAAAGGCACAATATCACCATAAGTAACCTTGTCCGTAGTGACAACAAATGTAGAAGTTCTATAACTATCTTCCACCTTAATTCCCCCTATTAAATCAAAAAAACTAGGTTCAATCATTATGTCATCTTTGACTATACACTTATAGGTTCCTTTCCCCGAAACTTCTCCGGTTTCCGTATTAAGTTCTAATATCTCTCCATTTTTTGCTGTAATTTTTGCAATATGGCTTGCTTCATCTTCTTCAATTTTTATCCCATCTAGTTTTAGGATAGTACGTAATGGGGCAAGTTCTATTCCACCTGATATAATGTGTCCCCAGTCAATATCCAATTCTTCACCATCTACATATACATTGGAAACATCTGGTGTTATAAAATCTCCATTATACCAAATTCTATATGGAGCATCTGCATAACGATCAACTGAATATTCCTCACCTGCAAATTCTCCACCTTCATATTCACCAATTCAATCTATCACCGGCTCTTGTTCTGCTGGTTTACAAGCTACAAGAGAAAATGTAAGAAGTAAACAAATTGTAAAAATAGTTTTTTTCATATATTTTGGTTATATTATAAAACATGTCTAAGACAAGATAGAACCTATATATAGAAAAAGATTAGAATATACAAGAGAAAAATGACTTTCTCTCACTTTCCTTGATTTTATTTAATACCTTTAACATTTTTACTTAATAATACTGAAGCTAATAGATAAGAAATACCCACAAAGAGTAAACTTCCAACAATTCATAAGGTCCAATACTCTCTATCTCTAAATTTTGCTTGTTTAGGAAGTGGATCACCTCCATATTGATTTCCTCCTACCGTTCCATAAGTAAAGCCTAAATAAAACATTAATGCTAATAGTAAGAACGTAGCAAAGGATCCTAATAATAGCGTGCAAGGGATCATGACCCTCGCTTTTGCAAATTTTACAAGACTTTTTCGCGACCTTTCCATTGATTTCACTTTCTTTTAAGCTAAACTCGTATTATAATTACACATTTACTTCTTACTCAATTACTACGATGACAAAAATCCTCCTCGTTGAAGACAACCAACAAATCGCGAAGAATATCAAAACCTATCTGGAACTCGAAGAGGGACGAGAGGTAGCGACTTCCTATGATGGAGAAAAAGGTCTGATGATGGCACAAATGCACGACTACGACCTGATTTTGCTCGACCTGATGTTGCCATGAGTGGACGGGAAATCCTTTTGCCAAGCGATTAGAAAGGTCAAAAACATTCCCATCATCATTATCACCGCGAAGTCCCAATTAGAAGACAAATTGGAGCTTTTCGACTTGGGAGCGGATGACTATTTGGTGAAACCCTTTGATTTGGAGGAATTGCTCGCTCGTGGAAAAGCACTTTTGCGTAGAGGAGTAATAGGAGCTTTCTTTAATTATGGAGAAATTGCCGTGGATTTACTCAAAAAAGAAGTGAAAAAAGCTGGCACCGTCATCCATTTGACCTTGAAAGAGTTTCAGATTTTAGAGCTGTTAATTCAAAATAAGGGAAGAACGCTTTCGAGGACGGATATTATCACGGAACTTTGGGGAGATGATGCGATTTGGGAGGCAGATAATAAATTGGATGTCTATATTTCCACCCTGCGTAGAAAATTAGATAAAAATTTGATTACTACCATAAAAGGATTTGGATATGTTATCGGAGAACGTGACGAATAGCTTATATACGCTATTTTCCAGACTTTCCCTTGATTTAAGCTTCCATTAAGGTAAAAATGTACCTATACTTATAAAATTTTACTCTTTCTTTATGATAATGCCTGAAAAAAAGAAAAATTGGATTATGAAAAATCCTTGGAAATCTGCTGGGATAGTTGTGATACTTTTGGTTGCACTCTGGATTTGGAAGCCTTGGAGCACAAAAACGGTAAGTGAAGATTTTCTCACCAATCTGGAGATGAAGGTGGGTACGGGCAATTTGGAAACGACGTTAACTTTACAAGGAACGACTCAGTTTGCTGATTCTCAGAAACTCACTTTTATGAATAAAGGGAAAGTAAAAACTGTGAACGTAAAAGTAGGAGACGAAGTAAAAAAAGGTCAGATTCTAGCTACTATTACTACGGACGATCTAGATGATAGCGTACAACAGGCCAGAATCAACTTGGATGATGCAAAGCAGAATTTGCAAGATTTATTGGATGGGTATAATTTGGAGCTAGAATATTTGCAACAAAAAGCAAGTTATGATGCCTTGAGTTTGAAGCAAAAAACGATTGATCAGGATCATGCTTTAGCACTGGAGGAATTACAACAAAAAATCGTAGATGCTAAAAAGACCTATGAAGATACTAAAGCTGACTATGAAGAGCTGTTATCGGGATCAAATAGTGCAACTGCTGATTTGGCGTTATCTAGTACGATCAGGATGAGAAATACGACGTTTCAGACAGCAGTATATGATTTAAAAAGTGCTGTTTTGAGTCTGCAGACGACCTTAGATACTTTTGACCAGCTTTTAGTGCTCAGTGAGAAATACAAATATTTGGACAAGAATATTTATATTGGGGCTAAGGACCCAAATTATAGGAATCAATCTGAAACAGCATTTTGGGCGATTTCTGCTCAAGTAGCGAATTTGAATACCTTATATACTGCTTTGGAAAAGCTTCCCGTACAGGATTTGACGAATGAACAGCTTTTGCAAGCGTATAGTCTCTTGAAAGATATTGGGAATGCTATGATGAGCTGGGGAGATGTGAATTACAATATGTTTAAGGCGAGTATTGAATCCAATACCTTTACTCTCGAGAAAATCAATGGATATGCAACCACCTATGGAACAAACATTCAGAGCCAAGGAATTAAATATGTACAGCAATATACAACAATGGTAGAAAAATTAGCTACTCTCAAGGAGGATACTTCTCTGGAAGATACGAAATTGAAAATGGATAAAGCTAAAACAAATCTGGATAAATTACAGTTGCAAGTGGAATCACTTTTGACGACTCAAGAAAAAGAAAAAGCTAGTCTCCTCAATGATATGGCTACGGTTCAAAGAAATATTGCTAAAATTCAGGGAGGACAGTCTTTGGACGAATCTAAAATCAAACAGGCAAGAAATACCGTAACCCAAAGGCAGAATTCTTTGAATTCTTTATTGGATAAGTATCAAGATTATAGATTGGAAGCAAATTTCAATGGAGTAGTGACACAAATGGATATTCAGGTAGGAGATAGTATTGAATCATCTTCTAGTTCTAGCCCAAAGTATATTTATGTGGAAAATAATAATGTCCTTGAAATGACCTTGTCTGTGGAACAAGTGGATATTATCAAATTAAAAGTAGGAATGGATGTGGTCGTATATTTGGATGCTTATAGCTCTAGTAGTTATCACGGAGTGATTAGTGAGATTAATACGGTACCTTCTGTGGCAGGGAACATCACTAAATATGAAGTGACTGTGATGTTTGAAAAGAATACTCCTGATGAAGTCGTTTTGGCGGGAATGGGTGGAAACTCTAAAATTATCACTGATCAGACCAAAAATGTATTACTCGTGCCTAGTCAGGCGATTTCTAGAAAAGAGGGAAAGAGTGTAGTAAAACTCTTACAGAATGGACAGTGGATAGATCAAGAAGTAGAACTCTGAAAATCTGATGAGAGTAATGTAGAAATTACGAGTGGATTGAATTTGGGAGATACAATTAGACCGATGTATATCACGATAGAGGGAATGAGTAATGCAGGCATTAGTACTGTTGCTGAAAAATTAGATATTGAAGAGATGCAACAGCAACAAGAGAGAGCTATGGAGCGTCAAGCCTCACAAAGAATGAGTGAAGGGGGAAGTAGCTCTGTAGTAGTGAGAAAACCAGCTAATTTTTAACTCTCTTGTCACGGATAAACTAACTTCTTCGTTTTATCTAAGGATATTATCAGCTTTTTATTCCTAGTATGCTACCTATGACCGATACACCTACCAAAAAACTTCACTTTATTCAGCTCGCCAACGTAATCAAAACCTATGGAGGAAGCGATATGGAACCCGTTCATGCTTTGAGAGGAATTAATTTAACCATTGATGATGGTGATTTTATTTCGATCATGGGACCTTCTGGATGCGGGAAATCTACGTTAATGAATATTGTAGGACTCTTAGATACTCCTTCAGAAGGAGACTACCTACTTCGTGGAGAAAAAGTGGAAGCCATGACCCAAGACGAACGGTCAATGATTCGTAGATCTACAATTGGGTTTGTCTTTCAAGGATATAATCTTTTGAAGAGAATGCCTGCTTGGGAGCAGGTAGCATTGCCACTTTCCTATATGGGAATCCCTGCAAAGGAGAAGAAGGAAAGATGTATTGATGCGTTGAAGACAGTGGGACTAGGTGATAGACCTGATGCTTTACCCAATCAGCTTTCTGGAGGACAACAGCAGAGAGTGTGTATTGCACGTGCCTTGGTGTCTAATCCCGGACTCTTATTGGCCGATGAACCTACAGGGGCATTGGATTCCAAGACGGGAGAAGAAGTATTAGATTTATTTAAAAAGCTGAACGCTGAACATGGAAGGACGATTTTACTCATTACTCATGATAGTCACATTGGAGCATCTGCTAAAGTTATGCACAGAATGAAAGACTGATTATTTATTGACGAATAATATTATATAACTCTTCTGCAATCCCCTTTACATCTTCTGCAATCTTACTATTATGACATTTCTTACCTACTTTAGGGACGCATGGTCGTCTATTGTTTCCAATAAATTAAGATCTTCACTGAGTATGCTCGGAATCGTGATTGGGGTTTCCTCAGTGATTGTTTTGATGGCACTGGGAGCTGGAGCACAACAAGGGATTATGGATCAGATGGGAAGTCTGATAAATAATAATATTTCCATCTCTACCAAAGGAGGGACAACAGTGTATACCAATGATGATGTCAAAGGATATGTGAAAGCGATTACCCTGACCCCAGAATTAGCGGATGAGATTGAACAGGCTTTCCCTCAGCTTTCTGGAGCTGTCACTTATGGCTCTACTACTATAGGGAATGTAGCTAATGGGAATAATTCTAATATGGCGAGTTTTGCTGGAGTGCCAATCGATTATTTTATCAAAATGCAATCCGCTTTTTCCCAAGGAGAAAACTTTAATGCATCAGATTTTGAGAATAGTAGTGATGTGGCAATCATTAACAAAAATGTCGTAGAAATGCTTTTCACGAATAAAAGTCCTTTGGGAGAAAAAGTGACGGTGAGTAATAGAGACTACACGGTTATTTGAGTATTGGATGAATCAAGTGTTTTGGGGATGGTATATATTCCGTTAACAACGTATCAAAAAAGAGTATCTGGTAAAAGTGAGATTTCTGCGATTACGGTCAAGTTGAACGTGGATGAAGATAATGCTTTATGGCAGGCGAGAATCCAGTATTTTTTACTGAGAAAATATAATGTAAAACATTTGGATTTAGCAGGATTTTCTCTCTCCTCTACTGCAGCCATCGGAGGTATAATCGACTCCATGATGGTAATGTTTCAAATGCTTTTGGGAGCGATTGGAGGAATTTCTTTGCTGGTCGGAGGAATCGGAGTAATGAATATTATGCTTGTGTCTGTGACGGAAAGAACCAGAGAAATCTGAATCAGAAAAGCTATTGGAGCCTTGAATAAAGACATCGTTCAGCAATTCCTGATAGAAGCAATAGTTGTGACATTTATTTGAGGACTGATAGCAATCGGTATCAGCCTTTTGGTAGCCCATCTTATCAACGGAATGGAAATCGAGGGACTTACCATGCAAGTCACCCCAACTGTGGTTATCACAGCATTTACTTTAACTATCTTGGTGGGAATTTTATCTGGAATTTTACCAGCAAATAGGGCAGCAAACTTGAAGCCTATCGATGCATTAAGATTTGAGTAAAAAATTACTCATCATCGGTATACTCATCATCGAAATCATAATCGTCGTCTCCGCTATCAAAATCGTCTTCATATTCGTCATCATCAGAGCTTTTGCGTTCAGATTTTGCTTTTTTCCCTCTGGCTTTTTTGATTTCTTCATTTTCCATTTTTTCGATATCATCTTCGATTCCCAGCATTTTTTGGAGTCCTTGATGTTCTTTCAGCTTTTGAATCACTTTTTGCTCGATTTGTCTCACTCTTTCTCTCGTCACTTCAAATTCCTCCCCTACCTGTTCAAGGGTGTATTTTGGTCCATCGATTCCATATCTCATTTTCACGATTTTAGCTTCTCTGTCATCCAGCATTCCTAAAATCTGATCCAAATTTTGTCTAAGAGTATTTCTTTCCGCTAATTGATCAGGTCTCATGGTATTTGCATCTTCGAGGAGATCTGCAAGGGTATCTCTTCCCTCATCCCCCACTTCTCTATCCAAAGACACATTTCCAAAAATCACCTCTTCCAGCTTTTTAATCTTTTTGATAGGAAAACCAAGTTTCTGTCAGATTTCTTTACTTGTAGGTTCTCTTCCAAGTTTTTGGAATAAGAGTTGATAAGTTTTATTGTAGGAATTGATTTCATCAATAAGATGCACAGGAATACGCACGTGCTTACTCATATCGGCAATCGCTTTGGTAATGGATTGTTTGATCCATCGTGTAGCATAGGTTGAAAATTTGAATTCCTTCCCTGGATCAAACTTTTCAATAGCTTTGATCAGTCCGATATTTCCTTCTTGAATCAGATCCGGGAATGATAACCTTCCACCAAAATATCTCTTTGCGATAGAGATCACGAGCCTCAAATTGGCTTCAACTAACCTTTGTTTAGCAGCTTCATCCCCTTTTTTGATCCTTCTAGCTACCTCTTTTTCTTCATCAGGAGAGAGGAGAGGAATTTTTGAAATATCATTAAAATACAGCTTTATAAAATCTTTATGTTGATTATCATTGAGAGCATCGGCTTTTCCTGCACCATAAAGCGAAAGCTTTCCTAATTTGGATTCCTTTTTGATCTCTTTGGCTTCGACTTCCAACACCTCCTCGATCGTAATAATTTTAATCCCGAGTTTATCTGCCAAATCGTAAAATTTTTCGAGAATTTTGATATTTCCTTCCATATCGTCGATCTCAGCGATAATATCTTCTTCCTGAATTTTTCCTTTTTCTGCACCCTTGGTAAGGAGTTGTTGTAGTCCTTCACTGAGTTCTCCAATATCATCTTTGAGCTGTTCCCAAATTTGCTGTCTGGTTTTATCCATAGTCGGTAATCCATTTAGAAAGGTAAAGCGAAACTTTAATTTCCTATCAATAGAACTTTTTTATTTACAAAAGTTCTTAAATAGTTGACAATTTACAAAAAATACTTATAATATATTTGTGTGATAGAACCTTATGTGCCGAATAGGCATAGAAATCAGCATTTTCTTTGGAGTTTGCTGATTTTCTTTTAGAAAAGAAGGTTGTGACAGTACTGCTTTTAGGAATTTTCCCCTAAAATGCAAGAGGAAATTAACTCCTCTTGTTTTTTGTTTGCACTTTCGTACTCTTCTTCAGAAGAGCTTTTATCTTTGCAATTTTACAAACATGGGAATCCTGCTAATTATCATCTGAATTTTAATGTTTATGTCGCTTATTATCCTCCATGAACTCGGACATTTTCGAGCAGCCAAAAAAACAGGAGTAAAAGTAGAAGAATTCTGAATTGGAATCCCACCAAAAGCTTGCAATCTCTGGAAAGATACCTCTGGGACGCAGTTCACATTGAATCGGATCCCCCTCGGAGGATTTTGTGCCATGAAAGGTGAAGACCCCACTAAACCTGATGTTTTTTATGCAAAAGACAGCTTCATTACGGCAAAACTTTGGAAAAAGCTTATTATTATTGTAGCAGGAGTTGCAATGAATTTACTCACGGCATGGGTGATTTTCACGCTTCTCTTCCGACATGGGACGCAACCCTTGGGAATCAGTTCAGAACCAGCCTCTGAAAGTTATCTTATCCCGAATCTCGTTTTTTTACAAGAAGTTGGTTTCGCTAGTGGAAGTGTTGGTTCTGGAGTAATTGTACAGGGAATTGAGCCAAATTCTCTCGCGGAAACGCTTGGATTACAAGCAGGAGATATTATTTTGAAAGTGAATGATAAAGAGGTAAGTATTGAAAATCTTTCTACCCTGCTGGCCCAAGTGTGATCTATTACTCCAATGGAAGTGGTAGGAAGGTCAGCTGATGATGTAGAAGGATTTGCTCAAGTCCGTATAAAACACACCCTTACGATACAAAATCTCCTTTGAATCACCGACATATCCTTTAATTGTCCTGATGAAGACTGTAAACTCTGAATATCTATTATTCCAAATTCTACATTCGAAGTACTGCCAATAAAATTCTGACTCTGATGAGCAATGCTTGCTGGATTACACGAGATTAAAGCTGAACGAAATCTGACTTTAAAAGCTCTTTGAACGTTATGAAAAGGACTCTTCTCCTTTAATGGAGAAAAAACAAAAGATGCTTTCAATTCCCTTGCAGGGCCTGTGGGAGCTGTAAAAATGGGAGAATTGTTTTATCAGAGAGGAGGACGAATCGCTTACCTCGCTTTTGCAGGAATTATCTCCCTCGCTCTGGCGATATTCAATCTCTTGCCTATTCCTGCTTTGGATGGAGGAAGAGGTCTGGGGATTATTCTTCAAGCGATTTTCCGCTGGAAGCCTGAAAAGTATTTTCAATATGAAGGATATGTAAATGCATTTTTCTTCTACTTGTTACTCTTGCTCGGAGTAGTAATTATTGTAAAAGACTTGATTGTCTTTTGGGGAGTAAATGTACCGTTTGTGGGATAAGTGCTTACATCAACCATCGAGCCTCAGGATATCCATAAAATGCAACTGATGATATAGGAATTCACATTTTTTTCTCTTCGAAAGGAAACCCAATACTATCGTCCACCAAAATACAATAGGATGAAGGATACTTATCCGTGATATCAATCATTGCACGTGCCTTATTATAATGTCCCATAGTTAAATCTTTTCCCCAAGAGACATCTAAAAGATCAGAAGAAAGTTTACGAGAAGAGTATCACACCTCAAATGCATATTCTGGATGATCAGTGATAAACTGCTGTACATATTCCTCTCCCCTCGCAGAACAAATGGCAAAATGGATAGTAGGATACTGCTCTTTCAAGGTCGAAAGCAAAAATTTTAGAGAAGGTCTGATAACATCTCTTCACTGCATATCTTTATGTGCTATGGTTTCATCTATGTCGAAGAAGAGATAGATAGGGCGGCTTTCTGGGGTTTCTCCTACATATTCATTGAGCTTGGAGAGAACTAAGTTGTAAAATCAGATTTCTTTCTGTTTAAAACTCTGTAATTCTTTCTCAAAATCTGCGAGATCATTTGCATCTCCAGATAAGTTAGAAAGCAGATTTTTCTTTTCATTAGAAATAAGTGTATCTAGGGAAGATCCAAGTTCTTGATAGAAATCTTCTTCTATTCTGTACTCTATCATTATAAAACGATAATTAATAAATCTCTATTTCATCCATGGATACTCCTTTTTCACTACTTCACGGACTTCACTTGGTTTGATTACTCCAAACTCGGTAATAATTCCTGTAATATATCTTTCTGGCACTTGGTCGAAGGCAAAATTGATGATATCAATCCCCTCTGGTCTATCCTCTCGGATTTCTGATCAGCTTCTTGTTTCTATTTGAATACTATCACGAACATCGGTTTTTAGGAGATTTCCTGCAATATACACAGGGATTTTGTTATCATAGGCAGCATGCACAATACTATAACTCCCTACTTTATTGATTACATCACCATTTAATTTAATCGCATCACATCCGATAATCACCGCATTGATACTCAGTCCAAAGGGATTGTGAGGATCGAGAATGAAGGGTGCAGAGCTGTCTACCACCATCGTGATCTTCATCCCAGCGTCTAAGAAATCTTTTGCGGTCTTGTGTCCTTGGTAGAGAGGACGAGTTTCAGTATTATACACGAGAAAATCCTTTCCTCCTGACTTATTGGCGATAATAGTTTTGATTGCAGAGCTAGAATGGCAATGCGTGAGTACAGAATCTCCATAATTCAGCAGTCAGACCCCATTTGCGATCGCTTTTTTCGCAGTATCAGTGACCATTCCTAGATAGCATTTTGAAGCTTCGGAAGCGTTGTGGAGAAAATCTGCCAATGATACTTCAGTATTTTTTATCTGATCTTTGATATAGGCCATCCCATTAAACATCATGGGTTCGGTGGGACGGGCTTTTTCGAGAAAATCCATTGCAGGGAGCAAAAATTCTTGGACTTCACTGATGGTTGCGAATTTTTGACGATCCAGTTCATCAATAAGGATTTGAAATGCTGCTTTTGCGATATTTGTCGCTCACTGGATTTTGATCTCTTTGATGTCTTGAACCACCTGTTCCACTTTTTTCATATCTGCCATAGTTTTTAAGAGTAAGGAATAAAAGATAGTATAAGTATAGTCAGAAATGAAAAAAAAGCAAAAAAAAGCTGAGTAAAAACCCAAACCTCTTGAAAAAATCCCCAAAATTTCTATACTGCAAGCATAGAAATAAAATTCCCTTGAAATTCCTCTGGCAAAAAGTATCTTACACCTACTCCCTAGGTATATTTGTTTTTATTTTATCTTCACTCTTCCATGAAACTCGCAAAAAAAATTCTCTTAACCTGACTTTTATTCAGCCTTCCTCTTTTTTTGATCGCTTGTGGGACTACCCCTAATGACACCACGATCACTTCTCCCGCCAATGGAGAAAAAATCAATGACAATACCTATATTTATTATTACGGACAGACCTGTAGCCACTGTAAGAAAGTAGAAGATTATCTCAAAAAAAGCTGAGTAGACCAACGAATTAATATCGTCCCAAAAGAAGTACAAATGAACGAAACCAATAGACAAGAACTCCTCAGTGAAGCAGAAAGACTTGGAGTGCCTTTAAATCAAGTAGGAACGCCTTTCATCATCGTGCAGCAAGCAGATGGAACAGAAAGCACCCTCTTGGGTGAAGTAGAAGCTATTGAACATTTTAAGGAGTTGGAAGAACAAGTTAAAGCACTTCCTGTCGAATAATTTTACCCTTCCGAAATACTACATGAAAAAAATAAATACTAGCAAAACACCCCGATCTATCAGAAAAATATTACTTTCCCTTGCCGTTGTTGCACTTCTTTCTTTTGGAGGGAGCTTTGCACAAGAAGAGATCGTCCAAACTAAGATTTCAGGAGTCACTGTAGTCGCTGAGACTCCAATAGATAATGTAGAGAAAGCTCCTGAAACTTCTCTCTCAAAAAGACTCAGTTTCTTCTGAGTTATGCTTCCAGCAGCGGTGGCAGATAGTATTAATCCGTGTGCATTCGCTGTAATGCTCCTGCTCCTGACGAGTATTCTTAGTAAAAGTGGAGATAAGAAAAAAGCTTTGAAAGCCTGATTACTCTTTTCTTTAGCAGTCTTCGCTACGTATTTTCTCCTCGGGATGGGAGTATTGAAACTCCTCGGGAATCTGGAAAGTCTCTTCTGGCTAAAACGGATTGTCGGAATTGTTGGGTTGCTGGTTGGATTAGCGAATTTGAAAGACTATTTCCGATATGGAAAAGGATTCATCATGGAAGTGCCTATGTCTCGAAGACCTGCAATGATGAAAATCACGAAGAAGGTGACCTCCCCTGCTGGAGCGTTCGTCATTGGAGTCATTGTCAGCCTTTTCTTACTCCCTTGTAGTTCTGGTCCGTATTTGACGATTCTCGGATATCTCAGTGCTGAAAGTCAGTCTCTCAACCTTTGGTGATACACGTATTTGACGGTCTATAATCTCATTTTCGTACTTCCTATGGTACTGATCGCACTGTTGATTGGACTAGGATATACGACCGCAGAAAAAGTTGGTAAATTCAAAAACAAGAATACTAAGCTGATTCATTTGATTGTCGGACTCTTGATGATAGGATTAGCAGTATATATTGTAGGAACGCTGTATTGGTGGTCATAATATTGAAAGAGCCGTTTGGCTCTTTTTTTTCTCCTTGAAAATCATCGTATTATCCTTATAATAAAAATGTCAATTTATATTCTAAATCGCTGTAAACATGCAACTCCTCCAGAATCTCCCAGAGAAACCCATCAATCTTGGCGAGCAGATGAAATTTTATACCTGAGCTTTACAAAAACCTTTGTTGGATATTCTCGATACTGATGGGATTCAGAAGCTCTCCATGAAAAAGCTGAATGAGGTGATCCCTGAAACGAGGCATATCACGTTTATCAGGCACTTGGAAAGCAAATATAATGAATATAAGGAACTCATAAAACAGAATTTGAATTATATCAATTTTATGAAACCAGACCTAGATCCTCAGGAAAAAGAAAGGCTGGCCCAAGTGCTTTTGAAAGATTTTTTTGAACAGGTAGGAATAGATTATGAAACAAATATCTCTGAGCAAGGGAAGAAACAAGGAGAACAGCTTTGAAAGTTATATGCGGAATTGATAGGAGAACATCCTGAGCTTTTCCCAGATCTGATTTATGTTTCTCCTTATTTGAGAACGAGACTCACAGCGAATTATTTACTCAAAGACATCAAAGGACTAGATATTAATTTTGATCACCTTACCGATGAGGAGCAATTACAGGATCTGATTTTAGGATCTTTTAATGGGAGAGATATCACCATAAAAATTGAGGAAAGGATTAGAGAAAGAGACCATGGAGGGAACATTGCTCCCAATTATGTAAGAGACTATTTAGAAGGAAAAAAGAATGCTACTCATTTGCTCAGCAAAACCCAAAAGAATAAATTGCATTATTATACAGCTCCAGAAGGAGGAGAATCCCAAGTGGAAGTAAATGCAAGAACGAGAGAATTCTTATCCAAGATTTACCAAAAAGAAGAATACAAAAATATCCTGATTGTATCTCATCATCTTACCATTATTAGTGCGTTGATGTCTATTTTTGGAGGAAGTTTCAACTCATTTACCGACATAGATGAAAATCGGAGACCAAGAAATGGAAGTTTTACTTTTCTCTCTGAGATTCCCAAAACGGAGATGGGGAGAGAAAATAAATTCAGAGTCTCTGGATATAATTTATCGTTGGAAGAATAAATAAAAAGCAGACTTGAAAAATGAGATAAAATCACTACTAACTAAGTCAGCATTTTATCTTTCCCTCTATAGCATGGAAGAAAATCAACAACAAGTCGAGAATCAACTCATTGATAGTGCACGAAGAATCCTCGAAATCCATTATACTCATTACAATCGAATTGATCAGAAAGCTCAATGGTTTCTGACATTAATGGGTGCGGTAGAGGGATACTTTGTGATTAATTTTTTTCTCAATTGGAAATTTGATATTACGGATAGTAGCTGAATTTTAATGCTGATTTCTCTCCTTATTGGGGCGGTTGTCATCATCCTCTATATCAGCATTCTTCAGAGTAGACCGTTTTATAATGGTCCTAATATCGAGGCTCAAGCTGATGACTTTCGACCTGATGGAAAAATTGAGGATGTCCGTAAAGATACCCTCGCCACGCTAAAGATTTCTTATCAAGAGAATATAAAAATTATCAATCAAAAAGCCAAACTTTTTAAAATCAGCATTCGAGGGATTTGTTTGTATTTCATTTCTTTAATCGTATATTTCGGTGTACTGAAGATGAATGAAAATGAGATCCCCACTGATATTTTACTTTGAACCGACCAAACTATTATGACTACCAATACTATCCCAGCACCTGTGGAAGAACAGTTAACCACCGATAACGTTGGAGCTGTAGAAGCGAATGAAAACGAAGTAGAGACCACAGAGCAACAAGATGAAAAATCAACCATTTCAAAAGAAGAAAAGAGTGCAGAAGAGAATGCTTCTGAACTATCCAGTGATAATCTTGATATCACAGAAAGTACCTCTCAATAGATTTACCTATTTTAAAGAAATTCTAGTTGACTTTTAATATATAAATATGTATACTATATAAAACAACAATAAAATAAAATCAATGGAAAAAAAATTAAAAGCTCCGTTTACGGAGAAAGATGTAACAGAAAAAAAAAGCCTGATAAGTGAATGGAAACAAAATCAGGGAAATAAGTATGAGGAAGAAGGTTTTCTAGCAGGATTTTGTACTTTTTTTTCGGGGGTGCTGATTTGGCTCATTATGGTAATAACTGGAGTTCAATTTACGGTTTCTGGTTGGTGGCTATTCTTTGCTAGTCTTGTAATCTCTGTTATTGTAGGGATTCTTGTGAGAACATTCTCAAAGGCACAGATTAAGGAGCCAACAAAGAAGGATATCGAAATGCTAGTAAAAATCAAAATTCAAAGAATCGCTGCACATCCTGGACTTTCAGTTTATGAAATCCAGAAAGCTAGTACTAAATTGATTAAAGTATTAAACAAATGGGATTGTTTGCCAAGTGAGCAAAATCATACTTCCCATTTAGGATTTTAAAAGAGTTTAAGTTTAAAAATAAGACTATCGAAATTTTATTCGGTAGTCTTTTTCTTCGTAGATTTTTATAATCATGATATATATATCAACTCGTTCACCTGTTTCCAAGCTAGATATCTATGAGAAATCTGATTTTTTGCTTCTTTGGGCATTTCAGCAAAGGTCTGCTCATGTCCTTGAGGGAGGAAAATTGGGTCAAAGCCAAAGCCACTCTCCCCTCTTACGGAAGTCGCGATACCTCCCTCACAGACTCCCAACACATGATGAACCTCTTTCCCATCATATCGCCCAACGCAACATACTGCACGAGCTGAGCGGTCATCGAATCCAGAAAGCATTTTCAGTATTCCTTCTCTGCCTACGGTTTGCATAAATCGTTTGATTTGGGCTCCAGGGAGTCCGTTCCAAGCATTGAAGACCAGTCCCACGTCTTCACATAAAGCAGGTTCTCCAAGTGCTTCATAAGCTGCTTTTGCTTTATGAGAGATGACTTCCACCACATCTATAGACTGAATTTCTGCGAGATCTATGGATACCATTTCTAGGTTTCCACCGACAATGGCGTTGGCTTCTTCTCGTTTGTGGTGATTTCCTGTAACGAATTTCATGAGATTTTAAAAAAAGATAAAATATGAGGCACAGACGAAATCCGCTGTACAGCGGATCTGACTGAAATATACTGTTCTTTACTACGATTTCAAGGGGTTATATATCTTTAATTTATCCTTGACTTTATTATTGATATATATATACTCGTTCCTGGAATGATATTCCAAAAAATAAAAAGAGTAACAAACATAAAAAAAAATTAAAAAAACGTATGAAGAAAAGTATCTTGATTGTAGCCTTACTCATGATCACATGTCTAAGCTATGCAAAATTTCAGACACCTGCTTATCAACATAGGCTGGTCAATGATTACATCGGTTTACTCAGCAGTTCCGATAAAGAACAGCTGGAAAACAATCTTAGGGAGTTTGAAAAAAAATCCAGCATTGAGATTGCTATTGCAATCCTTGATGACTTGGATGGGATGGAAGCATCAGATGTTGCTACCCAAATTGGACAAGACTGGGGTGTTGGGAAAAAGGAGTTTGATAATGGCATTGTATTCCTTGTAGTAAAATACAAGCAATCAGCCTTAGAAAAAATTTTTTCCTCTAGAAGTGGTGATGTCTTCGTAGCTACTGGATATGGATTGGAACCTTATCTTACGGATGTGACAACTGGAAGATTGCTTGATAAATATTTCATTCCTTATGTAAAAAAGGGTGAATATACACAAGCAATTCAAGAAACCATCACGGGAATCATCTCAGAATTAGGTGATGATGCTTGGCAACAACGAGAAGAGCTTCGTTTGCAAAGAGAAATTGAACGAAAGGCAACTTTGAAGGCCTTTGGAGCAGTTCTTGCTTCACTTATTGGATTAGTAGCACTTGCCTGTATTGTTATTGCCTTATGTAAATGGGTAAGCAGAAAATGGGAAGCTTATCAAAAAGGGAAACAGCTGAAAAAAGAATTTAAAGATGCTTTCAATCATTGGAATGAGCTTCAAAAAGAATTTTGTACTCAATGTAAAAAGACTGAAGAATGGAATCTCAAATTGTATCCGGTCTGGGCTAAAAATCAATATAACGAAGCCAAGACAGGTATGACAAAGATTGCTGAAAGAGGTGTTGACCTGAATGAAGGATTCCCAAAGCGAATCAAAAAAAATCTGGATTTAGCTGAGACAGATCTGAATGAACTCAAAGCAATCAACCAGAAACTTCCGACTTGGGAAAGCACCGTTAAAAAAATCGAAGGAGAAATTCAACGATATAAAGACGAAGCTCCCAAGAAAGTGGAACAAGCTGAGCAAGATTTGCAGGGATTTAAAGCAGAGTATGAAAAACAGCAAAAAGTTGGATTCAATCTTCAATTTTTCCCTGGTATGCAGGCTGGCTTTGAGAAAACCTTAAAGGGGATCCAAGACCTCAAGGGCTTAAATCAAGAAAAAGAGGTTTTCGATAACTCTTCTGAGCTCATTAAAGCTATTCATGGGAAACTGACTAGTTTATCAGAATGGGTTGCATTGCCTAAAAGCAACCAACAGCATCTGGAAGAAATTAAATCGTTCCAAGAGAAACTGCCGATTTTAAAAGAAACGGCTATGAAAACTCTGCAAGAGCTCAAACAACATCCTAAAGACAATTGGGGAGAAGTGGAGAATAATTTGCTGAGACTAACTACTCTGGAAGGATATTTGAGTAATATTATCCAACAAGCAGAACAGGAGAACAGTATGGAGAAGCAACACTTCACAGAAGCAAAGGAACATCTGGGTGATGCCTCCCAACGAATTAGTACTATTCAAGAGTACTGCTATGCCCCTGGTAAGAAACTGAAAGAGATCGCTGAAAAGAAAACGGGTGTTGAAAATCTATTAAAAAGCATTCCCTCTGAGATTGAGAAAGTAAAAAGTAAGATCCAAAGTGGAGGAAACGATATCGAATCTTCTACAAAACGGATATTTGCTGATGCTGAATCGAAATTTCAGCAAGGGAAACAGTTAGCCGGAAGCAATCCCGTCAACTGGATTACTCTATTTATTCTCTTAACTTCTGCTATTCAATTGACTCATAAGGCTTATCAATCCGCCATAAACGATATTGATGAAGCAGAAAGAGAAAAAGCTAGAAAGAGAAGAAACAGTTATTCATCATCTTCCTCCAACTATAGTAGTAGCCATCATAGTGGTGGATTCTCTACAGGAGGTGGAAGCTTTGGTGGCGGTGGTGCTGGTCGTAGCTGGTAAAAAACAAGTAAAAATTAATTAAAAAATGGAGTTAGCGAAAAGCCATAAGTGAGTAGCAAAAAAAATTAAACAATAAACAAAATGGGAAATTTCAAATTTAAAGGTAGTTGGGTTATTTTAGGATTAGTAGCAATATTAGTTCTCTGGGGAATTGGATCCTATAATGGGTTAGTAAACGGACAAGAAGCCGTGGAAACACAATGGGGACAAGTGGAAAATGTCTATCAAAGACGTGCAGACCTAATCCCGAACCTTGTAGCAACCGTCAAAGGATATGCAACTCACGAGCAAGGAGCATTGACTGCAGTCGTAGAAGCAAGAGCGAAAGCAACTGCAATAACAATTGATCCAAGTAACGTTACTCCAGAACAACTAAAAGCATTTAGTAATGCTCAAGGTGAGCTATCACAAGCGTTGGGACGACTGCTCGCAGTAAAAGAAGCGTATCCTGATTTAAAAGCAAACCAAGGTTTTTTGGATCTTCAAACTCAATTAGAAGGTACTGAAAATCGTATCAGCACTGAACGGCATCGATTTAATGAAGTTGCTAGAGGTTATAATACCTCTGTCCGTAACTTTCCGGGAAATATCATAGCCAACCTATTTGGCTTTGAAAAGAAACCTTATTTTGAGGCCGAAGAAGGTGCGAATAAAGCTCCTAAGGTAGAATTCTAAAGATAGAATACCTCCTGAATAGTGTAATTAAAGACGTTATGGGTAACTCCTGTAATGTCTTTTTTCTTATCTGAATATTTCCCATATACTTCTTCATGATTATTGGTTGACTTTTATATCGATATATATATAATAGAATCACAAAAAAACATTTAAAATAAAAAAATGGAAACAAAAGAAAGCTACAGCATTGAGTTAAAAAAAGTTATCCATGACAAACTGCAAGAAACTGCAGGATCTACGGAAACGGGGTACTTATTCGTAAATAGGGAGAAAAACACATTTTCCATTGATACGATCTTCCTCCCGCACAGCGTACGAGGATGGTACACTATGCTGGCGGAAACTCCCGTTGGGGTTTGTGAAATATCACCTACCCGTGTCACTGATATCTTGGGTTATCGCCGAGGAATATGGACATCAACTTCCAATATTTCCGATAAGGCATTAAAAAAATTGGGAGAAAATGAAGACTTTTTTCTTCGTTGTATCACTGATCCGACTGGGAAGATCAATTTCTCCCTCTCTATAGAGGGAAAGATTATCAACAACATCCCATGGAACATCAAGGAAGAGTAAGCCCTCCGCCTAACCAAACAGGATGCCAACTAATGAACCATTAGCAGCATCCTTTTTTCTTTCAGACTTTTTTCTATCCTTCTTTATTTTTCACCTTTTCATAGCCGAGCTGTCCACAAGCACCTTTCGCCTCACGTCCCATACTCTCACGTACGGTCACCGTCAATCAGCCCTTTTCTAAAATTTGCTTAAAAAGCTGAATGCTCTTCGCGTCTGACTCGAGAAAATCGATAACGGGATTGGCATTGTAAGGGATCAAATTCACGTGAGCCAATTTCCCACGAAGCAAACCAACAAGCTGATAAGCCAATTCAGGGAGATCAGTGATCCCTTTGATCATGATATATTCGTAAAAAATTCTGTTGTCGGTGGCAAGGACATATTCATCAATCACCTCCATCAGCTGCTCCAAAGGATAGGCTTTGGCTATCGGCATAATACGATTTCTGAGTTCTTGATTGGGAGCGTGGAGACTGATGGCCAATTTCACATCGATCTGATCCTCAATCAGCTTTTTGATTCATGGGATAATCCCTGCCGTGGAGATCGTCACGTGCCTACGCCCAAGGGAGAGTCTGTCCTGAGCCAGCATGATCTCGACACTTTTCGCGACATTTTCGTAATTGAGCAAGGGCTCCCCCATCCCCATAAAGACGACATTACGCACGGCTCGCAGTGAACCGTCTTCTTTTTTACCGAAGTGGTTTTTGATGTATCGATTGGCATACAAAATCTGAGAAATGATTTCGTCTCGTGTCAGATTTCTCGTAAATCCCAGTTTTCCTGTCACACAAAAAAGACAATTCACGGGACAACCGATTTGGGAAGAGATACAAAGTGTAATACGATTGAGCTTGCGGCCACCCACTTTACGAGGACTTTTTCTCTCTAGATCGGAATATTTTTCCTCCTGCCGATGAAACATCAAAATTGCTTCAACGAGATATCCATCATAGGTCTGAAAAGCAAATTTCGTAGTAGCATCGGCTTCTACGGTTTCCGTAACGTCCAAGGAAAGAGGGGAAAAATGCTCGGCTAAATCAGCTTTTAAGTCTTTGGAAAGTGTGGTCATCTCATCGTAGTGGATATGCTGATTTTTGAAAAGTTCAAAAAAAATCTGCTTCACTTTGAAGGCAGGGAGTGCATGAGCTTTTGCTCGAGAGGAAAGTTGGTCGTGATCGAAAAGGACTGCTTGTGCCATGATGGAGATAGTATAGTATTTCCCTCGCTATTATCAAGGTGAGATCGCAAAAAAGCCTGACCAGAAATGCCAGACTTTTTTTGGTAAAGAGATTTTCTATTTCTTATATTTTTTTTCTGCAGCCTTTTTCTCAGCTTCCGCCTTATCGATCTCCTTGTTTGCCTCGCTTATCTTAGAGAGACTTTCTTCTATGACCTCTTTGTATAAGATTTTATAAAAGAGTTCATAGAACAGCCCATAGGCACAAAGTATTCCAATAGCAATACCTGCCGTCGCTAATATTGACCAAAAAAGATTGCCCCATATAGACATTGGCTCTCCACCACTACTACATGGACAAGCAACACCGTCGAGTGCCCATACGGAGATTCCATAGACAAAGAATACTGCACAGGTCCAAAGATAGCCTTCTGCCTGCTCTACCGCCTTTTCTATTATTTTCTTTTTGTCATAGATAGTAGCGATATTTTTCTTAAATTTTCTCCATCGAAGGAGAAAGTAGATACCGCCGACAAGAGCGATACCAATAATAATTAATCCAATTAATTTTCCCATGATTTTACTTTTTTAATTTAATTATATTCTATTTATTTACTTTTTATTTTTATGTTTATACTGATATATATATCAAATTCAAGTCTTTTTTGTTTTTTTCTATTAATTATTGCTTGATTATTTATTTAATATATGTATACTATGTTATATTTATTTCTTAGCCTAGAAAAAATGCCTCTTGAAAATCAATCTCTAGAACAACAACTCCTCTCCGCTAATGATGCAGATTTCATTAAGTTTTTCCAAAATGGGGAGAATATTGATCAGCTCTGAACGGAAAAAATAGCTCGAAAAAGCGGAATGGAGCAAACTGTGATCAGACTTTCTGAGTCTTTGAAAGCGAGGATTAAAGAAGTATTCCAGATCAAAAAGGAGATCACCGCGTGGAATAAATCCATAATTTTACTTGTTGCTCAAAAGGGATTACTCCCTGCAATCAACTCTCCTACTGCGATGCCTGAAAATTATCAGCAGCACAAAAATGCGTTTATCGCTCGTCAGAAAGGGCAAATTCAACAAGGAGTAGAAAGTTGAGCCATTACGATGGATACTGCGACTTTGGAACATACCAAACATCAGGCGAATAGGGTGAAAGGCAATGATATTGAAGAGATTCTGAAAGTAATGCGAGGCTATGGAGAAAATTTCACTGCAAATGGGAAAACAAAAGCAGAAAGAAGGCTGATTAATCAGCAATATCTCCCCCTCAATCCTGAGGCTCTCGAAAAAGTGCCAGTTTTAATTGATTTTCTCTTGCATGGAACTATGCAAAAAGGATATTCTTTCCCTCAAAAAGCACTCTTGGTCGAGGAAATTATGACCCCAGAAGGGACGGAAAAGTTTAAACAGGCACTCTTTTCTCATCTGAAACTGAAAATTGATGGAAGGCAAGTATATAAAGCATTAGAGACGTATAATACCGATCTTTTTTCACGAGCCCATCCAACCATAGCGATACCTGAGTATGTGGTAAATCTTAAAGATAATAGAAGTATCAGCAATGATAGAATTCTGACTTTTACTAATGATAAAAAAGAAAAACTCTATCTCAGGTCTCGTCGCAACGGATTTTTGTATGCAGAGCCTCATCTCAAGTCCTATACAGGAGATGCTCCTGATGTAGAGATTTTTACTACCGAGATCCAGCTAAAAAATACTTTGCGAACGGAATGGGAAAGTTTGGGAAGGCAAATAGAAAGAATTGAGGAAGAACATAGCAACCTTATCACGGAAACCAGAAGAATTAAAGAAGTATTGCATCAGCCCAAGGAATTGGAAGAAGTGCTCACTAATATGAGAAACTACACCAAGCAGCACTTCGATCAATTTTCTCAAGAAATTGGCAGAACCGTAGAAAAGATAAAAACATTGACTGCCAAGAGAGCACATCGAGAGAATATTCAGCTCATGATTGACCACTTAATACGCCAAGCTGAACTCCGCCTAGCAGAATCTGTAGCAAAGAGAGAATATCTTGGACAATTTTTGGAGCAGATAAATACCGATCCGAGATTTCGAGAAGGAAGAAACGAAAAAGGAGAAAAGGAAGAAGAAAAGAAATCTGAGTAAAAAAAGCTTGCTATTTTAGGGCGATTTCATATAGAAAAAGGGAGTTTTATCTCCCTTTTACTATCATCATGACTTCGCTTATTGCTAGATTTTTTCGTTGGGTGCTCTCGTTTCGTTATCAGGTAGAGATTAAAGGACTTGAAATTTTAGATGGAGAAGGACCCTATCTAGTAATGCCGGCTCATGTTGCATTGGTGGATCCTCTGATTATCTATAGTTTTTTGAGAAAAAAGCTCCGCCTCCACCCTGTAGCCACCAAAAAATTTTATAATAATCTGTTTCTTAAACCGCTTTTTAAGATTGCTGGAACGGTGCCTGTAGATCAATTTGATCAGGATCAAGGGAGCACAGAAAATGCTCAAGAAATGATGCAACATCTCTCTGAAGCCTTGAGTCGTGGAGAACATGTTTTACTTTATCCCCAGGGAGGACTAGCGAGGCAGGGCTATCAATCTATCATTGGAAAAAAATCTGCTTTTTATGCTGTAGAGCATGCTCCGAAAGGGACGAAGTTCATTACGATGACCATCCGTGGACTTTGGGGGTCTCGTTCCTCGTTTGCTTGGAATGGGAAAGCTCCTTCTTTTACATGGTTTCTCTGTAAAGGATTCTTTTTATTCTTATGCAACCTCTTTGTCCTTACTCCCAAAAAGAAAATCAGTATTCAACTTTCTAATGTTACTAAAGAGCTCACACAAGCGAAAACAGAAGGATTAGACTATTTTAATGTACAGCTCGAAAAAATTTACAATGCCTCTGGTGAAGAGCAAATTCAGTATACTTCAGGATTGCGATTTTACAACACCATCTTGCATCATCATGCACCGAACAAAATTGAAGGGGCCATTGATACCTTGAGGAAAAAAGTGGACTATTCTACGCTAAAATACCCCAAAGAGACTTTGCATTTCATAGAAGAAAAAATCAAAACAATCAAACCTGAGTTTGAAGGAGAGATCAGTTTGGACACAAATTTGGTATTAGATCTGTTTTTTGATAGTTTGGATATGGCGGAATTGAAAAGTTCGGTAGCGGTAGGATTTTCGGGAGCCTCTAATCCACCGTTGCTAGATCTGAAATCTGTGGGTGATGTGGTAATGATGGCAATGGGAAGAAGCCCCTATGTGGAAGAATTGAAGCCGTGCGATCGAGTCTATGAGGAGAATGCTGAGCTTTTGTATACTTTTCTCAAAAAGGAGGTGAATAAAGAAACAAATATCCTTTCCGTGATGAAAAAGAATTTTAAAAAGCTGGAGAATCAATCGGTGTGCTATGACCAGCTTTTTGGAGTACAGTCTGCAAAAGATTTTTTAATCAAGGCATATCTACTAGCGGATATTCTCCGCACCTTTCCTGGGAAAAATGTAGCAATTATGTTGCCGTCTTTGTCAGCGACATCGCTACTCATCATCGCCTGTTATCTGGCGGAGAAAATTCCTGTGATGTTGAACTGGACACAGTCTGAGGAAGCGTTTGCTCATTGTGTAAAATCCCAGGAAGTAAATGTGATTTTGACAGCGGGGTCCTTTTACAAGAAAATCCAGACACCACGATTGAAAAAATATGAGATGACTTTTTTTGAGGAGATATTGAAAGGCGTATCCTTGGGAAAAAAAGTGAAAGCATTAGTGAAAGCGAGTCTATTTTATTTGCCTAAAAATCTGGATGAAAGAGCGGTCGTACTCTTTACTTCGGGAAGTGAAGCGTTGCCCAAAGCCGTTGCTCTGACCCATCAAAATGTTTTACAAGATTTAAAAGGTGCTGTAGGGATTTTGGAAATCAGAACAGATGATATTTTGTTGGCGTTTTTGCCACCATTTCATAGTTTCTGATTTACTGTGAATACCATTTTGCCGTTGGTCAGTGGAATGCGTGTGGTACAGACCCCTGACCCTAATGACGCATCTACCTTGGCAAACCTGATTCAGCATACAAAAGCCACGCTTTTGACCTCTACACCAACCTTTCTCAAAGGAGTGTGTGCGATCGCTCATAATGATCAGATTTCTAGTTTGCGTTTATCCGTGGTAGGTGCTGAAAAAGCACCCGAGGAACTCTTTCATTTATTTTCCACGAAAGCACCTAATGCAATACTCTTGGAAGGATATGGAATTACCGAATGTAGCCCGATCATCGCAGTAAATCCTTATCACAAAGGAAGCCTGACCAAAAGGGGGACGGTAGGACTCCCCGTAAAAGGAGCAAGTATCAAAGTCTTGGATCTCACTACGGGAGAAGAAGCAAAGACGGGAGAAGAAGGTATGATTTATGTGGCAGGACCGTTCGTATTTAATGGATATTTGGATCCAACATTGGAGTCCCCTTTCCAGCAGATTGAAAAGACAAATTATTATAAAACGGGAGATTTAGGATTTGTAGATGAAGATGGTTTTCTCCATATTTCTGGGAGATTGAAAAGGTTTGTAAAAATCGCAGGAGAAATGATTTCCTTGCCTGCGGTGGAAGAGATAGTATTGGGAAAATACGGTTCAGAAAAGGAAGTAGTCCTAGCTATCGAGGCGAAAGAATACGGAGACGGTAGCGTGAAATTTGTCGCTTTTTCTACCAAAGCTTTAGAGGTATCTAAACTCAATGCTTACCTGCGTGAAAGAGGGGTTTCCAATCTGGTAAAGATCACTGAAGTGGTATTGCTTGATGAAATTCCCTTGCTAGGAACAGGAAAAACTGATTTCATGAGCCTGAGAAAGATGATCGTGTAAAAAGAGCTGAAAAAAGTCTGAGAAAAATTGACAAAATCCCTTGCGTTGTGTATTATTAAATAAGGTTCTTTATTTACTATTACACTACCATGGTCAATGCACTCGATCCTGCTACTAGGAATCTCATCAATCGTGAAACCGACTCTCAATCCAAACAACTTGCGAGGAATTCGGCCAGCGATTTAGTTGATACTCTTTTGCAAGATAACAATAAACTCAAGGGTCTCAAAGGACATACTCTAGAAAGTCTAGCAAATACTCACAAAGAGCAGGTAGACAAAAGTGTTTTTTTGCTTTCTCAATTTGTATTAAAGAGTAATGACCATATTAAAATCAGAGAATTTAAGGATAACCTGAAAAGAGAGATTACAGCAAATAAAAACATCACCGTGGACGACTTCTTTAAACTCATTTCGAAGACAATTGAAAACAAAGTCTGAGCAGAAGAATTCGCTCAATGGAAAGAGGAATACCTACATAAACATCCTGAAGGGCTAGAGAAAGGTGATATGAAAGCCAGAATGGATGCACAAACCGCAGTGATGGGAGAAGTATTGAAATGAACACGAACCACTAATACTTATAGATACGTTTTGCATGTGATTGCAGATATTAAAGAGAAGTATCAAGGCTCTCCTAGAGAAATAGCCGTTAGAATTATTAACTATATTAGGGGAATAAAATCAAAAAACTGGATAAGAAATAATAGAATAACCAACCGAGCCAAGTCCGCATGGAGAAATAAAGGACTTTTGTGATCAGGACTAGCAAGCAAAAATATGGATAAGGAGGTGGGTGATATTGTGAAGAGTATGACGTTAACGCCTAAGGATAGAAACCCTAGAACAGGACAACCAAATAAAAATGGGCTCGCCAAGCTTACCGTAGCGAAAGAACTTGAAACTGCCTATAAAATCGCAAGAAATGAACAAGAAGTCTCTGCTAATGCCTTTGATTTGGCTGCGTAATTTTATTTTTTATTACCCCTTCTTCATGGAAAAATTTACTACGGTGAAAGAAGCTCTCACCTATTTACAAGCAGAATTTGCTGATGATTCTTCTATTGATATGGAAATGCTTTGACATCTCTTTCAGACCCAGTTGATGGAAAGGATTCCTGATATTTTAAAACCAGAAGAAGTGGCTCCCTTTGAAGCACTACTCGGAGAGAGTGGAAATTTTAAGGAAGCCGATCTGAGAAAAATCGTATCTGGATATGAAGAATTATTGAGTGATCTGGTGGCAGAAATATTGGCACAGTATCTCTTGGGAGAATTAACTGACTAGAAGACTAAAACAAACCTAACTGTTGAGGCATTTCAGCCTCTTTTTTCATTTCAGTCAATACTTTGCGGAGCCCCTGAAACCCATGGATATCACAGAGAGTATGAATCGCTTGCGTGTAGTCCAAACTAAGTTTGAAGGAGTCTAATGAAACATTGGAAAGATCCACTTGGACTAGCTGAATCAGAGATTTAGAAGAAAAAGCTGACTCTTTTCCCTCAGAAAGGACTCTGGACAAAGCGGGCTCAAGTTCATCGAGATGAGCGTAAATATTTTCAATTGTTTGATAAGTCTGCACAAGGTAAAGTGCTTTTTTCTCTCCGATACCAGGGACTCCCTTTACATTGTCAGCACTATCACCTAGCAAAGCAAGGTAATCCACGATAAAAGGTGGCTGAAAACCAAATTCCTTGATAAAGTCTGATTTTTGGTAAGGTTGATCTTTTACGGGATCAATCACTGATACACCATCGGTTAGCACCTGTTTGAGATCCTTGTCTCCAGAAAAAAGAGCGAGAGATACATCTGATTGCCCTTGATACGTTCGAATCAAACTTGCAAGGAGATCATCAGCTTCATAGCCAGGCATCGCTATGGTCGGAATCTGGAGTTCATTGACCATTTGATGAATCATAGGAATCTGATCTCTAAAATCATCATCCATCTTTTTTCTATTGGCTTTATAGTCTTCAAACAGCTCATGACGAAAAGTTTTTGCTGGACTATCTCGAGCTATCACAAAATATTCAGGACGTTTGGATAAACGTCTCATCATCATACGCAAAAAGCCAAATACAGCATTTACGTTTTTTCCCTGAGCATTTCTCATCTCAGGGAAGGCGTAATAGGCTCTGTACAGGAACGCAAAACCATCAATTAAAAAGAAATTTTTCATACTATTATTCTACTAATTTAGAAGGGTAATTTTGGTTGATAATTATGAGTGGAGCTGTTTGGAATTCTCCTACTGGACATCTAGACTGATCATCCGTACTGATTCCATAGTCACATCTTCGTGAGAATACTTCTCTCAAATCTATTGCTGATGGAAGTGGATTTGAATTTAAGAGACTATTCAATTGAGTTTGCCTCTGAGTAGATGGTTCAATGTAGGTATTTAATGAAGTAAACTTTCCATGGATAAAGGTTTTATATGGTACTACCGTATTTTTAGCTCCTTTTGTCTGATTTCCCACAACAATTCCATTGATAATGAAATTTCCTTTGAGGAAGATTCCAGTATAGACTCCAGTACCGCTAGTTATAGGATACCCTTTTTCATTAAATGAAATTCTATCGTTCAAGGATTGAGCCAAGATCAATTTTCCTCCATCAATAAAGATATTTAATGCAGGAGAATTAGCTGTCATTTGTCCATTCAATGTAAGATTACCATTTTTTACAATAACTATTTTCCCTCAAATTTGACTAACCGAAGAAGTTATATCGGCTCAATTTATACAAATAACACTATTAGTGTAAATAGGACTATCTTTCCAGTTTCCTCTACAGAGTTCTTCAGCTTTTTGTTTAGCGAGATTTACTAGAGACGCATTATTGAGCTGTACAGAAGAGAAGTATTGAGTTTTAGCATCATTTTCATTTCCTAATAATTGACCAACATCTTTACTATCACTAGACATTCCTATTAATCCCTGTATTTTGAGGAACAACAAGGTATCAATAGAGCTTCCTGCATTAGAACAATCTAAACGCCCTACCCATCCTGTAATAGGTTTAGGAAGCCCTGTATCTCCAGAGTAGACGAAAAAATTCTTTACTCCTGTAGTATTCAACTGATTTACAAGATCTTGTTGTAGTCCTCCTTTTACTTCACATCATAAGAACCCTAATCCTCCATTATAATCATATACTAATCCTAAAGGAATTTTATTATCAAAACTCTGTAGCGTAGGTCCTAGCTGATTATTAGGTTTCCCTGGATTATTATTAGCAACTCCAGCATATTGTACTCCAGCTAGTAATTTATAACTTTCTCAATTGTACTCATGTCCAATGTATCCATAAATTCCCCATCCCCAAGGATCTCCCAGAGATTCTGCTCCTGAACAAGTCGTATACAGTCCACCAGATATCGTTAAAGCACTACCAGAAAAGAAAGATTCTTTTGTCTCCTCATCCAATGGTCGAAGTCTTTCCCCCCTCTGATCATTATAATACAGTCCTTTTATTCTACGCCTACAGTCTAATGAAGTAGAAGAACCTGCGACTGCTATTTTTCTATTGCTATCATAGGTATTGATCCACAGTAATACTCCTCCAAAATAATTTCCTCCCGCATTAAAATGAATAGGATTGAGCCTGTTGGTTCCTACATCTGTATCTAAATTGATATTTGTACCAGCATTATTTTGCAGATTGAATTTCAACCAGACCGCTGATCCAAAAGAAGAGAAGGTAAGCAAAGAAAGAAGAAGAAAAAATCAGAATTTGTAATAACGCATTTGGTTTTTATTAGAGAGAGTAAAAAAAGATTATCACTTCTAGTATAACTGATTTGCTCTTATTTGTCAAATCATTTTATAGTTTATGCTAATATTGTTTTATAAGTCCTTTTTCCTTTTCTGAGAAGTCAGGCATCATTGGATAAATCTGATTTTTTGATCACATAATTGATATCGTCTATTTTTACCTCGTTGAAAAAGATTGAGCCTGATTGAATCAGTTTTTTTGCCTCTCCATTTGAAGGAGCGAGACCTGACTGCACGAGGATCTCGAGGATTCTCATTTCTGTACCCTCTAGGCGAACACTACCTGTTTCGTGGGCAAGTGCTGTGAGATCAGCTTTATTCATGTCTGCAATGATTTGTAGCGTATTGTCTGCACCAAAGAGGACTTGGCTGATTTTTTCGGCTTGGTGGCTAGCTTCAGCACCGAAGATCATTTCTGTAAGGTAAGATGCTAATCTCTGCTGACCATATCTTTGTTCGGGATGAAGGGCATGCTGAGCTACAATCTCCTCGATTTCTGGGAGTTCCATAAGGGTAAAGGCTTTGAGATATCTCGGCACGTCGGTATCTACGGTATGCATAAAAAATTGGTATACGGAATATGGACTGTTCTTTTTTGGGTCAAGCCAAACAGCGTTCCCTTCAGATTTTCAGAATTTTTTTCCCGTGGAGTCGAGCATAAGTGGAATCGTCATCACGTACGCTTCCTGATCATTTCCCAGTTTTTTTCTAATCATTTCTGTCCCTGTCACCATATTTCCTCGCTGGTCAGAGCCACCAATTTGGAGTTTCACACCGTCCTTTTCGAAGAGATGGAGAAAATCATATCCTTGCAATAGCATATAACTAAATTCGGTGTAGGTAATGGAAAGTTCTGGGTCTTCGATTCTCTTTTTAATACTTTCTTTGCTCAGCATGGTGTTTACCGTGATATATTTTCCGACTTGAGAAAAGAAATCGAAAATACTCATTTCTTTCACGAAATCGTAATTATTTTGTAATTCAAACTTAAAATCCTTTCCTGTAATCTTTTTCAGATTTTCCAAGAGAATTTGCATCTGGGCTTTAATCCCTTCTTGATTGTGGCGAAGTTGTGCTTCATCTAAGAAAACACGAGAACCGTCTTTTCCACTAGGATCTCCAATAAATCCCGTCGCACCACCGACAATCATCACAAATGTATTATTTCTTTTCATAAAGTTTACTGCTGTCATAATCGTAAGCAGATGTCCCAAATGCAAACTATCTGCAGTGGGATCGTAGCCACAATAAAATTTTTCTCAGCCTTTTTCATAGAGATCAAAAATCTTTTCGTCAGTGAATTGGTAGAGTAAAGCACGTTTTTCTAGTTCTTCTTTGAGTTGCATTGGGAAAATCCACTATAAAAAAGTAAAAAAGTCTGTTTGAGAGTAAAAAAACTATAGGATTTTTTGAAAAGAATGCAAGATAAAAATCGGAGTAAAACTCCGATTTTTAAGTTTTTTCATAGTAGGTATTAATCATTCGTTAATGCCCACCAAATGATGGCTCCTACCACTACACATACGTTCAACACTGGGACAAGAGATATCCCAATCGCAACCCAACAAATAGGGTTTTTAACCCAGGAATCCGTCGGTCCTGTCAATACCTTCGCGAGATTCACAAGGATCAAGGCTGAGGCGATAGTAATAATAATATTCCACATATTTTTTTCATTTTTATTTTTTTTGCTACTTCTTTTTATAGAGGTTTCACTTGCCCCCTGTTGATATTTTTTATCATATAACTTATTTAGTATAATGATATATATATCGAATGTCAAGCTTTTTTTTATTTTTTATGTTTTTTTTAAAGTAAGATAAAAGTCAGAGTAAACAACCCCGACTCTTATGATTTTTTACGGACACAATGTGCATTTATCCTAGCCATATCTTGAGGAAATATCCTATAATAAGGAATACAGAGGCTCCTGCTACTACGTACAGCATACTTCTGATAAGTAATTTTTTTTCTTCCATGATTTTTAGTTTTTTATTATTTATTACTACTTTTTTAGAACAATACCGAAGCTGATAGATAACAGTGATCTTGTCGCCATTTCTCACTATCCCAATTCCATTTCCATTCAAGTTGGAAATGTTGTATGCGTAAGCCTATACCTGCACCAATCCCCCATTGAAAATCTTTGTGCTGGACGTTTCTTTCACAATCATTTCGGTGGATTTGGAATTTCCCATAAGGTCCTCCAAGGACATAAATGCCTACTGGCGAGTCTCCGAAAGGCTCCCAGAGCAGGTTTAATGGAATTTCTCCATATTCCTGATAAGAGGAATACGAATACAATAATTCGGGTTGGAATCCCCATACCCCGTATTCCTGTTTAAATTTCCCAAAGATACCGAGATGGAATCCGTCCCAATGGACGTGAGAGTGATACGCTCCTTGTGATCCTGAGGAAGCAAAATCCGTATCATAACTTTCTATGTTGGCTCCAGCCTTAAGACCGAACCAACTTTGGGCGGTTGCCGTGGTGAGAAAAAGACTCACCAATACTGTAATTAAAATCTTTTTCATATTTCTTTTTTTATTTTTGTTTATTATTTTATTTATTGACATTATACTTATTATGTGCTGTGAATCAAGGGGATTTTATAAAACATCTTGCAAATCGGCACGAAATCCCCATATTCTCCTTATGAAACATCTCTTTTTTCTCTTGGATTTTTACACTCCCCATAGAGGAGGTATCGAAAATGTCTTCGAAAACCTGATTTTTCGTCTTTTAAAAAAATGATACAAAATAACCCTGCTGACCTCCCGTTTTGATCCCTCTTTGCCACAACAGGAAGTGGAGGAAAATTTGACCATTTATAGGGTGGGAAACGGGAGGAAAAGCTTTTTCTTTCAGTCGCTCCGAATGGGGGCGAAAATTCTGAGGACAAATAAGAATATTGGGGTTATCCACTCCTCCACTTATACTTCCGCGATTCCTGCCAGTATTTTGGGAATGGTATTTAAAAAGAAAAAAATTCTGACCGTTCATGAAATTTTCGGGAAGCTACGGAAAACCTTTAAACCCTGGTATTCCCGCTGGATTTTTCAGCTTTTTGAATGGCTAACGTTTCAGTTTCCGCAGGATGGGTATCATTGCGTGTCCTTGTATACGCTCAATAGTATCAGGATTCATTATGGGTTGCCTGACCAGAAGCTTCATCTGATTTACAATGGCGTGGACTCAGATTTTTGGGACGCAAAGCAGGTAAGTGAAGCGAAGAAAAGCGAACGAAGAAATAAAATCTGAGGAAAAGAGAAATTTTTGATCCTCTACTATGGACACAGTGGTATCAGTAAAGGGATTGACTATCTGATTGAAGCGATTCCCGAAATTTTGAAGCAGAACCCTGATAGTATGTTGATTTTTAATCTTATTCCTGCGAAAAGAGATAGCGAGATTAAGGAGAAGATCAAAGCGAAAGGGCCTGCTCAAAGCGTACAGATTTTTTCCTGATATCCAAAAGAGGAACTTCGCGAATTGATCGCTACTGCAGATCTCCTTATCGCCCCAAGTTTAGCGGAGGGGTTTGGGTCGGTACATAGCGAAAGCTGTGCAATGGGGAAAGCTCTTTTGACCACGCAAGTGGCTTCGATTCCTGAGGTGGTAAGCGGAGAAGCGAAGCTTATTTCTCCTGGGTCGAGTGAGGAAATTGTCCAGGGAATCCAAGAAATCAGGCACAAAAAACTCACTCCCCTACCCAAGAAAACTTTTAATCGAGATAAAAGCATAGAAAAGATGGAAAAACTGTATCAGCTATAAAAAAAATAGGTTATCCAATCAGCCTTTTAAAATCTTCTAATCCCTCAAAACTCTTGTAGACGGAGGCGAATCTCACGTAAGGCACGGGATAGTCTTGTCTGAGGAGGTTAAGCACATCATCACCGATTTGCTGGCTGGAAATTTCATTTCCCTGAGACTGTCGCTGGATTTCCAGGATGTTGAGCATATCTTCGATTTCTTCATTTTTAGAGTCTGTCTTGGCAAAGGAAAGCAGAATTGCTCTCTTGAGTTTGAGGCGGTCGTACATTTCTTTGCTCCCATCTTTTTTGATCACGAGGAGGTCGGTAATCCCCACTCTTTCAAAAGTAGTAAATCTGAATCCGCAAAATTCGCATTCCCTCCTACGGCGGATGGTTTGCCCGTTATCGACGATTCTGGAATCAATCACTTTGGTATCAGCATTTTTACATTTTCAGCAACGCATAAGAATTTTGGTTTAAAAGATAAATATTTTACCCTGGAATTAAATACCTCTTATTGTAATACGTGATATGCTTTAGCGTCCCTCTCAGCCATAACACATCCTCTGGAGCGAAAACGATCTGCGAAGCGTCTTTTTTTGCGATAAAACGTTTCCAATTTTCTCGGAGGAGGTCGAAGAAATCCTTATTGTCATCAAACTCCACAAAAATCGTAAAAGCAAAAGAAAATTCTGCTAATACCTGCTCGATCACCTCACGGAAATGAGAAACAAGCTCGCTTTCTAGTCCCAAAATTTCCAAAAGGAAGGTATGAAAAAAGGTAGTGGAATGAGCTAAGCTTTTCTGTTCAGATGCTTGGCGGAGCATAAAATGATAATAGAGCAAAAATCCCGGGAGGAGCTCTCTAACATTTGCGAAGAGGTGGAGAATCGCCTGCTCAGAGTAGTGAGATTTCAGCTTTTTGATAGAGATTTTGGATAAAAAACTTCTAAACATCTGGATATCGAAGCAATAGAGTGCGTCTTTGAGGCGGACGACATCTTGATCGGATAAAGCATTTTGGAGAATAGAAATCATCGCTTCGCTCTGCTGACACCCTGCCAACATCGGAGCATAAAAAGAGAAAATGAAAGCAGATTTTTCCTGTTTGATGAGAGTGGAGATTTCGCTACCGTAGGAAGCTTGAAATCGCTGAAGGAGAGACTTATTTTTGATATAGAGTTTGCTGATTCTGGGATTGACGTCTTGGAGCAGGACGAGCAACATATTTTCATCAAACATGGTCAAGGAAAAGACATTGGACTTGATGGGTTTGATCTTCGCAGTGAGAGGCATGAAGAATTTTTCCTTTCCTGCACGAACATTCTGCTGGACGTAATTGTAAAAATAGGTATTTCTGGAATAGAAATATTGCTGTAATCCATAGAGATGAATCGATGCTGGGCTAGCAAGTTGGAGATCAATCAGCTTCATAAGTGATGGGAGGAGCTGGGATTTATAGGTACGAATAAAGAACGTATCTGCTCTTTCGATGGAAAGCCCGCCCAAATAAGTGATGTAAAAATTCAAAAACTGCTCGATCAATCTGGATTCTTTCTTGATACGAGGAGGGATCTTCATATGCTCAAGTTTCTCGTCATCATCGCCGATCACCGAAAGCATTTCATTAAACTCATCAAATTCCTCGTCATCATCATCTCTAAAGGTTGCCATCATAAATTTTTGCATCCCCTCGAAATATCCCTGCTTAAACTGTGCAGGATCGGTGATATAGTCTAGGATAAAATCCAATTCTGAAGGATTTTTCATCAGAGAGGCAAGCTTTTTGTCGAGCACTTTTTTATCATAGACCTCAGAAATCAGCAAATCTACGATGTCGTGAGGATCGTTATCGAGGAAGAGATATTTGAGATGGATGTCAGCGGGGGCTACTTCAAAGAGCATATCTTCCTCTTCTAAGGAAATTTCTGGAGAGGACTTGGAATACTCATAATTTGCCAGAAAACTTTTCTGTCCAACAGTGAAACGCTCTCCAAACAGCCACGTGAAATATTCGTTTTCTCTGGACTGATGGGCAAAAAAAGGATTAATCCTGCGATAAAAGTGGAACATGAGGAAGAAGACCTCCAATTTGCTGATCAGCTTTTTTCTCAACGTTTTGAATTTTTCTTTAGTGATTTTATGCTTGAGCTGGGAGATTACTGACCCATAAAAGTCGAAGAAAAGTTCTACGAATCGGTTAAAGTCCTCTTGGTCAGAGCGTCCAGGAAAAATTTTGACTCTCGAAACAAAAAGAAAGCTGAGCAAATAGAAGGCATACAAACAATCCACCATCAGCTGATCTTCCCCTTCGCCAAAGGCATCTTGGAGATACATTGCCACTACGAGCACCAATGCATTGGAGGTATTAGCGACATTGTAAAATTTGTAGCCGTTGAAATTGGAAGCAGAGAGATATCCGTAGTACGTGTCGGAAACTTTCGCAGAAGTGGTTTCCCCTTCCTGCCCGAGTCCAATCTTAAATTCAAAGGTATCTAGGGAGATATCAAACAGATTTAATTTATAGTTTTCTACAATTTTTCTATTGATAATCGAAAAAAAGTCCTTGGCTGAGATAAAGGAAACAAACATTGAAGCAGGATTGAGGGAGTTTTTTGTAAGGCTTTCAGGGAAATAAGAAAGCAGGAGTCTTTTGAAGAGTTGCATTGAAGTGTAAAGGGGTAAAGGGTCATTGCGAACTGCAAGTGCGAAAGTAGGAAGGAATCCACTGTGTATATTGGGTATAAGGATGTTGGGGTGAATTTCCAGAGAAAAAGGAAGAAAATTTGCAAAAATTCTCATTATGAGTATACTTAGATGATTTTATTTTTCTCGTGAAGTATGGTCGTAAATATTCCTTGGGTTCCAGAACTTAAGCAAGAAAAAAATACACTCATAGATACCTTACAAGATATGGACTCAAACTAGTTGAAGAACTTCAATTGACCAGAAAATACCTACCCTCTTTCCTCATCTGGAACCGATAGATATTACTCGTTATCTTTTGAAGTGCTTGATACTCTCATCGAAACGGCTCAACCGCTGCTGGATCAAATAGAAATTGTGCTATTTTTTCTCGATACTCACTACTTTCAATGTGTAAACTAGCGGTTCATAACTTTCTCTCGTATTGAAATCTACCATATAATACGTAATCCCCTCTTCTTGGTCGATGGATGTCACTCTCCCTGTGCCCAAATTTCAGAAGAAGAGCTCTTCTCCTACCACGGGCAAGTTTTCCGCACTTGGAAGATACACAGAGGTATATTTTTGTATTGCGTTATAATCATAGGTTGCCAATTGGCTCTCTGTAGGTAATAAGATACCTGTCACTTCATCCGCTACTTGTTTTCCGATCAAAGAAGTACTCAAAGCGAGATACAAAGGATCAGAAGTCTGACCGATTTTTACGGTTTCGTTGCCTGCATAACGAGGAGTGCCATCTTCAAAGGATAACGTGTAGTCGAAGGTGACCAGATCATTTTCATCTATCAGTCTAGGAGCTCCACATCCTACTAACAAAAGCAGGGCAACATAGGAAGCTAACACGAAAATTTTTTTGTTCATTCTGTTTGAAAAAGATAAAACTATTTTCTCTATACAGTTTTTGAAAGATTTTACAAGAGAAAATGGCTCCTGCTTCGTCCTAGTCCAAAAGCATTCCCCAGAGTTTTTCCGCATCACGATAATCTTGAGAAGAAAGCCCTGAGGGGGTGGAAGTGGTAGTAGTTTTTTTTGGAGGGATAGGAGCTGGAGCAGTTGGAGTTTTTTCTGGGATTTCTGGCTCTGCTGGGGTTTGGATTACTTCTGAGATACCTGGAAGAGTTGTGTCTTCTGGCTTCTCTTTGATATCTGATGAAGAAGTCTGATCAGCTTCTATTTTTTCATGGATCTTGGCGAAAAGAGTTGCTACTCCAGAGGAACGTTTCTGAGAGGGGGTAAATTCTTTAGAAGAAGTGAGGGTGGGAGTTTCTGGAGATTCTCTACTATCGGAAGAGTCTGAAGTCTGAGGAAGTAAGGAAGGCAAGTCTGTAGAAGTTGTATCTTCGGAAGAAAGCTCACTTGAAGAACCCTCCACAGAAGGAAGGTCTATGGTCGGAAGATCCGTATAAGGCAATACCACTTCTCCACCGAAAAAAGAAGCCACTCTCTGTGGGAAGGTTTTGACTCCATATCGGAGACGAGATGCCCCAGAAGGGCTAAATAATCCATAGATAAAGAATGCCAGTCCGAGCAGAACAACAATAAAAATCAGCCTTTTGATATATTTTTTCAAGAAAAGCACCAATACTAACCCTACTGCGATGATGATAATTCGTGCGACTCGAGTGGGCATCGTGTTCCTAGGTAGGTAATAAAATATTCATTTCTTGTAGTATATGAATTTAGTACCTAAAATCAACAAAAAGTACCGAAAATCAGATTATTATACTTTCCTATTGATTTTGCTTATAAATATAGTATACTGCGGGTAGAATAAAAACATAAAAAAAAGCACTAGTATGGCAGTGACAGAAATTCGTTGGGTTGCTCTAGAGGGTGCTATGCGGTGCCCTATAGGAGAGATCTTGGAAATTATTTTCGAGACCAACAAAGCCTTGAAAAGGCTGAAAAAACCGTATCGGTATCGGCTGAGAAAGCGAATCAGAGGATATCGTCAGCTGAAAAAACAAGGAGAGACTCCACTTTGTGGAAATCATGTCTTATTTATTGGACCTCAGGCTCATAAAATCTTTGGAAGAGGAAATTGTGACATAAAAAAGTTTAACAATACCACCCTCCATGGAGTAAAGATTTTTGTTTGTACTACCCTCGCGGGGACACCCAAGCTCACAAAAAAGTCGTTTGACCGGTCTTGGAAAGAATTTTTAAACTCAGAACAATAATATTCGATATAAAGAATAGAAATTGTTGCTGAGTTTTTCTTATATATGGACTTGAAAAGCTGGTTCTTTTTTCTATTATTTTGGGGGAAATTTTATTATTTTTAATTTTGTACTATGAAAAGAATTTTAACGGGACTAAAACCCACTGGAGAACAGCTTCATCTAGGGAATCTCTTCGGGGCGATTAGACCTTTCATCAACCTGACCAAAACAGAAAAAGATGCTGAGTTTTTTCTCTTTTTGGCAAATATGCATGGACTCACCGTCTTGCATGATGCAGAAACGTTGAAAAAGCGGAGTCTCACGATTTTAAAGCTGTATAAAGCACTCGGAATCGACACCGAGAAAGTCTCTATTTACAATCCCGCAGATATCCCAGGACATGCACAGCTCAATCGAGTGCTTAGCTGTATCACAATCATGGGAACGATGGAAAGAATGCACAGCTACAAAGATGCTCTCGCTCATGGGAAAGCTGGAGAAATCTGAGTCGGTACGTTTAATTATCCTATCTTGATGGCAGCGGATATCCTCCTCTACGATGCCGACCTCGTGCCTGTTGGGAAAGACCAAAAGCAACATGTAGAATACGCCCGTGATATTGCAGCAAAGTTTAATCGCCAATTTGGGGAAACATTCACCCTGCCAGAGCCATTTATCCCTGCAGAAGTCGCAACCATTACTGGGCTGGATGGTCGTAAAATGTCTAAATCCTACAATAACTATATTGGACTTTTGGATGATGAAAAGACGCTTTTGAAGAAAGTGAAACAGATTTCTACCGATATGAAAACCGTAGAAGAGCCAAAAAATCCTGATGAATGTAATGTATACAATATTGGAAAATTCTTCCTGACTCCCGAGGAAAATGAAGCTCGAAGAGCGAAGTATCTTGCTGGTGGCTATTCCTACAAGGAAGCAAAAGACTATGCTTTTGAAAAAATGCGAGCGTATTTAAAACCTGTTCAGGAGAGATATAGAGCTATTAGTGATCAAGAAATTATTACCCTCTTGGCACAGAATAAAGAAAAAGTAAGTGGTATCTCTGAAAAAAAGATTCAGGAAGTGTACAAAAAAGTCTGATTTAGTTTATCTTAGTTCTATAATGCAACTTTACCCAAGGCTCAACGAAGGAATTTATTGTTTTGTCTCTCTTCCTATCGGAGATACTTCTCCTAAAGAAGCACTCCTGACCTTTCAAGAACAAGAAGGGACCACAATAATTATAGAAAAAACTCTTGCAAAACAATATGGATATATATATGCTTTCCCTTCTGCTTGGATTACTCTCACAACAGAAACTGGCTTAACTATGACAGGGATTACAGCTACATTCTCAAAAATATTATCAGATAATGCAATCAGTTGTAATGTAGTAGCAGCATTCCATCACGACCATATTTTTGTGCCTGTTGATAAAAAAGACCAAGCAATTATGTTGCTTAAAAGTATTCATATTGATATGTAAGGATTGTTTATTTTTTTTAAGAAATTATGGAAAAAACACAAAATAACGAAACCATTCTCTACCAAGGAAACATCCTAGAAATCGTTCAAAAAATCGTGGGAGAAAAAATTTTTGAAATTGCGAGAAGATCACCGTGAATCAGATTGCTCATCACAAAAGGAAACAGCATTCTCCTCACTAAAGAGCGAAGACAAGAACACAATGCTTATGACTATAGATTACCTGGAGGGAAAGTCTTTGATACCTTAGCAGCATTCAACGAAAAATTAGCACAAGGAGAAGACATCTTTACCTACGCAGAAATAGCAGCCAAAAAAGAATGCAAAGAAGAAACCTGACTTACTCCGACTTCTCTAACTCCTCTCACCACCAGTAAAGCCTGAGCAACGGTGGAATGGGACTTATACTATTTCCTAGTAAACACCTTTGAAGAGAATGAACAAGGACAGGAATTAGAAGACGGAGAAGATATTACCGTGGAGCGAAGGAGCAGAGAAGAAGTAAAAACCCTCTGTATACAAGGAGACATTAGAGAAGAAAGAACCGTCGGTGTATTGTTAAAATTTTTATTAAAAAATTGAAAATAAAAATGTTCAACACCTTTTGAATGTTGGGGGCAATAGCCCTTATTGTAGTACTCTTTACGGGTGCAAATTACTACACTCTTACCAGACGAATTACGATTTTTGGAGGAAGCATTTCCTATAGACTGACAATACTTCTTATCAGCCTTTTAATTACGCTAGTAATAGTCGGACTCCAAACTGCCCAGTTTTCCAACACTAAATTTTTCTCTATCCTCGGAAGTATCGGCTCACGACTTTTTATGCTCATTCCAATTGTGGCGGTTTTCATGGGGATTGAACATCTGATTAGTCTGGCGTGCAAACCGAACCCGTATCTTATTCTCTGAGTGTTTCTAGCAATCTTCGCTTATGGAACCTACAATGCACTTACCACTAAACTCACCGAAACTACCATCACCACCGATAAAATTTCCCATGATCTGAATATTATGCTGGTCGCAGATATCCATGTGGATGACCTCCTGTATTCTGTCCATCTCAAAGCGTTGAAAAAACAGATTGAAAAACAACATCCAGATTTTGTACTAATCGCAGGGGATTTTTTTAATAGAGCAAATGTAAGACAAGCGGAAGTGTATCAAATTCTCTCAGATCTCCAAGTGCCAATGTATGCAGTAGAGGGAAATCATGACACCATGGGAGATTTGGAAGCACTGGAATATATCCAACAGCATACACCCATTCAGTTTCTCTACAATGAAAGTCTGTTGCTTCCCAATGAAAATATCCAACTTATTGGAATAGAAGAAAAAGGACAACGACAAAAAGGAGGAGTAAATGTAGCGGTTTGAACAGTAACTCTGCAAGTAGAAGGAAATAAATGAGAAAATATCTGATTACATAACGTACTAACAGAAAGCAATATTGAGAACGAAGATACTTTCAATATTCTGATGACCCATCAACCCATCAGTCTTTCAAAACTTTCTGATTATCCAATTGATTTGGAAGTGGCAGGCCACACGCATAAAGGACAAATTCGAGGCCTGAGCTACATCGTGGAATGGGTCAATGATTACGGGTACGGAAAGTATGATGAAGGTAATAGAAGTGTTTTCGTCACACAAGGGATTGGAACCCGAGGGCTACCATTTAGACTTGGAACGAGAAGTGAAATAGTTATGATTCATTTGGTCAAAAATACAGAAAATTTAGCTAAAGAAACAAAATAATGGGAGGTTGTATCTTTTTATCACTTACGCAAAAATTCTGAAAATTTTCAGGGATTCTCGGAGAAGCACTCGTAGTATTCGGACTTTTATTAGGTCAGTTTCTCTACATTTTGTGGAGGTTTGGGATTATCTTTTCTCACCAATGGATTTATTTGGTAGTAGGATCTTTTATCCTCGCGGGAATCGGGACGCTTATGGATTTTTGCTATCTCGCAAAAAATAGGATTCTCCACGGTATAGGAAGTGTATTTCTCCGACTCCTAGTTTTACTCTCTATCAGCACTGCAACCCTCATTTTGGAGCAGGTTTTACATCCTAATATTAGGATTCCTGGGACAGCGATTATCCTTTTCATCTTTGCGGTGACTATAGGAGGATTTATCAGAGATAAAAGGCTGATCAGCACTCACCTCATCCTCAAAAATGCTAAACTTAAAACTGATCACACGGTCGTATTTGTCAGCGATTTGCATGCAGATTTGATTCATTCTCAGCGGTATTTACGTAAATTGGTGAATAAAATTTTGATGGAACAACCTGACCTTGTGCTGATTGGTGGTGATTTGATCAATATTCCTCACGAGAGGTACATCAGCTATTTCGAGGAATTTCAGAGGATCAAAGTCCCTGTGTATGCTGTTATCGGGAATCATGATATTTATTTTGGACCTGATACGACTATCATTGAAAAGATTTTCAAAGTCTGAAATATTATTCCGCTTAGAAATACCTCTACCCAGTGGGAGGGGTTACAATTGGTAGGAATTGATGATAAAGAACTGCGAGGGAAGAAGAAGTTGCCTGCTATTCTAGCAGAATGTCAGATGAAGGATACGGGAGAATATACGATTTTCTTGACCCATAGACCGATTCGTCTGTCCAAGGTTGCTCAGACTCCTATTGATCTGGAGCTAGCTGGTCATACCCATAAAGGACAAATTCGAGGCCTGCATTTTCTTTCTCAATTAGTGAATGATTATACCTATGGGAAGTATCTCCGAAAAGATAAAACTGCTTTTGTCTCTCAAGGAACGGGGACGAGAACGCCTTTTAGAATTGGTACGGAAGGGGAAATTGTGGTCTTGCATTTACAGGCAAAATAAGTATATATTTGCTTGCAAGCCCAAATGATGGAACTGGTAGACATGCACGCTTCAGGTGCGTGTGCCGTGAGGTGTGGGGGTTCGAATCCCCCTTTGGGCAAAGATATGTTCTCATCAATAGATGAGATTTTTTTTAAGGTACTACTTATTTCCCTATAACCTCTAAAATCTCTTTGAAAATTTCTGCTGTAGGTCTCATTCCATCCACGCGAACGAGTAAATTTTGCGATTCTAATCGCTCTAAACATGGAGTCGTATCACGATAAAAAGCCTGAATTCTGTTTTCTATAGCTTTTTTATCTTCATCATCATTACGACGATAGAGTTCACCACCACATGAAGGACATCTTCCTCCAGCGGTAAGCTCAGGGTTGAGAGTAGCATTGAAAGTATTTCCGCACTGTCTGCATAGCAGTCTGCCTGATAACCTTTTGTAGACCTCCTCATCAGAGATTTCTATGTGCACCACCGCGAATAATCTTTCACGATCTCGCATTTGCTGGACAATATTGATTGTCTGTCCTAGTCTACGAAATACCCCATCTCCGAGTACCAAATCACCTTCTTCGAGCGTCTCCATATATACTCCCCACAGGCTGGAGACGATTCCGTCTTTGACAAGCATTCCTTGGGAAGTAAGGTATTTGAGGTAATCACCAATCGGATTTTCTGTCGCTTGTAAGGCTCTGAGGATTCCTCCCATTTCGCAGTATTTCATCTTATTTCAAAAATGTTCCAGCAAAAGTCTGGCTTGCGTGCCTTTTCCACTAGCTTGAATACCAGAGAGGATAATGTCTTTCATGATGGTGAAAAAAAATAAATCTGACTGTAGTATCAGATTTCTCCTCACTTTTTCAAGAGAAAGATTGGAGCAACGAAAAAGAGCAGTAGTCATGGAGTTTCCACGAGTCTACTACTCTTAAAATTTATTCTGTAGCTACCGAATCCGGAGCTGCTGGTTGAGAAACTAATGAAGAGAACTCACTGAGCTTCCCTATTACTTTATCGCCGACTCTAACATCAGGATCTACGATAGTGGGACTGTCAGAAGCAGTTCGCGGGACATAAGTCAGGGTAATAGTTTGACCATAACTACCTGCAGCGTAACCGTCCAGATATCTCAATCCAGGATGTGCCTTTTCAAATTCTTTCCTAGCAGCAACCAACGTTGCGGCAATAGGTCTTGATTCAGAATGGCTTCCATCAGAGAATATGTATATTCCATCGCCACAATCTGCGAAATTCACCCCATACTTTTCTGCCCAACAAATTGGCTTTCCATTAGACATTACCGGAGAAGAAGTTTCCTCACACCCCGATAATAATAGGGACATCAGTAGTCCCATTAAAAATACTAGCATTAACTTTTTCATTTTTTCTTTTTTTAGTTTGTTTTACTTAATTTTTTTCTACTTCACTCCGAAGGGATTGAATCCAAGGAAGCAGGAGGTACAACCTCAACAGGAGTGGTTACTAGTGGCTTTTTGCGATAATTAACCACAAGACAGTCTCCTGAGCTACCCACAACATAGTCACACACGAACATCAGATTAGGATGTTCTGCTTCAAACTCTGCTTTAGCTGCAAAAATTGTTGGTGCAACACTTTCTCCATTAGAATGATGGGAATCATAGAATACATACTTTCCAGCCCCAGAGTGGGCAAACTCTACTCCATACCTTTTGTAGAAAGGGAAGGCATCACCCTCTTGGAATTGAGGAGATGTCCGAGCTATATAGGTAGCTACCAGACAATTCCCACTACGACCCACAACACATCCATTCGCAACTTCTAGCTCAGGATTTGCACTTTCGAAAAGAATTTGTGCATTAGTAAGAGTCAGTGCAATGTCTTTAGCATTAGTATTTGAAGCAGAAAATAAATAATTACATTCGCCACACCTAGAAAACTTAACACCGTACTTTTCTGCCCAACAAATTGGCTTTCCTTCGACAGTCTTTGGTGGATCAGTACAACCTGTCCACAGGAACACTATCACTCCCCAAATAATCAGATTTTTGTGTTTCATTGTTTTTTATTTTATTGTTTTTTATTTTACCTTATTATAATTATTTTCATATATATATCAAGACATTCTTCTATTTTTCGCTATTAAAAAACCATGGAAAAATCTTTACAGAATCGTATACTTTCATTAATGTTTTGATTCTTTATTTTTTATTCTTCTGACTCCTGAATTACGAACAATTTTCTCACCTAGATAAAGATATATTTTTGGTAGATATGACCAAGGAGTTGGATCATTATTTTTCCGAATTAACCACCAGAGCTATCGAAAAGTATCTCCAACAAGGGAAAAGAATCTGAATTATTGTGAATAAAAAAGGCTACTCCCCTGGAATTATCTGTTATGACTGCGGATTTGTCCCTCAATGTAAAAAATGCTCTGTCTCCATCTCCTATCATAAGCAAACCAATGGAGAGCTTATTGGACTTTGTCATATCTGTAAAGCTCAATATAATCTCCCCAGAACCTGTGGAAAATGTGGGAGTGTTCGCATTGCTCCCTACGGAATTGGAACCCAACAAGTTGCTGAAAAACTAGCTATAGAACTCTGAGCAAAATCGATCATTATCGAGTCGGAGACTGTCAATTCTCCCAATAAGATTAAAAAGCTTTTGGGTGAGATAGAGGAAAACGGAAAGAATATCCTGATTTGAACAAGTTTGCTTTCCCAGCCAATTCCTACACATCCTCTGGATTTGCTGATTTTTCTCAATGCGGATTTGGGGCTGAATATCCCTGATTATAACACCAATGAGCATAATTTCTTGCTTCTGTATGAGACGTTCTTGAAGCACACGACCAAGCATTTCATTATTCAGACTTTTAATCCTGATCACTACTCTATCAGAAAGGCCTGTAAATTAGATGAAAGCTGATTTTATGAGATTGAAAATGAGTTTAGAAAACAGCATAATTATCCGCCGTTTGCGGATCTCTGTGTCATTTTATATAAGAATGAAATCGAGGAGAGAGTCTTTACCAAAGTCGACACGCTCTACAAGGAATTGCTCTATTTGGCAGAGAAATACGAGATGAAGGATTTGGAAATTTACTCGACTCCCCCACTGATTTACAAAATGTTTGGGAAATACAGGTACAATATTATTTTAAAAGGGAAAACAGTCAGAAATTTTATGGATGTCGTATATACAAAGTTGAATCTGAATGCCAAGGGGTTTAAGATCAATCGAGAAGCTGATACGATTGTGTAATATTTTTTGGAAAAACTAAAATCCTCCTGAGACACAGAAGGATTTGGAAATAATCAGTTTTTTTACCATTCGCCCCAGTCTTTTTTCTGAGGATTTTTTGAATAATTTTGCAATTCAAGTTGCTCGGTAAATACCACTACAGTAATCAACTCGATCCAGTAAATAAATGGATGTTGGTCCACGAAATGTAGCATTCCTGCGGAGAAGATAATTGCAAGAATTACCACTGCCAAGATAACTGAAATCGTTATTTTCAGTGCAATTGAACACTTACTTTTAATCCTACAAATACCTCCCAATACGAATACCAGCGTAAAGAACGCTGAACAGGCGTTTGTTGTAACAAACTCCCAAAAATTTACATTTTCCATACTATATTGCTTTTTATGTTATTGTTTTTCGCTACTATAGTAATATATAGTGGGAAGTCAACCCGAAATAGTGGATTTTACTCTTGTATTTTTCCCAGATAATCCTATGCTATCTACCTACCCCCTAGGTACATTTTATTATCGAATATGCAATGGTAGATAGATATCAAACGCTAACCGAATTAAGCCATGATTACCAAAAAGGAAAAGATTTTGAAATTCTGACAGGAAATGAAGAAAATCCTGATATTGCTCTTTTAGCTATTCATGGAGGACGAATTGAGCAAGGAACGGAAGAAATTGTAAGAGCTTTGGCGTGACAGGAATTTGCTTACTATATTTTTGCTGGGAGGAAGCCTCAAGGCAATCGAGACTTACATATTACTACTACCCATTTTGATGACCCCTTGGCAAAAGAAATGGTAAAAAAATCAAAAATCAGTCTTTCATTTCATGGATGTAGCGATGAAAGTTGTAGAAGTATTGATATTGGTGGTAGTAATGATGAATTGACAAAACACTTCTATGAACATTGCAAGGCAAAAGCTGAGAGTTTAGGTATTAATTTCACCTATAAACAAGTCTTTCAAGCAGAAGAAGCGGAGAATATTATCAATCTCAATGCTAATGGTATCCAGATGGAAATCCCTCGTTGGTTTAGAGAAAAACTCTTGCATAATGAGAGCGTATTTACTACTCTTGTGGAACACCTAAGAAGGTATCTCTTGGACAATCTGGATATCTCACCTACACAGCTTTCCTAATCTTTTATTTTTATCTCACCTCCTCATGAAAACCACTGTGTTCTACCTTAAAGGAATGCATTGCAACGCCTGTAAACTTCTGGTAGAAAAAACGCTAATCAAGCTCCCTCATATTCAAACCGTAGACGCGAGTGTCCGTAAAGGGAGTGTAAAAGTGCGATATGAAGGAAATCTCCATCTCGATGAAATTGGGAAAATTATTCGTGAAGTTGGCTATGAAATCGTGGAGAAACCTCTCGCTCGTCCTCGATTTAGCAGAAGCTTGGGAAACTATAAAATTGCTCTTATTAGTCTGATTGCTTTTATTTTTCTCTATTTTGTTTTAAAAGCGACAGGTGTTTCCAGTTTTTTTGATATTCAGTCGGAAAATAAGCCCTCACTAGGAATTGTACTCCTCATCGGATTAACAGCAGGGTTTTCAAGCTGTATGGCGGTAGTAGGCGGATTAGTGCTTGCAATCTCCAGTCAATGGAATGTGAAGAATAATGAAGAAAATTTCGGGAAAAAGCTGATTCCCCACTTTCGATTTAATACTGGAAGAATTGTGGGATTCGGGCTTTTGGGAGGGATTCTGGGGCTCTTTGGTGGGGTACTCACGCCCTCCCCTCTGGTCATGGCGGTAATGATGCTTTTGGTCGGTATAGTTATGTTGCTTTTAGGATTGAATTTAACAGAGCTTTCTCCGAAATTACAGCAAATAGCTATCGCTCTCCCAACAGGAAAATGGTTTAGTCAAGGAGAAAATGAACTCCTTGGAAGTAAGAAACAAGGAATAGGTAAAGCTGTTCTCAGCGGAATTTTGACGTTTTTTGTGCCTTGTGGATTTACGTTTGCGATGCAACTCTACGCAATCAGCACAGGAAGTTTTTGGATGGGGATGGCAGTAATGGCTCTCTTCGCTGTAGGAACCTTGCCAGGGCTGATTGGGATTGGAAGTCTGACTTCTCTCTTTAAGGGGAAGGTCGCTAAAGTGGCGTATAAAGTGATCGGGATATTGGTGCTTTTGCTTGGGGTATATAATATTGCTAATTCTTACGGAGTCGTACGAGCTAACCTCGGTGGAGGATCAGATTTTGTGAGCGATAAACAGGTAGAAAAAATTCTGATGACTTACACCGCCAAAGATTTCTTGCAACCCAATAGAGTTGAGCTAGAGGTTGGGAAAGAGTATGAAATCGTGATCGACGCACAGACCACTCTCTACGGATGTATGTCGACGATTTTCATTTCTGGGCTAGATGATAAGGTACAGTCGGTTGAAAAAGGAAAGCAGATTGTATTTCATGTAAAACCCAAAAAGGCGGGAAACTATGAGTTCCTCTGTGCGATGGGTCTTCCCCATAATGGGAAGATTGTAGTGAAGTAATAGCTCCAGAGGATTTATGATAGGGATTTTCTCATTTTTTGACTGAATGCTGTGAATCCTCTTTTTTCATAAAAATGCACGGCAGTATTATTAGTCTATCAATTGTGCTTCCGCGATGAGAATAGACATTAGATTTAGAAAATAATAAAGAGAGTTTTTACGACAGGAAGTTTATATCCCTCCTCTCATATTTTGGATTGGGGATTTTTTCTTTCTTGGCATTCCAACATTTGATACAGTCCTGTCTACTTTTTCAAGGGTTATCAGCGAAGAAATCTCTCGTATATTGGTTGTAGGCGAATTGCTTCCCGATGGGATATTTTACACCATTTTTCCTTTCTTGATGAAGTCTTTTTCGCTCTATTATCGCTTCTTGATAGGTTTTCTTGCCTTTGTTCTCTTGCATTCGTTGCATAAATTGCGTATTAAATTTGAAATGTTCGCCGATATGCTGTTTGAAAAAGGCTCTGTGAAGTTCACAGTTAGTATAATCGGAAGGGATTAAGGCGGTGAGAATCAGATTTTTCATTAAAACTCCACTTTCGGTGCTTTTTTAATCTCCTCTTCTCCTTCAAAAAACGCTTCTGGTGTCTTGTGAAACAACACATTCGCAGGGAACTGCTGAATAGTCGTATTGTACTCTTTGGTTGTCGCATTGAAAAACCTCCTCGCAGCAGCGATTTTATTCTCAATATCAGAAAGTTCATTTTGCAATTGAAGAAAATTCTGATTAGCTTTGAGTTCTGGATAGCTTTCAGCGAGAGCAAAAATACTCTTCAAAGCACCGTTGAGCATAGTGTCAGCCTCAGCTTTATCTTTCATATTGTTAGCTGAAGTATATTTATTTCTCGCTTCGATGACATCGTTCAACGTTTCTTTTTCGTGTTTCGCATAGCCTTTCACAGTATTCACGAGGTTATCCACGAGGTCAAACCTCATCTTCATTTGCACATCAATGTCAGAGAACGCATTGTCTCTGGTGGTTTTAAGTTTTACAATGGTGTTGTAGAGGCTGACATATCGGAAAGCGAGGATCACGATAAGTCCGAGCAGAATTCGTAGTGCGGTCATAATAGTATTGAAAAAAGAATAAAAAGGCTGAATTATTCAACTATGTTTCTAGTGTAATTATTCCTATCTGGTTTGCAAGTTTTTCGTTTTTTGCCTTCTCAAAATCAAGACAATGAAGAGAGAATTGAGAACGAATACATAAAGAGGGAAAGCAAGGCTTGCAAATGATACGCTTTTGATTGCAAAAAAACTTGTAGAAATATTGATCCATCAAGGCAGAAAGCCTGAAATATTTTCGGTTTCTGGATGTTGATAGGATTTTTTAAGGGTGGGAATAGCTGCAGAAAAATCACTCATCATTGCAAAAATAATAGCAACTTCAGCCTGTTTAGTGATGGCTCGTAAAACTAAAGCCAAAATAGAAAAGAACCCACAAGCATAATCAAAAATTCAGAGTTTTCGATAAGCTTTTTTACTAAAAAAAGTTGAAACGAATACTACCAGAGAAGCAACTCCTGCAATGAAGGTGGGGACTGCAGCTCGTCAACTTCCTTTTGAAAATGCCACAAAAGCGGCGATTAGGCAAGAAACGCCTCGCAAAATCCAACTTACTCTATTGGGTTGTATGTTCCCCTGAAAACTTTTCTTTATGTAAAAGAAATAACCAATTCCGTAGGAGAATATTCCTATCAAAGTAAGGTACTCCATTATGCAAATGACTTAGTAAATCTCAAATCCCCATTGGTGAAATATCTAATATCCTTAATTCCATATTTCATCGCTGTCACCCTGTTAATCCCAATTCCAAACGCAAATCCCGTCCATCACTCTTCAGGATTTACTCCTGCATTTTTCAGCACATTCGGATGGATCATTCCAGCTCCGAGCAGTTCAATCCATTTAGAAAGCTGGATTTCTCCAGTCTTTTGGTCTACATATTCATATCTTGCATCAATTTCAAAGCCCGGCTCGACAAAAGGGAAAAACCCCGGTCTCATTCTGACTTCTACTTTCTTTTTCAAAGTGGCAGAGAGGAAAGTTTCTATCACGTTTTTGAAGTTGGCGATAGAAATATTTTTGTCGATATATACCCCTTCGCACTGATAAAACATCGTGTCGTGCGTCGCGTCCATTTCGTCGAATCTATAACAACGCCCCGGCAAAATCGCCTTAATCGGCACACCGTGCTTTTTGATGATATAATTCTGAGCGGAGGAAGTATGAGTTCTCAACACATAATTTTCGCCTCTCGTATCTTTTTGCTTCAAGTAAATCGTGTCATGCATTTCAGTCGCAGGGTGAGTAATCGGAATATTTACCGCTTCGAAATTCTCATATTTGCTCACGACTTCCGTCCCAAGTTCTACGATAAATCCCATTGATTGAGCGATTTCTTCCATTTCTCTTCTGGTTTTTACGAGCAAATGGTAGTACCCCTGTTCCAATTTCTTTCACGGAAGCGAAATATCTATCAGCTCTTTCCCGAGGAGTTCATTGATTTCTTGCATCGAAAAGCTCTGCTCTTTCTCAGCATATGCCGTTTCCAAAGCAGTTTTCAAATCTGAGAGGAATTGTCCTTTTTCCTTTCTTTCTTCGGGGGAGAGGCTTCCCATGGTTTTGAATTCGTTCGTGACACTTCCTTTTTTCCCAAGGTAGGTCTGGTATCGTGTTTCCAAAGCTTCCTTAGTCGAAGTAGCGGAAAGTTCGGTGAGGATTTGAT
>JAITGP010000049.1 GCA_031280545.1 Candidatus Peribacteria bacterium
CTTGGACAGCCAGTAGTGGTATTAAGCTTTGATGATGCAGGAAAAGAAATTTTCTGTGCAATTACTTCCAATAATATTGGGAAACAGATGGCAATCTTTATCGGAGGAAAAATTATTACTGCTCCTACCATCCAAGCAAAAATCTGTGATGGATCTGCACAGATAGATGGGCAGTTCACTCCTGATTCAGCTAAAGAGATGACTTCTTCACTCAATGATGGAGCCTTGCCAGCACCATTGATCCTCATGCAAGAAGAGAAAATTTCTCCTTCACTCGGAGAGTCTGCTTTCACTGGAGCGATTATCGCAATGTTAGCAGGATTGGTACTAATCTATATCTATATGACGATCGTGTATGGGATCAAAAAGGGTCTAGTAACGCTGCTTTCTTTATCTAATATTACCCTGATTTTGCTTGCTATTGTGAAGGTTATCGACTATGCTTTATCCCTGGCAGGAATCGCTGCTATTATTCTCTCTATTGGAATGGCAGTAGATACAAATGTCTTGATTTTTGAGAGAATGAAAGAAGAAAAAGCTGAAGGAAAAAATAATGATACTGCGATCAAAATTGCTTATGAAAGATCTCGAATGGCGATCAAAGATGGTCAGCTTTCTACCGGATTGATTGGATTACTCCTCTTTTTGATGGGGATTAATATTTTTAAGGGATTTGGATCTATGTTGGTAGTGGGGGTGATACTAACCCTTTTGGTTAATGTTCCATTGATTAAAGAATTACTCTGACTCTTTTATCCTACAAAAAAAGACGCAAATAAGTTTTTAGAAGGGTATATCCCCTATTACAATGAGAAATTCGGAAGAGAAGCAAAAGAAAAAGGAGATGAACACAAAAAACTTACAAAGGAAGAGAAGGAGAATATGGAATGGTACTTTGCAAAAGTAGAGGAAAGGACAGTGAAGAATGATGGAACAATTCACTATGATAATAGGGTGTACCAGATACAAGAGAATACGGTCTTGAAAAGTAAAAAGATAAGCGTAAAGAAAGTATCTACGGAAATGTAAGGCTCTGCGATTGAGAGGATTGCCTACAATTCACGGAAAAGGAAAAGAGATAATGTACTGACATTTCTATTCTTGGAAATTTACTGTCATTTCTATTTTGCTGGCACACAAAATCAAGTCTTTTTTCATAAAAAAACCATACACCATTAAAAAAAGAACAGATATGTAACCTGTTCTTAGATAAAATGAGAACATAAAAAAAAGTGTGTAAATAGAAAAGGGATTAGATAGAAATAACTAAACCTTTTATCTCTTATACACATAATCACATGACAAGTAAAAAAAACTATGGTGCTATGACTATTGATGAACTCGCTCACGAAGCAGGTTCTCTGGAAGAAGTATCTAGCATTCTTAAAGGGGTTATCTGACCAGTTATGGAGAAAATGCTCCAAGCGGAAATGGATGAACATCTTTGATACACTAAACACGCTAGAGAATGACGAAACAGCGGAAATTCTAGAAATGGAAGCTATAAAAAGAAAGTTTTTACTACAGCAGGAAGTGCAGATATTGAAATTCCTAGAGATAGGAATGCGGAATTTGATCCTAAAATTCTTCCTAAGTATGAAACAAGAACTTCAGAAGTAGAGGAGAAAATTATCAATATGTATGCTCTTGGTATGACCACTTCGGATATTCAAGCCAATATAAAAGATATCTATTGAGCAAATATTTCACCAACACTTATTAGTTCCATTACGGATAAAATTATCCCAGAAATCAAAGAACGGCAAGGAAGACCTCTAGAAAAATGTTATCCTATCATTTACTTAGATGCTATTCACTTCAAAGTGAAAGACGGTGGAATTTATAGAGAAAAGGCAGTATATATAGTGATTGGTGTAAGTATTAAGGGGATGAAGGAGCTTTTAGGAATGTATATTGGTGAAACAGAAAGTGCGTCATTTCGGCAGACGGTATGTTCAGATTTATCACAAAGAGGGGTTGAAGATGTTTTTATTACATGTACTGACGGACTTTCTGGGTTTAGTAAGGCAATCAAGAACATCTTTCCTAATGCAACAATTCAAAAATGTATAATTCACCAAATTAGAAATTCCTTAAAACATGTGAGTTACAAAGATTACAAAGCCTTCGTACAAGATTTGAAAAATATTTATCAATCTCCTAATCTCGAAACGGCAGAAACAAATCTTTGTATCCTAGAAGAAAAACGAGGTAAGAAGTATAGTTTAGCAGTTAAGAGCCGATTTGTTAATCGGACGGAACTTTCGACCTACTTTGCTTATCCCGATCCCATTAGGAAACTTATCTATACAACCAATACTATCGAAGGTTTTAACAGGCAAATCAGGAAATCAACAAAAAATAGACCAAGTTTTCCAGATGATACTGCACTAATGAAAATTCTCTATTTGGTATCCCAACGTATTACTAAAAAATGGATCACACCAGTCCATAATCGGTGATCCATCCTTAATCAATTTGAAGCTATCTTTGAATGAAGAGTGAAATCTTATCTTGATATTTAGATTTCCTTCATTATCATTCAGTCAATCTATTCTGTCTCTATTGTTCTATTTACACAAAACTATTTACGTTCCCAAACAATCATTCATCAATCAATCTCTTCAGATATTCAAGATGTCATTATACAGCCTTTTTAATTTCTTTCACCACTGCTATGAATGAACAACAACTAGAAACGCTCTCTATAGAACTTGTGAAAACACAT
>JAITGP010000039.1 GCA_031280545.1 Candidatus Peribacteria bacterium
CATTCTGAACAAGGCGAAGCCGAAGTGAAGAATCCAGAGAATAGCCAACAGCCAGTGGATTCTTCGCTACAACCTTCGGTTTCCACTCAGAATGACTTGACTGATGAAATCCTCACCGCTTATCAACGAGCCTATGCCCACGACATCACCACCCTCGCACCACTTGAAGCAGCCACCCCTGATTGAACCGTCATCCGTGGACATCTCGCTAAAATGGTGACCAACTACGCCCTCAACGCCCTCTGACGAACCCTACCAGAAAAAGTCCCTGCTCAGTGTCACCGAAAAGATGGCTCTAATGCTTGGGAAAGTGCTGAAATCAAGGACTATGCTGTGAAAGCCTGTTCACTCGGGCTTATGGGGATGGATATGGATTACTTTCAGCCACTTTTAGTAGTCACACGTGCACAGTTTGGGACAATCCTCTCTAGGTTGCTTCGGCAGAATGCATATGCAGGAGGGAAACCGTACTACACTAGACATTTGGAAGCCTTGAAAGAAAACTGAATTATGACTCAGATAGACAATCCAGAAAGTAGGGTAGAACTTCGCCAGCGAGTTCGATTGATGTTGATGAGAAGTGCGAAATAGTATCTATATACTAAAAGAAGCTCTCGTGAAAATGAGAGTCTTTTTTTGTCTAATTTTCTCTTGAATTTTATGTCAAAAAGTATTACGGTATCAGATTTATACCTTATTCTCCTCATGACTAACCTCTCTGAAGCTCAGGAAAGAGCAACTAATAAGTTCAATAAACTTATTCACACCTTTCCTTCTTTAAATCAAACACCACTCCTCCTTTCTCCATATCCCAAATCCCCTTTTCCAAATTAATCAGCATTTCATCTGCTTGTTGGGAATTGATATTCCCTGCTTTGAAAGCTGAGGCGATGGTGTCTTGTATCGTGTTGATGGATTCCTGCTTTTTTTGCTGGTGGGCGATTCTCTCTTTCATCTCTTTCAATTCTTTTTCAAAGTTTCCGTTTTCAATATTTTCCAAGGTTGTTTTAGCCTGTTCATGGGTGATAATCCCTCTCTCTACTTCCCAGTCCAATTGTTTCTTTGCTTGAATTAACGCATATGCTAAGAAGTCGTTTTCCTTGTCAGAGACTTCATATTCAGTGATTTCTTTTTCTAGTTGTTCTTTGAGCTTCCAAAGGAAAGCGACTCTTTCTTCCTGATTGGGAGGGGTTGCATGATCTTCTGGTAAAGGAACGACCTTCTTTTCTATGCTAATCAGATCCGATTTTTCTATTCTATTTATGCTAACGATAATAGTATCGGGAAGTAGACATAAGGATGCATTAATCGTGGGTTGTGCACCGTAAGAAATTCCGCAGAGGAGCGTTAAAAGACTCATCTTAATCATAAGTTTTGCCTTGTATTTCATTACATCGGAATAAAAAATAAAACAAACCTGATTGATTTGCTTATACCGATAGACCTTAAAATAATCTAAAAAACCTTATTTTTATACCAAAAAATGATCTCCTCCTGGAGAACCTCTCTTTCCTACTATTAGTTAAAAATAAATCAGATTTCTGTGTATATTTTTCCTCCAATTTCTGCAGGTTTTTCTCCGAAGAGTCTTCAGCTATGCTTTTTATAAAACTGTTCACCTTTACTACCAGAGAGTGTTCGTAAATAAAATGAGGCATTTCCTATTGCTTGTTTGAACGCATTGAAGAGCTGTATTCAAATACCTTGTCTTTGGTGGTCGGGGTCTACATAGAATGTACTAAGTTCTTTTTCAGTTGGAGGATTTTTATCACGAGCATTTTCCCCACTGAGGAAGCCGAGAACTTTTCAATCCTCTTCGTATACCAAAAGTATTTCAGCATTTTTTATCCGTTCAATGTTTTTTTCAATCCTTTCGGGAGTGATATTACGAGTGTTGAGGTAGGCTTGATCAATAATTCCTTGGTAGCCGTCTTTTCGTCCTCTGATATTGATAGAGACAATTGCCTTGGCATCTGCTGGTTGTGCTGGTCTGATGTGGGACATGGTATGAGAGATGTCTAGAGTGTAAAGGAAGGGAGTGTGTGGTGTTTGGATGAGGTAAGTCGTCGTTCCTACGAGGTGGATTTTTCAGGGACAAACGAAGTACGTTTTGCTCGGAATTTCTGGCTTGCAGGACTTTGAGTATCTCATTTTACAATTTCTATCCCCAGTTTATTGGCAATTCCTTGATAGATATACTGAGCAAGTCCCAATCCTATATATTTAGCTGGTAAGGCGATAAATCCTACATATGCTTGATTCTTTTTAATATATCTGACATCATTGGCAGTATTTGTATAAATTCTTTTCTCTTTATCTTCATAATTTATTATTACATGCATGAAGCCGGAATCTTGAGTAGTTGTAGTTCCATTGGTATCTGGATCAAGTAGTAAAGTATTTTTATAATACACCTGAATATTTTGCACTGTTCAAAGGCTTGTTTCTTTCCTCCTTCCTAATTCGATAGTAAAATCGCTTTGTTTCATATTCGGAGTATTTTTTAAGATGTCTTCTGCATTTCCAGGGTTGGAAGGTTTGTTAGTGGTTTGGTCAAGGTTTTCTAATGCAATAGAAAAATTGATCTGTTCTTCTGAATTTGGCTGAATTTGTAATGCTTCAGTTTCCCAATTTTCAGGATGAGTGACGAGGTATAGCTCTTTTTCTAATTCTAGACTAGCGTATTTCTTGCTTGGATTATCTACCAGTTTAATTTCTTCTATCATTTGGTAACATAATAATAAAACTAAGTAGTAGAGATATCTTATCTATCATCCACCACCACAAACCCTCTTCTCTCAATTAATCTTACTTCATTTCTATCATTGATAGTGATGATACCATTTCTATCTGTTGTAAATTTTTGGATTTCATCACCGACAAGAAGGGAAAGTGTTGTATTTTCATATCCTGTAGGAAATGCAATGAATAGTTGACCACCTTTCTTTCCTCCACTGATGTCAGTCTTTACGGAAAGAATAGGGAGTTCATCGAAGGTTTTGACTGTGATACCGAGTCCGACTACTTTTTCGAGTTCCATAATTGCACTTCAGCCTTTTCCGATGATTTTTCCTTTTACGAATTCTGGAACATACAGTTCAATACCGTTTCCTTTCATTTTCACGATGAAGTGGCTATTCAGAATTCAGCTCAGCTTTTTTTCTATTCCTTCTTTTGCATAGGTGTTGATTCCAGGTTTCCCTGTTGCCCCTGCCATTCCTTCTTCAGGGATCGGCATTACGACTACTTGTTCACCGAAGGTGTAAATTTCGTAGATTTTTTTCTTGCTCAAAAATGAGCTGACGATAATGACAGGTCTGGAAAGGTCTTCGCTGGTCATTCCTTCTGGAACTTTCGCTGTGAGTTCGAGCTGTAAGATTTCCTCGATTTTTCCTTTATTGATAAAAATCACAGTGTCGAGTACCTGCGGGATAATTCCCATTTCGATACTTCCGATAAAACGCTGAATACTGTCAATCGGCTTGGTGGCGTGGATTACGCCGAGCATTCCAATTCCTGTGAGTCTGAGATCCTTATAGAGTTCAAAGTCAGGTTTATTTCTCACTTCATCATAAATCGTATAATCAGGTCTAGAAAGCAGAAGAATATCGCGGACTTCATCGTGGGTCCCGTGCGTGAAACTATATTGCACGACATCGTCATCCACCATCAAATCACGGGGACTTTCGATAGTTTTGATGATATGGTGATCCTGATGATAGACCTCCACAAGAGCTTGTACGAAGGTGGATTTTCCACTTCCTGGAGCACCAGATACTAGGATTCCTTTGGATTTATTTCTGAGAAGGTCAAAAGTTTCTTCGTTGAGGTCGTAGTCGGCGATAGTGGTTTTCTTTACAGGTCTGACTGCGGTCAGTTCTAATCCATCGGAAAGGGGAGGGTAGACGATGACAATTCTGTAAGGTCCGAGCTGGAGAACTTTTGAGAGTTTTCTGTCGATTTCAAGGAAGTTTCCTTTTTGGTTAGTGGCTTCGGCGAAGATTTGTTCAATGAGTGTGTTGAGTTCTTCACTGGAGATGGATTTTTCGTCGAGAACGGCATTTCGGTTTCCCGGTGTTCCCTTTTTTCTGAGGATAGGGCGGTCTTCTTTCAAGTGGAGTGACATCGTCGTTTCGTCGAAGAAAGAGTCGAGGGCATAGCTGATGGTGTTTGTTGGTGTGTTTGTCATTGTGTTGAGGGGGAAGGGGGTAAAAGGGTGGAATATCTTTTTTCTTATTTTTTAGGTAAGGAGTGAGAAATTCACCAGATAAGTTTTGAAAGCCCGGATAGTAAAGTTGCACTTTCGAAGGTTGGATTTTCTCGATGTTTATTACTATTTTCAGGTAATCGGATTCCACTTTCTGGATTTTTATACTCATCATTGTTATAATATGTCTTTAGTATTTCTTCGTCTTCTTCGTCTCTTTCGTATCGATTTCCGTTATAATCGAAATTAAATACATTATTTTTGAAGTTGATTATGAGACTTGCTCCTTCTTTTAGTCTGTTTTCTAATTCTTTATTTCCCATTAAATCTCCTACATATGTTTCCTTGTTTCGTGTTGTGGTAAATTTTTGTTCATTCTGATCGTAAGTAATAGATAGTGGAGCTTGCTGTATTAATTCTTTCAGTATTTTTCAGTTTTGTATACAAGTGTCTTTATTTTCTGGAGTCATATGAATTTTTTTGTCGGTAGAGACCCAAAATCCTCACAAAACATCATTAAAAATACGATTGATACCGTTTGTTAAAATATTGCTAATTTCGTTTGTCAATGGATTTTGCTTAGGAGTTGGTGTTTCGTTGTTTTGTTTCATATCTTCTTTTTCGCTCATTTTCGTTTAAGGAGATAAAAGATAGCTAAGTATAGTCATTTTTCGAAATTTTGCAAAGTTTAGGCGGGATTTTTACATTCGTTTATCTTCCACAAAGTAATCCTTTTTGTCACTATGAGAGTAAAGAGATATATGTCTGTATCCATTAGGTAATAGTGGGTAATAAAATGTTAACTAAGGATGATAAATTTTCCGAAAGGATAGCAATTTAAGCGAGGAATGCAATGTAAATTTTTCGTGGGAAAGAGCCTCTTGCATTTTTATCGCAAAACTTTACTCTCGTTTTCATGATTGTAGAAAAAAAATATTACACTATTCGAGAGGGAAAAAAAATCTGAATTTTTGATTCTTGGTCCGAGGTACAATCTTTGGTTGTGGGTTTTTCTGGTGCGAAGTATAAGTCTTTTCCTACTCGTGGGTTAGCGGAAAAGGCTCTGCAACAGGGACGAGAACATTATTATCAGATTATTCCGAAAAAGAAGGTGTGGAAATCTCGTGGTGATTTGGAGGATGTTCCGTTTGTTAAAGAGGCGATTGCTGTGGATGCTGCTTGTAGTGATAATCCGTGAATTTTGGAGTATAGGGGTGTGGATTTACAGACGGGAGCAGAGATTTTTCATCAGCGTTTTTTGAGAGGAACGAATAATGTGGGGGAATTTTTGGCGATTGTACACGGATTGGCATATTTACAACAAGAAAATGAATCCTGTTGATCTGGATTGTCACGTCGTTCGTCTTCGTTGAACTCCTCGCAATGACAAGTGGTGGCGATTTATTCTGACAGTAAAATTGCGATGAGTTGGGTCAGAGAGGGGAAATGCAAGAGCAAGCTGAGAGCTACGGAATCTAATTTGGACGTGCGAAAAGCTGTCGATAGAGCGGAAGAATGGTTGAAAGTGAATGGAATAAAATTCACACTCTTGAAATGGAAGACAGAAGATCGAGGAGAAATTCCCGCCGATTTTGGAAGAAAATAAAAACTATGAACAAACTCTACTATACCACCATTTCAGAATCTTTCACCTATGAGATCCCAAAAATCAAGGGATCCAGATTTTTTTGAACTCTTTTTCCGATTACAACGAGAGAAGAGGCTGAAGAGCATTTGCAGGGGATGAAAAAGAAATTTTATGATGCTACTCATCATTGTTCTGCATATCGTGTTGGACTGCATGTTCATCAAGATCTCTTTGGAATCATTTTAATTGATCCTAAGTGAAGTAAGGCAAATGATGATGGAGAGCCGAGTAATACCGCAGGGAAGCCTATTCTCTCCGTGCTGGAAGGGAAGCAATTGCAAAATGTTTTGCTGGTGGTGATGAGGTATTTTTGAGGAACATTACTCGGCGTTGGTGGGCTGATCCAAGCGTATACGCAAACTGCTCAAGAAATCGTAAATCACGCTCCGCTTGTACAAAAGGAGATTTATGATGAAGTGGAGGTGAGCTATGTCTATAGTCAGACTTCTTTATTGGCTTATCTGATGGAAAAATATGAAGTGAAGGTGTTGGAGGATAGGTATGATGAGCAAATACGACAAAAACTCCAAATTAACTGTGGGCTATCTGAAGCTTTTAAACAGGAGCTGTATGAGAAAAGTAATGGTGCGATTAGGGGTTAACCAGCGGTTGCAGGATTGCTTACTTTTGTCCATTTTTCAGGGATGGTCGCGTCATGGATATCGAAAAGGGCGTTTACTTTGGTTGCGATACTTTCAGTGGTTTCGTTAATGACGTATTTTTCATTCAGCTTTTTAAAAAAAGTATCTAAAATTCTGGTCAATGTCCCTCTCGTTACGTCAATATCTTCCTGAGTTCTCTTCATCTTGGTGAGAAAGCTCTCAAAGGTCTGAGCTCCGTAGGTCGACATCAGGATTTTCAGAGTGTTTTTTACGATGAAATTTTGGTCGTTGACGAAGCCTTGGAGGACATCGTTTCCTGTAGGGAGGTCGAACTTTAGAGAAAGTCCTGTAGCAGGATCAAAAATCAGAATTCTTTTTACTTCTCCTTTTGCTTTATCAAGAAATCCTCCGATTTGTTTCACGATCCCTTTGATATTATCGTGAGCTCCTTCTTGGGTGGCAGCGAGGAAGGTACTAAAAAGTTCGTCATCATTGGGTAGAGCGAGAAGTTTGTTTGTTTCTGGCATTTTGTTTTGGGTAAAGGCTAAAAGTATGTTATAAGTATACGGATTTTGGTTTGATTTGTCAAAAGTTGGAGTAGCTTTTTGAAAAAATAGTTTGACTTATATATATTTCCATATAATTATTTTGAAAATAAATAATTAAATAACAAAAAAATATGGAAAATCTATTTGAATCTGGTACATTTATTTGTGTAATGGCAATAGCATTCCTATGTTATTTATTTCCCCCTTTTTTGAATAAAGCCTTTTTTATCTATGATAAAATTTCTGTTAAACATAATATTGATTGAAATAAATTGATAGACACTGGAAAATATTTGTCAAAATCCTGTACAATAGGGCGTTTTTAAGAAAGAAAATCCTAATCTCCCTATATTTGAAATTATTTTATTAGTGGTTGTTTTGATTGGTGAATATTCTATTTGTAAATAACGAGTTTTGATTTTATAGAGAGGGTAAAGTAAAAAATTTATCATCTCAAGAGTTAAAAATATTAAAGTTATTCTTAAATTCAATTGATATTGAGGAAATAAGATAGCAAACATTATAGCCATACTTATCACTAATAGTAGCAATAGATAATAAGCATTTTTTTTATGTATTTTGTAATTGAAACTTTCTTTTGCAATATCTATAGTAGCTACGGTTCCGATACCATCAAAAATATCCCATTGAGTATCTGTTATTAAAGTAAGAAAGGTGATTGCTAAGGTATAAACTGCTCCATATTCAAAGGTATTACTTAATCAAAATAAAAATATCAAAAAGAATGTAAGATTATTAAATAAATCTACAGAATCATATTTGATGAGATTTTTAAAGTTGATAATATAGGAAAATTTGTTGTAGGATTTTATGGTGAGAATTGTAGTAAATCAGAACATTATGAGCAGAGTAGTCATTACGATATGGAGTTGCTCCTTGAAAATTAGGGAACTTCCTATCAGGATGATAAAATTCAAAATATTAAAACTGATAGAAAATTTATTCGCTAAGGTATTTTTTTCTTCAAAATAGAGTTTATTGAGCAGAAAGGAGAGTACTAACTGTAAAAAAAGTTGAGCAATAGCATAAATTGTGAAGGTTTTATAGACTGCTATGTCCATATGCATAAAACCAATATAGTATTCGACATAATAGATCAATAATCAAAAAAGCACTGCTCCTATGATAATTCCTGTAGTCATTGCGGACAACACGATATTTTTATTTTTTTCTTTTTCTTGGCAGATATTTGCACCTGTTGAAAAAATTGACTTCATCATTCCACAAATGAATTGCAGAGGATAGACCAAGAGAAATACGTTGATTAAATTTGTATCCACTAGTAAGCTGAGTGTAAACCAAGATACAATTGGAGTGAGAGAAGTTAAGAGAGTATCTAAGCTAATTTTGAGTAATCTTTTCATCGTTTTGAGGGATTAAATAAAAATTTACTCACTCAGCATTTCCCTTTTCCAATCGCTCAAAATTCTATTCAAATATACGATATTATGCAATCCCATCAATACACCACCCAATACCTCCTTTTCTCTCTGCAAGTGATGAAAATACGCTTTCGTAAAATTTTTGCACGCATAGCAGTCGCAATTATCCGTCAGAGGAGAAAAATCTGAGGCATATTTCGCGTTGGTGATTTTGATATTCCCCTCATCAGAAAAAACCACTCCATGTCTTCAAAATCTGGTAGCAGACACACAATCAAACATATCAATTCCCTGCTCGATTGCGAAACGCAAATCTTCAGGTGTTCCTACTCCCATCAAATATCTCGGCTTCTCATTGGGTAATTTTGGTGCGGTGTAGCTGATGACTTCTTGTACTTTCTCTTTCTCTTCTCCCACACTCACTCCTCCGATAGCAATCCCATCCCAAGCATATTCGGACAGAAAATCAACACTTTCCTGCCTCAAATCCAGATAACTTCCTCCTTGGACAATGGGGAAAAGTACGCCTCTCGCTTCATCATACAACGGTTTGAAGTGGTCGAAGGCTCTTTTTGCTCGGCGGTGGGTCATCTGCATTTGTCTTTGGACGACTTTTTTATCTGCTGTCCCGGGAGAGCAGACATCCAGCACCATCATAATATCTGAACCGAAATTGATTTGTGTATCAACGACATTTTCTGGAGAGAAAAAGTGTTTGCTTCAGTCGTGAGGAGAGGAGAATTTCACTCCATCTTCAGTCAGCTTTATTTTTACTTGATGATTAAAATGGTCATCAGCTTTTTTTCCTAATCAGAGAGAAAAAACCTGAAATCCCCCGCTATCGGTCAAAATGAGTCCGTCGTTTCGATTCTCGAATTTGTGGAGTCCACCAGCGTTTTTGATAAGTTCGCTCCCAGGGCGGAGGTAGAGGTGGAAGGTGTTGGCGAGAATGAGTTTTATCGGTTCAATATTCGTTCCGATATATTTGGGATCTCTGAGGAGGTCAAGGATGAGACCTTTTATGGTGGCTTTGGTTCCGACAGGCATAAAAATTGGAGTCTGAATTTTTACTCCGTTTAGGGTTATTTCGCCTACTCTGGCGTTCCCGCGTTGTTTGAGGATTTGAAAGTTGAGTTTTGACATAAGATTAATGGTCGTCTAAGTAATAAATAGCATCTTTTAGAATCGTTTTTGCTCAATCATAGGTTAGATAGGTTTGAATAGTATCATAGTCATCAATCATATATGCTGAAAGTTCTTCATCTTGTAGATGTATTTCTTTTTTACTGTTGGATGCTATTTCCCCTAAAAAGTAGATTACGGTTTTATTAATAGTTTTTTCCTTATTTTGGAAGATATAATTTTCTACAAATCTCTTATTATTGATGAGTCTAACTTTTTTGATTCCCGTTTCTTCTCAAAGTTCTCTTTTGGCAGTTTCTATTTCAGATTCATTGCCTTCAATATGTCATTCCTTCCCCCTTTGGGGCTTTTTTTGTTACTACCGTGTGTTATATCTTAGAGATTTGGCGTTGTTTTTCAAGCATATCCTATTTTTGGGAGAATAGAGCGAAAAAAATTTGTAAAAAGGAATCTTTTTTATATACTGAAAAAAAGTTTCTTTTTTTATTTCTCTTTTCTCTGAATGAAACAGCTCATAAAAAAGCTGATCGCCTATGATACGATCTATAACTCTCTCAAAGACAGCTTTTTTTATCAGAGTTATAAAAAATATAGAGCACAAATTGCCAATTATCTGTACAATAATCCTTCCAAAGATTTTTTCATTATTGGAATTACGGGGACCAATGGGAAGACTACAACCGTAAATCTTTTGCATAAAATTCTGAATGATAATGTTTGACCGACGATGGCGATTAGTACGGCAACGATTAAAATCGGTAATGAGGAACTAAAAAATGAAAAAAAAATGACTTCACTAGATGTCTTTGATTTACAACAGCTTTTGGCTACTGCGAAAGAAAAGGGCTGTAAAATAGCGGTGTTAGAGGTGAGTTCTCAAGGTCTGGATCAGTCGAGATTTGAAGGGATCAAATTTGATTTTGCGGTGTTGACGAATATTACGATGGATCATCTGGATTATCATGGTACGATGGAAAAGTATGCGGAAGCCAAGAAAAAGCTTTTCAAATATGTGTTATCCAATGGAAAAGAAAATAAATATTGTGCGATTTCTGTGGATGATAGATATGGGAAAATGTGGTTTGAGAGTATGGCATTTGATAAAAAAGTTTCCTTTAGTTTACAGTCTTCTTCCGTATTGAAAGCTACTAAAATTGAGGAACATTTAGAAGGAACCTATTTTGAATTTTCTTATTTGGGACAGAAATTTGCAGGGACTACGCAATTGGTAGGGGATTATAATATTAGTAATATTTTAGGAGCTTTAGCAGTGAGTACAGAAATCTGATTAGAACTTCCTCTTGCTCTGAAATCTGTGGAAACGTTTCCATGAGTCGCTGGGAGAATGGAGCCTGTTTATACTTCCGAAGGAGTAAAATATTATGTGGATTTTGCTCATACTCCTGATGGACTTGAAAAAACGCTTACGTTTGCAAGTAAAAATAAAAATACTGGAAAACTGATTGTGGTGTGTGGAGCTCCTGGAAATAGAGATAAAGAGAAAAGACCGTTGATGGGGGATATTGCTCTTAACTTCGCAGATGTGGCAATTATTACCGATGATGATCCTGCTACCGAAAATAGATTAAAAATTCTGAATGATTTTACGAAAAATATCCAATCTGTTTTTATTCCTGATGAAAAAGAGCTCTTTATTATTCCAGAGAGAACTTATGCAATTAGGTTTGCTGCTGAAATCGCTAGACCTGGAGATGTTGTGGTGCTTGCAGGAAAGGGACATGAACTGGTGCAATTGACCAACTTTTGAAAGAGAGAATGGAGTGATAAAAGGATTTTAATGGAGATTCTTCAAGAGCAAGGAAAACAAATTCTGAATACGACGATGATTAAACAGCAGTTTTTGGATGCATTGAAAAATGATAAGAATTCGAATCATCTCACTCCAGAACAATATTATGCTACTTCGTCTCCTGTTGCACAATTGACTCCGCAACCTGTTCCGCAACGTGTTTCTCAACCTGCACCCGTTCCTTCTTCAACTCAGCCTTCTCTTAACCCTTCTGGAATGTTTAAATCTGTTGAATAATATCTCTTGACTTTTTGTTTATATTTTATAGTATTCTAATTGTAAATACAACTATCAAATAAAATGGATAAAATGGAATTACAATTTTTGGGGAGAGGTTCATCGTTCAACCCCAAAGAAGGCAACACTTCTGCTTTCTTAAAGTCAGTTGATGGGGAAACTCTTTTTCTCATTGATTGTGGAAGTACAGTATTTAGTCGGCTTCTTGAAAAAGGTATTTTGGAGGGAATAAAACACCTTCATATTGCTTTGACCCACCTACATGGCGATCATGCGGGTTCTCTCTCGGAGCTTATCAGCTATGTGTATTGGAATATGGATATTACACCAATTATTCATTTTCCTATAGCATGGGATGATAATGCATTAGCTGGATTCTTAACTGTTCAGGGGATTGAAAATTTCCTCTATCAACAGGAGCGACTTCCAGCCAGAAAAATTGAGACACTGAACTTGCAATTCAAATTTTTCCCTGTGTCTCATGTTATTCCTTTATTGGATGAAACATTTGCAATCTGGTTGCAGATTGGTGATGAAAAGATCTATTATTCGGGGGATACTAATCGTATTTCTTGTTTACCAGGTCTGCAGAGTGGGGAATATACTCGTGTGTATCATGAATGTACCACTTGGGAAGATTCACTAGTTCATGTTCCTTATGAACTGCTCGTGAAAACAATTCCTTTAGAACTTCGTCATAAGATGTATCTTATGCATTTGGATGCAAACTTTGATATTTCAAAGGCAAAGGCAGATGGTTTTAATCTTGTGGAACTGCTCTAAAACTAACAAACAAAGGACTTTAGAATTTTTTGTTCCCTAGTCCTTTTTTTTGAAAGGAAGATTTGCAATGAGAAAGTAAATTCCTACACTTAAGTCAGATTTTTATTTTTTTTAAAGCTGGCTATGACAGGATTGGTTGGATTTAAACAGAGTAATGAGAGAAAAACTGTTTTTTTGATGATACTTTTCCCGATTTTTCTTTTTGCGATCTGTCTACTTGTGATGTATTTCTTTGGGACGAATACCGCTTATGATTTTTCTCATAGATTTGCTGAAGGGCTGATGCTGACAGAATATGTTTTTATTATTCTGCTTCCTCTTATCGTTATCCGAGGATTGGTTACCTTTTTCTTTCATAGGCGAATTATGTTCAAATTTGCAGGAGCGGAAGAACTTACGAGAGCAGAGAATCCAGACATTTATAATATTGTAGAAAATCTGTGTATTTCCAGAGGATTACTGATGCCAAAAATCTGAATTATTCATACTTCTGGATTGAATGCTTTCGCTACTGGACGAAGACCGAAGGATTCACGAATTGTTTTTACTCAGGGGTTATTGGATACCTTGGATAAGAGAGAAATTGAGGCAGTGGCTGCACATGAACTCACTCATATTATCAATAAAGACAGTATGTTAATGCTCGTGACAGTAGTCTTTATCGGTATTATTTCTATACTGGGAGAGATTCTTATTAGGGTAAGACTCTGAGGAAATAGTAAGGATAATAGAGCTCAACTGATTACCATGGTTGCTGGACTTGCTTTTCTTTTACTTGGATATCTGGTCTATCCGCTGATTAGACTTGCAATTTCTAGAAAGAGAGAATACTTGGCTGATGCGGGTTCTGTGGAATTAACCAAAGATAATGAGGCTATGATTTCCGCTTTGCAAAAGATTTCTGGACATTCTTTTGTCCCAAATGCAAATAAAAATATCGCGATGTTTTTCATCGACAGCCCTCAAGTTAGTAAGGAAGAAGCAATGTGAAAGAAAAAAATAAGCTCTTCCATTCGAGATACGCATCCGAGTGTTGAGGAAAGAATTTCTGTCTTGGAGCATTATTAGATAAAGTTTGGCTTGAAAAAATCTCTTGCAATTTTTCTTCATTTCTCCAAAGTCTATATCAGCATTTTTATTTTTTATTATACTATAGTATGGCAAAACAAGCAATTTTAATGCTCGGAGCACCAGGGAGCGGAAAGGGTACACAGGCAAAAAACCTGATAGAAAATTATGGATTTGTGCAGATTTCTACAGGAGAAATTCTTCGTGAGAGGAGTAAGGTTTTGGATGCATTTGGAAAAGAAATTGCGGATTTGATCAATCAGGGAACTTTTGTCTCTGATGAATTGATTTCCAAAATGTTGACTGAGCATATTCAGCAGAGCAATGCAGAGAAAATTATTTTTGACGGTTTCCCTAGAAATGAAGCTCAAATTTCTATTTTTGAAGAACTTTTGAAAACCTTGCAAATTACAGATTTAATTCCGATTTATCTTCACGTGGAAGAAAGTGAATTGATTAGAAGGCTTTTGAGCAGGGCAGAAATTGAGGGTCGTGCAGATGATAATGAGGAAACTATTACCAAAAGGATTCAGACGTATAATACTCTGACGAAGCCGGTGGTAGACTATTATGCTAAAAAGCCAAATTTTGTGCAAGTGAGCGGGGATGATAATCCGCCTGAGGTGGTTTGGGCTGAGTTGAAAGAGAAGCTGAATTGGTAGGTTTAGATAATGTCGATAATCTCAATTTCTTTATTCACGAACTGGAAAAGTCTGGCTGGTCTATATTGATTTCAGCGTTCTTTTTCTCCTGTTTCTTTTATGATACCTAATTTATCAATCTTTTTTCTGAAATTTCTTACATCAAATTTTTGTTCACAGACGGTTTCGTATACTTTTTGTAATTGAGAGAGGGTGAATTTTGTTGGGAGAATGTACTGTGCTACATTGGTATATTCAAATTTCCATTTTAATCTCTTGATAGCATAGTCTACAATTTTTTTATGATCGAAGGCTAATTTTGGTAATTTGTTTACGGGGAAAAATTTTGCATCACTCGCATAAGAGCCAGTTTTTACTACGATATTGTCTCTGGCTACTAGTGCCATGTAGGTGGCAGAGATTACTCTCCCTCTAGGATCTCTCTTTGGATCTGAAAAGGTGTAGAGTTGTTCAAGATAGACCCCTTTTACATTAGTTTTTTCTTGTAATTCTCTGTGAGCTGCCTGCTCCAAATTTTCTTCTTCTAAAACAAATCCACCAGGAATGGTCCAGCTATCTTTGAAAGGCTCTATCAATCTTTTGATCAAGAGGACATGGAGTTTTTCATCGATTATCGTAAAAATTACATTATCTACGGTGATAAGGATGTTTTGTTTGATTTGTTTGATCATCTGGGAAAAGAAAAAATAAAAATCTGAGAAGTTTATGGAGTATAGAATATTTAATATAGTAGGATTTTTGTCTTAAGTTTCAAGGAGAATATTCAGATTTTTTTTCTATTCTGAATTAGGGATGGTAGCGATATAGGGAAATAACGTTCTCGTCTTTTATGAGTGAACCATCGTAGAGTACCAGTGTTTTAGAGATGTGAAGGTCAGAATGAATTGTTTGTAAGGCTGTATTGATGATATTTTTAGTTTTTCATGCATAGTAGGAGTCATCTAAAAAAATATAAGTATCTCAAAGAGCCCTCTGTTTCATATATATATACTTTAAGTTTCCTTGTTTACGAAGATCTCCTTTTACGAGGAGGACGTGATGAAAGGTATCATACAAAAGTTTTCCATACATGGAAATCAAAGCACATCAAAATTCTCCAGAGAGAATGAGGGTAGTATGCTTACGAGATCTCTCTTTAATATTTTCTAGAATGAAATCGATAAAGAGTTGTAAAATGTCAGAATTTGTTCTAATATTTTCATCTAAAGCATCAAAGAATTCACTTCCGCCTTTGTAGTCGTGTAAAAGATTTTGGATAAGAGTATGGAAAATAGCTCTGTTCATTGAAAAATAGTATATAAAGAGACTTTAATTATAGCAAAAACTTTCATAAAAAGCAAAAAAATGGAGAGTTTTTTATTTTATAGAAAAAACTCTCTAAAAAGTTGACAAATTTTTATTTTTCGTGTATAATATGTGTAGAATATTTTATCTTCTGTATCTATTACGATGGGAAAGCAATGGAATGCATACGAAACAATGCACAACAAGTTTAATGAGGCTCTGGGAAAGAGAATTATTTCTCATAACCATAGAGGGAGAAGAGTCGAAAAACTCTATCATGTGGCTCATCATTTTTCTAATGGGTGGGTACATTTTGGAGAACTCTGTTTAGCAATGCTTTTTATGGCTGGCTCATATATGTTTGGAGGTGGTGAAAGTTTACCTAATAATACGACTTTAGTCTATCCTTTGTATCAGGTGTCTACTTTGGATTGTAGGACTCAGACTTTTTCTTCTTTATCTGCTGATTGTAAGGTAAAATTACCACTTATTCGTGGAGCGGATTATACTACCTATCAGAATGAAAAAGTTTATACTGATATTTATACGGTGTTGCGAGGAGCTTCTTATACCTATCAATGGGATCAAGCTGTGGGAGCCCACTATGGAACAGATATTGCAACTGCGAAAGGTACTCCATTGTATGCGATTGCAGATGGAGAAGTGTATGCTGCAGAATATAATAGTGCTTATGGAAATGTGGTAAAAATTAAATTTAAATATAAGTGAGAGATCCTTTATGCTATTTATGGGCATATGAATAGTTATTCCGTAAAAGCTGGAGATCTTATAAAAAAATGACAACTCGTCTGAGAAGTCGGAAATAGCGGAAATACTAGTGGAGCATTGTGAGGGTATCATGTGCATTTCGAAATAGACAAGGATGCAGGAGGTAGACCAGCCTATGCTTTTACTAATTGTGCCGAGGTATCTAAAGGACATTATGAGGTGATTCAACAGGGATTATGTAGAGTGCAACTCTTTCAGTATACTAAAGATCCAATTGCTTTATTGGAGGGGGCAAAAGCAACTTATCCTGTAGGGACTACTCCTTCTGAACCGATTCCAACTCCACCTGTTCAGGAAGATCCTAAATCAGAGACTCCTTCTCACCCTTCAGCACCAGAAACGCCTGCTGTGCCAAATCCTTCTATACCGGAAGAAACTACTCCTAATAAGCCAGACACCCCTTCCAAGGAGGAAAATAGAGCAGATGAACTACCTTTGGATTTTAGTAAAGTAGATTTAGTGGGAAAGGAGTTCTTGAATAAGCGAGATATTATAGTTGAAAAGAATTTTGGAGATTCTGTTTCTCTTAGCGATGATTTGAAATTTACCGTAAAGATCAAAAATAAAATTACAGGAGAATTCTTCCATGGAACCCTTAATCAGCCACTTTTGGTGATAGCAAATAATACGAATGTTTCCCTTAATCCTGTTTCTACCGTATTGGTTTCACGTGGGTTTGCCGAGATTACTATCACTCCAAAAAAGCAGTGAAATACCTATCTTGCCTTAAATCTTGGAACGGCAAAGATTGGTAGTGTGATTGTTTCAATTAAGTAGCACTGAAATTTGTGTCTAGATTGAAAGCAGAAAGCTAAGTACTTTCTGCTTTTTAATTTTTTTTTTTTGAATTTGTCGATGTTTGTCTAGGTGAGAAGTGGTAAAAAAGTCCGAAATTCTCTTGAAAAAGAACTCTCTTTTTGTATTGTGATGAAACTATTTGTTATTTTTTTACGTTTGATATATATATCATTATGAAACTCCGTCTGAATTTAAATTGAAGCCTTATCCTCCTTGTGGTGGCAAGTATGACGTTGTTTACTAGCTTTTTCAATGATGAAAAAGAGATTGTTTTCTTTTGAGAATTTGGTGAAGTACTTGAAAATGATATATATATGGATTCTCCTACAGATATTTCTTCAGAAGGTGAACAGGGGATTGAGGAATGAAATTCCGATTCTTTTGAGAATGGAGAGGAGATTATTTTAGAAGAGCTAGAGGGGACTGAAGATTGAATAGCGGAAAATGCAGAAAATGAGGCAAAAGAGGAGGAATCAGCTTCCGATGAAACTTCTCTAACCATAAGTGATGAAGCAGGGCTTCCCTCTGAGGAAGAAAAAATAAATGGAGATGAGGAGAGATGAGGTAGTGAAGAACTATTTGATCTCTGAATAGAAACGATGGATTTTCAGATTTTTGCTGCACCAAGCGACGCACCGGGAGGAATATCTACCAATTTAATGCTCCGAACCAAAGCAGATGATGCAGGGTGTACTCCTGGCTCTACCTGTTCCAGTTGGAAAGATAACTCAGCGTATGCTAATAATGTAGAAACCTATGGGACGATGACTTTACAAGCAGGAAATCCTGCCCACAACTTTCAACCGTATTTTACAAATTTTTCGTCCAGTAATTTCTTTGATGAACAAACTTCAAGTGTGGCTCTTACTACTTCTCAATATACTATTATCCCAACGGTCTTTACCGTAGCTCGTGTGACTACCGCAGGAAATGTGAATGGAAGAATGGTAGGAATTGATAATGAACTCTGAACAACGTATAATAGTGCAGAACCCGGTCTATGAATCAGAAATGGGCAACAATATACCTACCGTTTTTCTAATGGAATTAATCAATTAGCAAATGCCTATACCTTTAATACGACCTCTCTCTTTGGATGGAAGATTGCTACGACCTTAGATATGAGATTAAATGGAAAATCTTCTACATTTAGTGTTGGCAATCCAAGTATTTGGTGATCTCATCTTACGATCGGATATGGAACACGAAATGAGGGTGGTCCTTTCCCAGGAGATCTTCAGGAAGTGATTTGGTATAATGGAGCATTAACGGCTACAGAGATCCAAAAAGTTGAATCGTATCTTGCACTGAAATACGGAGTCAGTTTAGATCAGACTTCTCCGAGAGATTATGTGGCTTCAGACGGGACAACAAAAATGCGAGATGCTACCCTAGCAGGAATATATAGCAAAGATATTGCTGGAATTGGACGCGATGATGCTTCTGCACTCAATCAAAAGCAGTCCACATCGGTCAACAGCAATCTAATCACCATGGGATTGGGAACGATTGCTACTTCTAATGCTGTGAATACTTCTCCTTTTCTGACAGATAAAACGTTTCTCTCTTGGGCGAATGATGGAGGAAGCGTAGCGAATTGGTCAGGAACGAATACCCCAAACAACTATTATAGCCTACCAAGAAATTGGCAAATGCAACTCGTAAATAATGGAGTGGGCTCCGTTCAACTCCGTGCTACTAATTTGCCAACAGATATGGGGACGGTTTCTCTTCTGCTTGATGACGATGGAAACTTTACTAATGGCGGAACGCAGGCATTTCAGATGACACAGAAGGGAAGCGAATATGAAGTGAATTTTACGCCATCTGCAAGTGTTGCTTATTTCACTATTGCCACAAGGCTTCCAGATACGACTCCCCCTGTTGCCGTACTCAATGGAAATACAATAATGACCATAATTCAAGGAACAACCTATATCGAAGCAGGAGCAACGTGGACAGACAACTATGATGGAACCGGAACTATCAATCCTGCTTCCAGTGGAAGTGTGGATACTTCGACTCCAGGGACTTACACCTTAGAGTACCGATACACCGATCAAGCAGGAAATCAATCAAATATGGTCACAAGGATAGTAGAGATACTTCCAAAAAATATCATAGGAAATCTGATCTATACCCCTGCGGGACCTGCGTGGACTTCGTGAACCGTGGCCACAACGGTAACCTTGAATATCTCAGGAACGGTGGCAAGCTCAGGATGGACAGCAATAGGAAATAACGGAATACAACGACAAAAAATCTATACAGGAAATACGCTTCTCGAATCGGTGTTTTTCCAAAATCCTACCTATAACCTCACAGGAGAAAGTTTTGTGAATATTACTTGGATTGATACGACCCCTCCTACCTGTGACGTTGCCTATGATGTGGAAGATCCTACCAATGGAGACGTGGTAGCTTCTCTGACAGGATGTTCAGAGCTAATTACCGTGACCAATAACCCTAATACTACACCAAACACGGATTACCTTTTCACAGGGAATGATAGTTTTACATTTGAGTTCGTTGACCATGTAGGAAATACAGGAAGTGCAGTAGCGACGGTGAATAATATTGATAGAACACCACCAACGTGTAGTGTAGCCTACTCAACAACCAATCCAACGAACCAAGCGGTGACGGTAAGCTTGACGAGCTGTAGTGAAACGGTGACACCATACCCACAAAGCTACACGTTCACAGGAAATAAAAATTACACGTTCAATTTCACCGACCACGTAGGAAATATGGGACAAGTAACTGCGACCGTGAACTACATCGACAAAATCCTTCCAAAAATCACGAACCTGACTTACATCCCAGATACCGCAACGAGCGGAAACGTAGAAGTAATCATCACATTAGACGAACCAAGTATCATCACGTGACGAACAACAGCAAATAACCTGACCTTTACGAAAATTTTCGACACAAATACAGGATATACGCTGACTTTCACCGACCTCGTAGGAAATACGAACACGACAGGAATCACTATTGACCGAATAGATAAAGACGCACCATACGCGACTAACGTGACTTACACCCCAAGTACAGATACCAACGGAAGCGTAACGGCAACTCTAACTGTAAATGAAACGGTGACCCTTCCAACTGGACGAAGCGGAAACGCGACCGGAACGACTTTCACGAGAGTATATAATACGAATGAGACGACAAGTGTAGCGTTCTACGATTTGGTAGGCAACCTTGGAAGTACAGGAATAAGTATCACACGAATAGATACGGTAAAACCGGGAGCAACCGTGACTTACAGCCCAACGACCGCGACAAGCGGAACGGTAACAGCCACGCTCACCACCGACAAGACCATTACCCTTCCAGCTGGACGAAGTGGAAACGCAACAGGAACAGTCTTCACTAAAGTGTATACGGCAAATGAGAACAGCAGTTTCATCATAACCGATCCAGTAGGGAATACGGGAGAAGCGACCGTAATCATCACGCGAATAGATAAGACAGCCCCAGAAGTAATAGGTCTCACGTATACTCCAGCAAGTTATACCAATACAGATGTAGAGGTGAGTATTGAAACGAGTGAGCCAATTTACCTTCCAGCCGGTCGAAATGGAAACGCAACGGGAACAATTTTCACGAAAATCTTCTCAGCAAATACGGGTATCATCTTAGACATCTATGATCTCGTGTACAACCAAGGAAGCACAGGAATAACGATAAACCGAATAGATAAGACAGCGGTGACAGGAACTATTACTTATGGTCCAAACACAGATACGAATACGGACGTAACGGCAACGATAAGCTTCAACAAGATACCGGTGACGGTGACAAATAATGGAGGAAACACAAACTACACGTTCACGGGAGATGGAAGTTTCACGTTTGAATTTGTAGATCAATATGGCAATACGGGAAGCGAAACCGCAACGGTGACGCGAATAGATAAGACAGCACCAACGTGTACGATAGACTACAATCCAAGCACGAACACGAACCAAGACGTAATAGCCACTTTGACGGGATGTAGTGAAACGGTAACACCATACCCACAAAGCTACACGTTTACGGGAAATGGAAGTTATACGTTCAATTTTGCTGACCTTGTAGGAAATACATGAAGTACGACAGCAAATGTGAATTACATCGATAAGACTATCCCACAAATCACGAACTTGACGTATAGTCCAAATACTGCAACAAGTGGAAATGTGGAGGTAAGTATCACGTTAGACGAACCAAGTATCATCACATGACGAGCAACAGCAAATAACCTGACCTTCACGAAGATCTTCGATACAAATACAGGGTATACGCTGACTTTCACCGACCTCGTAGGAAATATGGACACAACGGGAATTAGTATCAACCGGATAGATAAATATGCTCCTTACGCAACGAATGTGACTTACACCCCAAGTACGAATACGAACGGAAGTGTGACAGCAACCTTAACTGTAAATGAAACGGTAACTCTTCCAGCCGGTCGAAATGGAAACGCGACCGGAACGATTTTCACCAAAATCTTCTCAGCCAATACGGGTATCACGTTAACCATCTCTGACCTCGTAGGAAATATGGACACAACGGGAATAACGATAAATTGGATAGATAAGACAGCAGTGACAGGAAGTATAGCCTATAGTCCGAACACGAACACGAACCAAGACGTGAACGCGACTATCACGTTTAATAAACCTAATGTAACGGTGACGAATAATGGAGGAAGCACAAACTACACGTTCACGGGAAATGACAGTTTCACATTCGAGTTTGTAGACCAATATGGAAATACGTGAAGTACGACTGCAATGGTGAACCGAATAGATAAGACGATCCCTAGTATTATTAGTATGGTGTATTCACCAAATGCTCAAACTTCTGGACCTGTTATCGTTACAATTACTCTTAACAAACCCGGAACGGTGGTAGGATGGACAAAAGTAGA
>JAITGP010000044.1 GCA_031280545.1 Candidatus Peribacteria bacterium
CATTCTGAACAAGGCGAAGCCGAAGTGAAGAATCCAGAGAATAGCCAACAGCCAGTGGATTCTTCGCTACAACCTTCGGTTTCCACTCAGAATGACTTGACTGATGAAATCCTCACCGCCTACCAACGAGCCTATTCCCACGACATCACCACCCTCGCACCATTAGCGAACGCAACCCCTGATTGAACCGTCATTCGTGGTCATCTCGCTAAAATGGTGACCAACTACGCTCTCAACGCCCTTTGACGAACCCTACCAGAAAAAGTCCCTGCTCAATGCCATCGAAAAGATGGCTCTAATGCTTGGGAAAGTGCAGAAATTAAGGACTATGCAGTGAAAGCCTGTTCTCTTGGTTTGATGGGAATGGATATGGACTACTTCCAACCACTTTTAGTAGTCACCAGAGCCCAATTTGGTACAGTCCTCTCTAGGTTGCTTCGGCAGAATGCATATGCAGGAGGAAAACCGTACTATGCTAAGCATTTGGAAGCCTTGAAAGAAAACTGAATTATGACCCAGATTGACAATCCAGAAAGTAGGGTAGAATTGAGGAAACGAGTTCGATTGATGTTGATGAGAAGTGCAAAGTAAGGTAGGAACAGGGCTTGTCCTTGTCCAAAAACGATACACCAAATGAAAATGATACATTATAAAAGTCTGACTTCTGAGGAGGTCAGCTTTTTTTTCTTTAAGAAAACGGCATCAAAATCTATGCAAATTCGCAACTCTACTGCAGACTTTCTTACCTTTACCATAGATACTCATCAAGAAGGGCTAGAATATCTTTTCCTCCTCTTAAAAAAATGGTATAAAAAGTTGATTTTTGAGAAAAAAACAGTATACTAATAAAAATATCCGATAATTTTATCACTAGACTAATAAAAATATCTAATATTTATTATACTTTACTATTTAATTTATTAAATAAAATGTATACTAGAAAAATTTTAGAACAAATAAAGCCATTTCTTAAAACAGATGATGTTTTACTTTTTTATGGAGCAAGACAAGTAGGTAAAACGACAATAATGAAATTGATACAGCAAGATTTGAAAGAAAAATCAATATTTTTTGATTTGGAGAGAAGAGAACATCTTGATATAGTCAATACTTACGATCAAGAGGATTTTATCAGAAATATAAAGTTACATTATAGCTGGAAAGAGGATGAAAAAATAGTAATTTTTATAGATGAAGTACAATATCTGGATAATCCAACGAGTTTTCTCAAATATCTCCATGATCATTATGAAAATATTAAATTTATTGTCTCTGGTAGCTCTACTTTAGATATTAGATGAAAACTGAAAGATAGTATGGTTGGAAGATTGCTGAAATTTGATATTTTCCCACTTAGTTTTGAAGAATTTTTAATTTTTAGATGACAGAAAAGACTGGCTAATCTGATAGGAGCTCCAATTGATATAGATGAGATAAATAATACTATAATTTATAAAGATTTACATTTTTTTTATGAAGAATATACAATATTCGGTGCTTATCCAAAAGTAGTATTGACGGAAGGTGTTGAAGAAAAACAAATGCAACTTAGACAAATCTTTGAAAATTATATTGAAAAAGATATAAAAGATATTTGAAAGATAAGAGAAATAGAAAAATTTAATAATTTTATTAGAATTCTAGCAAATCAAAGCGGGAATCTCGTCAATATTAGTGAACTATCAAGTGTTTTGGGCATTACAATGATTACCTTAAATGAGTGGTTGTTGCTATTGGAAAATACTTTTGTGATTAATCTAATTAAACCATTTTCTACTAGTATTAGAGGTGAAATTACCAAAATGCCAAAACTTTTCTTTATAGATAATGGGCTGAGAAATTGTATCAATGACAGCTATGAAATTACAGGGAATGGCTTTGAAAACAGCTTTTTTGCCTATATCAATAATGCTTATAAAGTTAAAAAGATAAATTTTTACAGGACGCAGGACAAACAAGAGATTGATTTTGTATTAGACAAGCGTCCTTTTGAACTGAAACTCAGCTATACAGGTAAAAATCTGACTGCTTTGAATACTTTCCAAGAGAGATATAATCAAAAATGAACTATCATCACCTTACAAAAAAGAGAGAACGCTAAATATGATATTTTATTTCCTCGAGAAGTGTAGATCCTCCTTCAATTCCTCCTCACTCAGCTGACTACTCGCTATTTCACGATACACCTCACAATTCTTCAAAAGTTCTGCATGTGTTCATTTTCCGACAATCTTCCCTTGGTCCAAAACGATAATCTGATCTGCATGCTTTATCGTCCCAACTCTCTGAGCCACAATCAAGACTGCAGATTGCTTGGTAATCGGTTTCAACGCCTGCCTCAACGCCAAATCTGTCTTGAAATCCAAGGCAGAAAAGCTGTCATCAAAAATGTAAATTTCTGGTTTCTTAGCCACTACTCTCGCAATGGAAAGTCTCTGTTTCTGCCCTCAGCTCACATTACTTCCTCCTTGGGCAATAGGTGCGTCATACTGATCTTCCAGATTTTCGATAAAATCGGTAGCCTGAGCAATATTCGCCGAGCTTACCATTTCCTCAAATGCTAATTCCTCCCTTCCAAATCCGATATTGCTCGCAATCGTCCCGCTAAAGAGCACACTTTTCTGGGGGACAATTCAGATTTTTTTCATCAATACTTCTGGGTCATACTCACGCACATCTACTCCGTCTACCAACACTTGCCCTTCCGTCACATCATAAAATCTAGGGATAAGGCTGATTAAGGTCGATTTTCCTGACCCCGTAGAACCGATAAATGCGGTCGTCTCTCCTGCTTTTGCGGTAAAACTAATGTGGCTCAATACGGGTTCTGCTCCGTCAGCATAAGTAAAGGAAACATCGTTAAATGCTACTTCTCCCCGTTTATCTGCAGGAGAGTTTTTAGGGTGTTGTGGGGGATGAAGCGTGAGAGGAGTAGTCAGCACTTCCATAATTCTTTTCCAAGATACCGCACCTCTAGGGATGAGAATGAAGAGCATGGTCAGAAACATAAAGCTCATCATTACTTGCATTGCATATTGCAGAAACGCCATCATATTTCCCACTTCAATCGCCCCCTGTTCAATCGCACTTGCTCCCAGCCAGATAATTCCCAGCGTCGTAAAATTGAGAATCAACTGCACAAAAGGAAACATTGCTCCGACCACCTTATTGACAAAGAGGTTCAGCTTTGTTAACTCCTTATTCGTAGCTGCAAATTTCTGCTCTTCCTGCTCTTCATTAGTAAATGCTCTTACTACCCTGAGTCCTGTCAGATTTTCTCTACTCACGAGATTGAGCTTATCCACCAATTTTTGCAAGAGAGTAAATTTCGGAATAGCGACAAAGAAAATCGTTATCACCACCACACAAAGCGTCGCAATTGCCAGCAGAATAATCCGTGTCATTGAAGGAGCAGTATTAAACGCCTTCAGTACGGCTCAAATTCCCATCAAAGGAGCTTGTAAACTCATTCTCAAGACCATCGTGGCTACCATCTGAATTTGCGTCACATCATTCGTGCTACGCGTAATCAAAGAAGAAACAGAAAACTGATTTAATTCAGCGATAGAAAAGCTCATTGTCTTGGTGTAAATATCTTTTCTCAGCGTTTTTGCTAGTCCTGCACCAATTCTGGAAGCGAAAAATCCAGAAAGAAGCATTCCACCTCCACCGACCACGGCAACCAGCAACATAATCCCTCCTTGGGTAAGAATGAACGGTTGGTCTCCTCAGATAATTCCACGGTTAACAATCTGACTCATCATATCAGGAAGTTCCAAAGCACTCCAAACCTGTAATGACAATCCAGCAAAAAGAAGCAAAATTTGCCACCGATACGAGCTAAGATATTTGAGAAGTTTCATGGTTAAAGAGGAAAATAAACAGCGAATTGCATTCTATATATTTCGATGAAATAATCAATAGTGAAGTACCTTTAATTAACCTTAAAAAAGAGCACTATAAATCCATCTGGATTTTTCTTGCCATTTTAGTATATAAGAAGTAATCGGACTTTTTCTTAGAAAATAGTGTTCGATTAGATAGTTTTACTTTCGCTTCACTATACTTATGAAAGACATCGAAGTAGAATTAAAATTCCGCCTCGCGGATAAAGAAACACTTCTCAATTTCTTGCAGGCAAATGCAACCCTTACCAAAGAGAGCTCTCAAAAGGACAGTTATTTTGCTCCATCTCATAGAGATTTTTTTGCTAAAAAGCCTATTAATGAATGGTTGAGAGTTAGAGAGTCATCAAAAGGGGATAGTATTAATTATAAAAATTGGAAAGAAAAAGCTGGAGAAAATTTGAATTATTGTGATGAATATGAGTCTAAACTGGAAAACCCAGATGAAGTAAAAAATATTCTGCTTGCTCTGGATATCAAGCCAGTCATTATTGTAAAAAAAGTCAGAAAATCTTTTCTTTACCACGATATAGAAATTTCCGTAGATGAAGTGGAGGAATTAGGAGGTTTTGTGGAATTAGAAATGAAAGGAGAATTTGACTCTCCAGAGGCTGCAAAAGAAAAATTGCGGATGGTAGCAGATGAATTATGATTGCAAAAAAACCAACAAGATAATAAAGGATATCCTTGGTTACTCTTAGAAAAAAAAAGGAATAATAGCATAAAATCAGCCTTTTAATCTCTTACATATACCACCCATGGAAGGAGCCAGACTCGTGAGTGAATTGATCCAAACTCACCAACCCTCAGAAATTCTTGATCTCAAAGCGAGAAAAGGGTATTTCAGCATTTTAGCTGCGAGCTATGGAGCTCACGTAGACGTAGTAGATGATGTGAAAAATAATGGAGAATATCCAGACTACCTCAAAACTCATCCCAATATCACCTTCTTCGACTCCAAGGTAGAGGAGTTCAAGTTCAAAAAGAAATATGATCTCATTATCGTGAAACATATCGCAATGTTTTACCCAAAAACCTTCATCATCGATGAATTAATGCAAAATATTCACGATCATCTCAACCGTGGAGGAATGACTTTTATCACTTATCATTTCCCAGATTCTTATTCCATTACTTCTAATCCAGAGCTCTATAACTATGATTTAAATGACTTCAAAGGATTAAAAGGCAAGTTCCTGACCAAGGATTTCTGACAATATTACAATGCTGTTCCAGGGACAAAAGGCGAACAATTTCACGTTGGATATATCGTTCTCCAAAAGCAATAAACTCCCTTTCATAAAAGGTAAGACAAAGACAGCCCCGATTGATCGGGAGGGAAGAGGGGATTTACCCCACCATATCTTTTATTTCTCTATTTCTATTGCTATGCCAAAATCAACCATCCAATTCTACGATAACGTAAACCTTCCCACCACAGAGCGAGAAAAAATCTTCAAAGACAAATTCACTCCAGGCGAGAGGGTAGTCATCAAAATCCATTTCGGAGAGCCATGAAACAAAACTGCCTTCACTCCAGAAATTGTCGCTCCCTTCATTGAGAGTCTGAACAATCTCGGATTTGAAACGGTTTTGCGAGATGCTCCTGTCTTTTATGGTGGACCTAGAGCTACCAAAGAGGGATATGAACAGGTGATAGCAGAAAAAGGATTTACAAAGCTGACTACCTGTGAAATCTGTGATGAATACGATACGATGCCACTTCACGATGGAGAAACTGCTGAGGTAGCCACCATTTTGACTAATGCAAAAAATCTTCTCGTCCTTACTCACGTGAAAGGACATCCCGCAGCGGGGTTTGGTGCAACTATTAAAAATATCGGAATTGGAGCCATGAGCCCTAAAACCAAAGGACTTGTTCATGAAATGACCTCTCCGACCGACGAACGAGGATTCAATCAAGATAGGCTCGGTGAAGTAGTAGCAGTTGCTCACCAGAAAATGCCAGCAAATCAGCTTTTTGTGAATATCATCCGTGATGTGACAAAATTCTGTGACTGTGCAAGTGAACCTGGTGAAATCATTGCTTCAGATATCGGGACACTTATTTCTGAAAATCTGGTAGCGATCGATCAGGCGAGTTTAGATCTCCTCAATCAGCAGGCAGGACGCAACCTCTTCGCAGAGGAAAACGGTATCGATCCACAGCCTTCTATTGACGCTTGTGCCAAGTATTCTGGATTAACAAAAGAGTATGAGCTGGTTAAATAAGAGCTTTTAAAAAGCAGAATCTCTCTCAAAAAAATCAATAAATAAAAGAAGGACTACTCAAACAGTAGTCCTCTCTTCAAAACTTTTATTACATGCTCATTTCAGATAAAGAATCTTCATCTTTCTCATCCTCTACAACGATCCGGTTAGAAACATCTTTCCACTCCCATCGCCCTGAGTGAATACAAAATCTGATTTTTATCTTACTCCCATCTTTGAGCTTTTTACAGGATTCGACTTTGTTAGTCATACATTCTCCCAATAAGGGATGCACAATCTTAACTTTATCGGTCCCGATTTCTTTGACCTCAAAGATGAACGTCTTTTCCTGATCAAGCTCCAATATGGCATCACATTGGGAGCCGTGCCCCCGTACCTCGACCACCTTTACGGGAAGATATGTCGGACAATAGCACGTAGTCTCCACTTTAAAAGTGGTTTCCTGAGTTAACCACTCTTCCAAAATGTACCCTTCATCATCCGTTAGCAAGCTTCTACTAATCAGATAGAGCAATTCCTTTCCGAGTACCTTTTCGCTCAGTCTTTTAAATTCTTTTTCACTTTCGGAAAGCTTTTTTTCTTTTTTTTCTTCTTTCAGGATCAATTGATAGGGAAGGGATAAGAAAAAAAAGAATATACCTACACAAACAAAAAGCACTCCTGTCATTAACACTCCTGTCATTTTTACCTCCTTTTTAATTTGTTATTTTATTTTTTTATAATGGTATAGTAATTATATGATGACAAAAGTCAACTTAAAATTACATAAAGTTATATTGATTTACATTGACAAATAAATATACTGCGTATATAAAATTACCTTTATCACTACTATCCCCCTATGAAACAAGAACTCCTCGCCAATGGAAGCTATCTCTACTATGATGACTATAACCTAGCAGAAAAATCAGATTTAGTAAATTTTTTAAAAAGCGATACCTTAAAAGGGATTGTGGGTGGCTTTGAAAAGGAAATCATCGTTGTGCTGGGAGGAGATGGTACCATGCTCAGTGCCATTAGAAGTAATTACGATAAAAATCTCCCTTTCCTCGGAGTAAATTTCTGACATAAAGGATTTTTATTAAATGCAAAAGAAGTAGTAAAAGCTGACACAACATTTGTGGAAAGGGAATATCCTCTCCTAGAAATCGAAGCTCAAAATAATGGAATCACCAAAACAGATATCGCAGTAAATGAAGTAAATATTGCCGCTCGCACGGGAAAGATGTTGGCTTTAGATGTTTCTTTGTCAGATAAACAAACCATAAATATTAAAGGAGATGGAATTTTGATCTCTACTCCAGCAGGATCTACAGCCTATAATAGTTCACTAGGAGGTCCTATTATCCCTCATACGATTCCGGCCTTTGTGATCACTCCAAAAGCTCCTTGGGATCCCAAGGGACAAAGACCCATCTTGGTAGAGGATTCCAAAATAATTAAAATTAACAGCACGGGGAGAATCCCTAATACAGAAATATATTGTGACGGAGAAGAACTCCTTTCTACAGACAACGACCAGGAAACAAATATCATAGTGAAAAAAAGTCAGAATCCTATTACCGTGTTAATCGCGGAGGACTACCTAGAGGAGCGAGATGGAAAGGTTTTTGGAGAGCTTGGCTTCCAGTGCGGTTGAAAACATTAATGCAACCACTTTCTCAGATCGTAATCGATATCTCCCGCTGAATAGACGATGACAATACTGTTTTCATCAGCATTTTTGATAACTTTTTTCACTCCCTCAAAACTTTCTACATAGCTCGCTCCACAGTGATTGGCAAATTTTTCTCCAAGCTCTTTCACACTTCCCACATTATCCAAAATTCAGTCTTTGATTTCTGCTCTTTCGCTCTTAATCTGCTCGAAATTCTCTCTCGCAGCATAAATACTATAGATATAACGCTGGTCATATCCCTTCATCGCCCTAGGAAAATCTTTCCATCCCTGCAAAATCCTGTGCATCTGATGAGGTTGAAAAACGCAGATCAGCTTTTTATCAGGAAACTTTTCCTTTAATGCTTGAAATCCCACCTCCAAACTCTCTGCTACATGTCCATAATCACTGAAAACCATCGCTTCATGCTCTGTGGTGGTGAGCAGTTCCATTCTTCTTCGGATTCCACGAAATTGAGCGAAATTTGCTCTGATTTCCTCAGCTTTTTTCCCTTCTGTTAAGGTGTTCAAGAGTGCAAAAACCAGGGATGCATTTTGTTGCTGGTGATCTCCTCGGATATACTGGAAGTCAAAATGCTGTTTTTCGATGATAGTCGTCTTCGGATCCTGCAATATCGCTTCGTCTGTTAAATTTCCAAACGTAAAAACCTGATGTTTGACCTTACTCACCAAGGTTTCAAAGGCTGAAGCATAGTCAGAGAAATCTTTGAAATAATCCGTATGATCCAGCGTAATATTCGTAATGATCGCATAATCCAAATCGAGCGTGAGAAAATGTCTCTGATATTCACAGGCTTCGACGAAAAAAATATATTTTTTCACCAGCTCATAGTTGAGCTTTTTCCCCGTGAAGATAAAGTCGAAAATATTTTTGAGGTCTTTTTTTATATCCTCATTCTGAATGGAAGCTGTAGGCTGGAATGAAGAATCCAGTCAAGAAGCTCTTCTGTCTATTCTGGATTCTTTGCTCTGCTCAAAATGACAAAAGTCTCCTAGTACATAGCTCTTCCCTCCTAAATCAGGCACCAATGCTCCGACGATCCCAATCCCAAAATCTGGCAAAATCTCCTTCGCCACCGTGATTGCCATCGCACTACTGCTAGATTTCCCGTTTGTCCCTGTAAAACCAACAGTTCTGAAATATTTGCTCATCTCTCCCAGAAACTCAAAATAATCCCGTATCAGTAGGGGAGTGTGTTCTTCCTTCTTCAGCCTTTTTGCTTCTAGAACTTCTGGACTCTCTTCCGTTGCAGAGGAATAAATCACTGCATCTTCTGGTTTTACTTGATACTTCCCATGAGAGAAAATCTGAATCCCTTGTTGCTCCAGACGTTCAGTGAGTTGGGAGGGGGTATCGTTGACTCCGATTAGATTTTTAAAGCCCAAATCCCGCAAAATTCCAACGATATTGGACATTCAAGCTCCACCCGCTCCTACCAGTACGATATTTCAGTTCATTGTGATTCTAGATAAGTAAAATCATCTACTTTTCTATCATAAAAATCGCATGCAAAATTGCCACTCATTTTTTATCTTCTCTTCAAAAAATTAAAAAACTGAGTTCTAATGCTGAGAAAAAATCTTTCATTATGTATTGACATTATAATATATATATGTATAATAAATAAGTTGAAAACAAAATTAATAAAAATAAAGCCGTGGACAGGGGGCAGAAAGGCAACTGAACAAAATAACAAAATGAAAAAAACAGAAAAAACTTTCCAATCTTTATTGGAAGAACAGTATGAACGCATCGTAAATGCCAGAAAGTCTATTATTAAACGACTTAAGAAAAGTAACAAGGAGCTAAAGGAGATTAATGCCGCGAATGAAGAACTCTTCCCTGAACGAGAAAGGAAAATAGCGGAAAACATCAACGTTCCCGTCCTGAGGAGTTATTACCATCTTCTGCTACTGCAAGCCGTTAAGATTCGGTATCAGATGAATATGGTGCAGTCGGATGTTCTCTGCTATTCTGGAGAACTTAGTTCTCTTTTAGCCGATCAATTTAAGCTCCTTGAAGAGCTATTAGGACTATCCAATCGATATGCCAAACTGATCCAAGAACGATTAAGTGAACTAGAAGAAAAGTAAAAAAACTGAAGCAATCATAAGTAAATTCGTATTCGTTTTCGGATGTATAGAGTTTAGTTCTGATTGCTTTTTTTGATTATCAGCATTTTTCTAAAAATTTTAAGTTGATTTTTTATCCTGATTGAGTATAAACCATACAGTATATTGTGCCAGGGTGATGGAATTGGTAGACATGCTAGACTCAAAATCTGGTAACTTCACGGTTGTGTGGGTTCGAGTCCCATCCCTGGTAGGTATATAAAAGCTCTCTTTAGGAGGTCTTTTTTTTATACTTCAGATTTTTCTTCTTCCTCTTCATCTTGCACGACTAAGACATTCTTATATTTCTCATATGCCTCTACAATAAAATCTGGTGCCTCATACTTGGGAAAAAGAGACTGCCCGAGCTGAAGTTTCACATGGGCTTGTTCAGCAATCTTTTCATTATTGGCGATTCGTTCGCTGATTTGCTCGTCTTTATATCCGTTATCCTCACAAATTTTTCTGATCTCTTCCTCGGTCATAATGTGATATTGCCCAGCGGGTTGTCTGCGAGCCACATCATACATCTTCATATTATCCTTGATCGCCAATGCCATTTCCCACGTTTTTTTATCTTCTTTTTCTGGATAAAAGTAGTTGTTATTTACGATACAAGGAGTATCCGTCTTCCTAGAAAGATGAAGCAAAAACTGATTAATCTTTGGCAATTCAGCAAAAATATGCTCATCCTGAGCGGTAATTTCCAAATAACAGTTTCCTGGAAACAACTCTTGAAGCATCTGATGAATCTCCAAAATATTGTCCTCGGTTTCCCCAGCGTTGATCATCTTCCCAATCCAGCTTTCAATTCCTCCATAAAACACAATCAAACCTTCACTATATTGTTTCAAAACGTTAAAATCGATTTTAGGCTTGTCCTGAAGCCCTTCTTGATTGGCAAACGAGGTCAGCACCATTAAATTATAATACCCAGGATCCGAATACGCTATCAAGCAAATATTCCCAATCGTCTTCCCCAAGTGAATACTTTTAATATCCAGCACAAATCCCAGCTCTACCCCACTAATAGCGTTGAGTCCTTTCCCATCAGGGCTTTCCTTGGCGGTATCTTTTGCAGACAGATAAAAAGCAGGCACTCCATACATCGCATAGTAGTCAGTGATCGCGATAGCAGGTAGTCAGCGTTTTACTGCTTTTTTTACAATATTTTTGGGATGACTAATCGCTTCCAAGAAGGAGAAAGTGCTATGTCCATGAAGAGGGATATACATTATAGTCGGGAAAAAGATAAAGAAATAAAGATATTTTTACTATAGTGGTTTCATTCAGCTTTTCAAGCTAATTGGAAATGTTTTTAAAAAAATGGAAAGAAAAATCTGAAAGAAAGTGCTCAGTTTTTTGCAAAATTTCCCATTTTCAAGTATACTTAGAGCGTACGTTTTATTTTACTTTATGATGTATTGCAATGAAATACCAGTATTATGCTAAAGATCCCAGAGAAACACAAGAGTACCATTATCCTGCTCCTGCTTCTGGTCAAGGGATAGGAAGAAAGTCCGATGAATTACTTGGAACACTTAATGAGAATGGAGAATGGGAAGAAAAAACTTCACTCCATCCAATTGAAAAAATTTCCGATGAGGGGAGCCGAGAGGATGAATTAATCGCACAGATTGATAGCGATAATGATGAATATTACACTCGTGCTGATGAAGCAGAAGTAGATGCTGAAACTCTTCTTCCGCGTCGCAATAGGTTCCGCAATGGGAAATCACCAAGTGATGCAACTCCTGTGGTAGAAGATGATCTATTGGCAGTGATGTCTTCAGATGATCCAGAGATCGAGAACTATTCCGGATATGTCCTAAAAGATGGGGCAAGGCAAGAAGGAAAACCATTAAGTGAAAATTCTCTTGAGGATGAAAGTATTCTCTCTACTGCTGAATCTCGCAAAAGGCTCACGGAAAAAAAAGGTAAAGATTGGGAGGATGATCGTTTTAGATATCCAAAATTTTACCAAACTAAAAAAGAAAAACAAAAAACTCGTATTGATAAAACAACTGCAACTTTTGATGAGCCTGTTATACCTGAATATCTGGATGTAGTATTAGAAGACGAGACTACTCAGGGGGAGAAAGAAAAATCTCCAAAGGTAAAGACAACGATTCGTTCCAATAGAGATCGACAACATGGTAGAGGGAGAAAATCTACTAACTATATAGATGGGAAAGACCATCCAACTAAATCAGAGAGAAGAGATGCTCACGTGCAGGAGCATGAAATCGTAAAACAGTATAATCGTGCAGCTTAGCCCTTCTTCTCTAATACTTCCAAAAGGTCTGATAAACAAGAAATGCTGAGATATCCTGGATATTGCTGGATTCCAGCATTTTTTCTATCGATTAAGATTCCCTGCATTTGCGAAAGCTTCGCTCCTTTTACATCAGATTTTAAGCTATTCCCTACCATTGCCATCTCTTGCGTTGGAATCCCACTAATTTCTGCGAGATGTTGAAAAAGGGCAGGATCTGGTTTTTTAAGCTGTTCTTCACAAGAAAAAAGCTCATAGTCAAAGAGTCCTGAAAGCTGTTTATGCACAGGATCCACATAAGGTTGAGCGAGATTAGAAACACAAGCAGTCTTGTATCCCTGTTGTTTTACTTTCTCCAAGGTGCTGATGGTATCAGGATACGGGACAATCGAATCAAGCTCTAATGCGAGATTACGATAAAAAATAGAAAAAAGCTGTTCCTTTTCTGGTCCCTTACGAAAGAGTGCCTCTGGGTAGAGCACTGCAATAATCTCTTCTAAGGGAGCAGAGGAGGTAATCAAAGCGTTTTTTAACTGTTTCTGAGTATCTACAATATGTAAATTACGAAAAAGCTGTTTGTAGGGATTATCGAGATTCTTGATTTCCAAACACGTATCATAGATATCAAAAGCAATAAGCTTGGGAGTGGCATTCATGATGAGGATGGTAGACATTTTAGGAGAAATTGCAAGAAAAAATCTGATAAAAAAAAAGCTGCTTGAAAAAAATCCCGCAAACGATATGCTTAAGTAAATGATTTATCCTTAATCGCTTACCCAAATGCCACAGCCACTCGCTTTCGCTCTTCGTCCCACCTCTTTGGAAAATATGGTTGGGCAGGAAACCATCCGTCAAACTATAAAATCTTTCCTAGAAAAAGGACAGGTTCCCTCAATGATTTTCCGAGGGCCTCCAGGATGTGGAAAGACTACTTTAGCCCATGTCCTTTCCTCCGAATTACAGGCAGATTTTTTTGAACTTTCGGGAGTAAAGAGCAAAAAGGAGGATCTGACAGCGATCATAGAGCATGCAGAAAAAAATAAAGCCTATGGGAAAAGGACGGTCCTCTTCCTAGATGAAATCCATCGTCGAAACAAGGCTCAGCAGGACGCTCTCCTTCCCTTCGTGGAAAGTGGACTCATCACCTTAATCGGTGCCACCACCGAAAATCCCTCTTTCACCATAAATAACGCCTTGCTCTCTCGTGCGAAAGTACTCGTTTTTGAGCCATTAAAAGAAGAGGATATTGTGCAATTTTTTGAGAACAATTATTCTCGTATTGTATCATTCCGAATGCAGTGAGGAATCCAGAACAATAACCATCCATTGGATTCTTCGTCGTCTTTGCTTCCTCAGAATGACGTAAACGTTTCTCTCACCTCAGAAATCTTTCAAACCATCGCTTCCCTCGCCAATGGCGACCTCCGTAACGCCTGCAACCTTCTGGAAGCCTCCATGATGATGTCCAAAGACGGAGAAATCACACCAGAAATCATCCAGCAAGCCTTTGGAAAACCCATGTACTACGATCGTGATGGCGAGGAACACTACAATATCATTTCCGCTGTGCATAAGTCGCTCCGTGATAGTGATCCTCATGCAGCCTGCTACTGGATCCAGAGAATGTTGGCAGGAGGGGAAGATCCGCGTTTTATCGCTCGTCGTTTACTCCGTTTTGCTTCCGAAGACATTTGACCCGCAGACAATAACGCCCTCCTCCTCGCAAATCAGGTCTATGACGCAGTACTAAAAATCTGAATGCCAGAGTGTAGAGTATTCCTCTTTCAGCTAGCCTTATATCTCGCAAAAGCCCCCAAAAATAACACCACCTACAAAATTGACCAAGCAACGATGAAAGACGTAGAGGAATTCTGAAATCTGCCTGTTCCTTTGGTGATTCGTAATGCTCCCACCAAGATGATGGAGGAATTGGGATACGGTTCCTGATATGTCTACGCTCATAATAATGAAGCGGGTCGCCAAACCGATGGTACGATTAAGACGGAGAATCAGCATTTTCCTGACGAGTTAAAAGGAAAAAAATATTTCTAGAGGGTTTTTTTTGATTCTCTATTGACGATGAAAAAAATCTCATTTAGAATAAAATCTCATTTAGAATAAAATGTGCATTCCCTCTAAGATGCGTTGTTTGGTGGTAACATCTCGATCAAGGAATTTTTGGAGCAGAGGAGAAAAGTGTAAATAAACCGTTCGTATTCTTCATAGTTCCACATATTGTTTGATATCTGGATCTTCTGAAACGGATAGATATATCTTATAAAACAATTCGATAAAATGCTGATATTTTTCCTCACCTGTGGTATAGAAAGCTATTTCTAAATTGGCGATAAAGGTTCAAATATCGATTCAAGCTTCTCCGTATCCTAGTCTAGAGAAATCAATAAAAAATACCTCCTTTCCGTCATAAATCATATTCCCATTCCAGAAATCTCCGTGTAGGGTAGTAATTCTTTGAGGTTTTCAGGTTTCTACAAAAATAAAATATTGTTGCATCAGCAGTTGTATGAGATTTTGAAGAATCTCTCTATCAGCAGGGGTAATTGGATAATTCTCATAAATGGAAAAGGAGAGTTCCTGATGAGTTAGTACTTCTCTTCCTGAGCGGAGGTACTTCCCTTTCTGTTCGGAAATAGGTACTTTTTTTTGTGTTACCTGTCTGCCTGCTTTATGGATTTCCCCAATTTTTGTAGCGATGATCTCAATGAGATTTTCATCCAAATTTCCCAAGGAGTGTAAAAGATCTCCCTTTTTAAACTCTTGGAGATGATAAAATTTTCCTTCTCGTTGAAATACTCCAAAGGATTTTACGTGATTCACTTCTTCAGCATTGAGATACATCAAATGGGAAAATTCAAAAGATCTTCTGATATCGGAAAGATATTCAAATCATGGCGTCCCTATGGTAGCGTTTCTCAGGACATACTCACCTTTCTTTCCTATTACTTTCTGGGTACTAGAACAGAATCCACTGGAAAGTGGTTCAAGAGAAATAATTTCGTCTGAAGTCAACTGGGTAATCTTGGTGTTTAAGGTTTCCATTTATACTTGTAGGTATCATAAAAATTTATCGTCTACCTTACAAAACTCTCCTGGTTGCTGCCCTTTAGTGGCATAGTTGTCTTTCTTTACATAGATTCGATCGGTAAACGCTTGGTGAGATACTATAAATAAAAAGGTCTCGTTATCAACAGCATTTAAAATTCTTGTTAAATCCCTTTGGCTCCTTTCGGTTATCTCTTGATAAGTTTCTACTTCTGTTATACGTTCTTTTAATCCAAGTTTTTCTAGATATTCACTATCCACTTTTCTATAATATCCTTCAAAAAAATAATTAGTATTGGAGAGATTGTTGGGGTTGGTGATAGACTTATCTACTTCATATTCTTTGTCTCACCAAGTAAACGTCCCTCAGTTTGCGAAAGCATTTAGCATGGGTCGATGAAAATTCCTCACTTCCTCTAACTGTTCTACTAGAGATATAGAATCTATGAATATTCCTCTTTTTTCTAAAGCTTCGAGTAAAATCTTCCCAGTTTCCATAGTTCTTCCAAAGGGAGAGATCCAGATTCTGATTTTTTTATCTTTAAGTGTTTCCCTGTTTTCCTCCAAGTAGGTTTCAATATTCTGTTTTAACTCCTGAATTTTATCTTCTCTCAGGTCTAGAAATTTCTCAGAAAGCTGTTTAAAATCTGCTATCTGATGCTTTTTATTGGAAAATTTGGTTTGGGGAGGAGTTATTTTTTGATTTATATACTTAGCTGGTGCGTGTCTTAGTATTGCACCTTTATCCGTATTTGTAATGTCTGTATCAGTAAGGTTGGGCTTCATGAGATCTAGAATTATAGAATAAATGCGTATTACAGTTGGTCCCAAAATTGAGGGTAAGTTTTCATAGATATGATGATATTAATCTAATAAATCTGATTTGAGGGTTCTGATTTTTTCTACTCCGAGAGAGGAGGAAATCCCTTCTCAGAGGGTTTTAATTTCCTTTTCTTCCTCCAGAAATCCAAATGCACTTACGAGCTGTAATGCGAGGATCATTTCTTCATTCGTCCCTACACACTCAAAAGGCTTGCAACCCTCGACCCCAAGCAGTTCGCGAAAGAGCGGGAGTAGCGTTTCATCAGCGAAGAGATTTTTATTGAAAATCCCGTTGACCACCTCTGCCGATAAAAATGCCCTCATCATCGTGTAGACGAACGCACATTTGGGACATTTCCCACACCAAAGGTCATTCCCAGATAATTGAGACCCAGAAATATGAAAATTTCTATTACAAGAGGAAAAAGAATAAAAATACTGAGGATAGTTGCAGAATTCTTGCACAATACGCAGTTCGCTTCGAGGACGTAGAATCGAGTAATAGCTGGTTTCTTCACTAATTTCTCTTTTTACATACGCTTGAAATGCAAGCTCAAATTCTTCGCTTTTGGATCGCTGATGATTGATCTCTACCCCATCTAGGAGCATATTCCCTACATTCGCAGACTTTTCATTGGAGAGAACAATTTCATTGAATCCATACAGATATGCTGTCAAAAGAGAGATAAAAGACAGAATCCCCGTAATCGGAACGTGCCCGTTATACCACTCTCAGCTTTTATTCATTTCGAAAAGCTTCGGATCAAGCTGGCGGATTTGAATGATTCTTTCCGCATCAACCTTGCTAGCAGCGAGTGCATGTAAAGGCAGATCTCCCATACTTCGGAGCGTGAAAGGTTTCCCTTGCTGTTTGAGAAGTTCTACACTGACCAAAGAGTCTTTTCCCCCTCAGAAGAAAAGGAGAGCATTGGAAGGTGTTGGGACTGGTCTTGTACCTGTCCTAGAATGTGATGGAAGAAGCGATTGTTTAACAGCAAATCTAGCCACCTCCTTCGGTGATAACCCATTTACCACCATAAATTCCCCCAATCCATTCAGATAAAATTTCTTCCAAAAATTCAGCATTTCTTCATCTCGCCAATCAGGGACAATGATTTCTGCTTTCGGAAAAAGTTTATAATAAGAAATCCCAATCGCGATATGAATATGTTTCAAGAACGTATCGATAATAGTATCATCCAAATCAGCTTTTCCCTCTTTTATGGGTGTAGCAAAATTCACTGTTTCCGTAAAAAACTCTTCATCAAAACGATAAGTAAAGCTTGCCTGGAGAGACACTTTATCAAAACTATAAGAATGAAAACTGAACGTCAAAAAAGATCTCATCGCGAAGTAAGAGTAAATCGTAAGAGAAGTATAGACAAAGGCGAGCTTATTTCAAGCTCTTCTCATTGCATAAACTCCTTGCATTTTTCTCTCAATTCCATAAACCCATCAGTATGGAAATCAAAAAAATCGACACTACGCAAATCACCACACCATCTCCCCAGACGAGACCAGAAACATTCTCGGATTTTGTCGGACAAGAACAGATCAAAAAAATGCTGAAAACTGCCATCGGTTCCGCTCAGAAAAGAGCAGGAAATTTGGGGCATATTCTCTTTTCATGACCGAGCGGATTTGGGAAAACGACGATGGCACATATTATCGCTTCTCAGCTGGGAGTCCAAATGAAAGTGGTGACGGCTTACGCCATTAGCAAACCCAGTGAAATCGTCAGCATTTTAAATAGTTTAGAAAGCGGAGATATTTTGTTTATCGATGAGATTCACCGTTTGAAGCCTACAATCGAAGAGGTGCTCTATATCGCGATGGAAGATTTTGTCATCGATATGGTAATGCCTGAGGGCGGGGGAGTGAGAATTCCTATCAATCCGTTTACCCTGATTTGAGCCACTACCAAACCAGAAATGCTCTCTCAGCCGATGAAAAATAGATGTATCTATTCCTTTCACTTCACCGACTATACCTTTGAAGAAAAACAGATCATCATCAAAAGATACCTCCAACACTATCAAATTGCTTTCACAGATACTCCATTACTGGCAGAAATAGCCAAGAAAGTTGATTCTGTCCCACGTGAAATCCATAATTTGTGTATCAAGATCAGAGATTTTTGTGTGAATCATGGAGTAGAAAAATTGACCCCAAATGTTCGATCAGATTTTCTGACTCATTCTCAGATCAAAGAAGGCTGAATGACTCCCTTACATCTGCAATATTTGGATGTATTAGCACATTATGATCGTCCCTTGGGGGCCAAAGCTATTGCAGCACAATTAGGAGTAAACGAAAAATCGCTCGAAGAAGATATTGAGCCCTTGCTTCTAAAACTCGGGAAGATAGAAAAAACTCCCACAGGGAGAGTTTTATTGTAAGATATTATACCTGAAATCCTTTTGTCTGCAATTCTCTTCTTACGTGATCATGATCATTCGCATTCGCCATAGCCATTTCTGGAGTGATAAGCCCTTGAGCGGCGAGATTAGCCAGATTATCTTCCAGAAGTTGCATTCCGACATTTCTATTGGTATACATCACATTTTTAATCTGATTCATTTTATTTTCTCTAATCGTATTTTCCACTGCAGTATTATTGAGCAGGATCTCATGAGCAGGCACCATTCCTTTTCCATCAGCTTTTCTCAGCAGTTTCTGGATAATAATCGCTGTCATATTCTCAGAAATCTGATTTCTAATTTGAGGTTGTTCATCAGCCGGGAACATGGAGATAATCTTATTGATCGTCTGTTCAGCGGATCTGGAGTGAATTGTAGTCATCACAAGATGTCCTGTTTCCGCTAAGGCAATGGCGTTTCTCAGCGAATCTGGATCCCTGATCTCTCCAAAGAGAATCACATCGGGTCTCTGCCTGAGGGCGAATTTCATTGCTCCTGCGAAACTCGTAATATCTTTCCCGAGCTGTTTCTGCTCAAAAAGAGCTTTTTTTGGTTCAAAGACGTACTCAATCGGGTCTTCAATGGTGATAATATGCTTAGGCTTAGCCATATTAATTTCTTCGATCATAGCTGCGAGAGTCGTAGATTTTCCAGAACCCGTAGGTCCTGCCACAAAAATGATTCCGTTCGTCTTTTGAATCAGCTGTTTAAAAATCTGAGGCAACCCTTTTTCATCAATGGTAGGAATCTTTTCCTCCAAAAGTCTTACCACAATCATGAAATGATCTCTCTGACGGGAAATATTCACCCTATAACGTCTTCCATGCATCGACATACCTAGATCACAGGCCAGATTGGTGGTATAGTTTTTTCTATCTTCCTCACTCATCATATAGTTAGCAATCCCATCCAACGTCTGGTCATCCAGTTTTGGTACTCCCTGAATTCTTCTTGCTTCTCCAAACACTCTCAGTGTTGGTTCTTCACCATACGTGAGATAAATATCCGAACTATCATACTTGATCATCATATCAAAAAGATGTTCCAAATACTTGATAGGATCAGAAGAAACTGAATTTGTCCCCTCTGCGGGTGCTTGGGCAGGAGTAGCTTGAACAGGCTGAGCTACTGGGGCTTGTTGTGCTTGCGGAACGGGTGCTGTTGCGGGAACTTGTGGGGTGAGAGGAGTATCAGACATTAAAAAGAGATTAGAGAGTAAAGTACATCTCCTAAGTATACTCAGAATTTTTTATTTTGCAAAAAAAGCCCCACATTTTATGGGGACTTCCTAATTTGCCGTTGATTATGTTTCTAATTTAGAAACTATGAGGTCTTTTTTTTGGTAGAGTCTATCAAGCATAACATAGCTTCCTTGTAAACGCGGAAGAAGAGCCGAGAGCGTAATATTTCCTGCAATATTATATCGATTCCAAGGTTGAGAACCTAAAGCAGAGTAGTCGTAGTCAGGTGTAAGTCAAAGTAAAACGAGTTCAGTACTTTCCTTGATGGCATATTTATATTTTTCCCTCGTGAATTCTCTATCGTAGAAGGGCTTTTTTAGAATTAAAGCTCAGTAGATATCCAAATAAGGAGGTTCAATATTCACTCCAATAGTATTAATCTCATCAGGACTTTTGAAATCAAAATCGCGAACCATTTCAGACATCGCAGTATATTCTCCTTTGAAAATATTTCTAATTGCAGTTTCCTTTTCGGTAGTTAAAATATTTTTGTAAGTCTCTAAGATACGAGCTCTATCTTCTGTGTTAAGTTCATGGTGGTTAATGAGATATTCGGTACCAGCAGTAGCTAAGTTGGTTCCGACTATTGCGATGAGTCCTTGTACGAGTGAACTATAGGTAGAGAGATACTTATCTCCTAATTTAAGGGCTAGGATATTGAGATCCACCGCAGTTGATAGATCCCCTGTATCGGCATAATACCCAACTAAACGTAGAAGTACTCTTTCTACTGCTTGGATATTTTGGAGTTTTGGTAGGGTAGTATCGGTATTTTTTCGCTCCATTTCTACAATCTTTATTAAACAAGGGAAAAAATCAGAATTTTTCAGAGTTTCCACTTTCTCTATCTCTAAAGCATCAGGGTTTGCTAGGAGAAACTCTGCAAAAGTATTATATCTCTCTTGAGGTTGTCCGTATACTCTATTTGAAGAGACTCGTTGCCCAGGGGTTGTTAAATACTTCTCATCCGATGGAGAAAGATTATTTTCATAATTTATTGAACTTCCAATCTCTTTACTTCAATAAATAAAGGAATACTTTTCTTTTTCTTGACTTAAAGGATGTTCTATATCTCCAATTAGCTTTCTTAACTCTTCATAGCCATTTTCTACATCTGGCAAATCAGGTTTTTCTCGTGTTTTCTCAAAATAAGAATCTGGTACGAAAGGTACGGTTTGTACTTGCTTTCCAATGAAGAAGTAAACCGTCGTAAGCAGACTTATTACCAAAAATACTACTACTGCAGAAATCCGTTGCTTATGTTGAGATTTCCATTGTTCTGGGATACTTTCAATCGGTGTTTTTAGTCTTTTTTGTTGAATCTCTAAAGTAAGGATAAAACTTATCGAAAAGAGGATAAAACAAACTTCAAGGATCTCTCATATTCCAAAGGAAAGAGGATGATTTTGGATCATTATCAGCATTCCTAAATAGATAGAAAGAATAGTAATGATAATAAAAAAAGCCTTGACCCCCGCAAACGCTCGTCTTTTATTGCTATAGATACCTATCCCTGAGAGAAGAAAAGCAAGAGACAGAAGTACTAAAATTCCTCAGTCTTTCCAATTTTCAAGGAGAAGGCAGTTAAAGCTAGCGAGTAGAAGCCAGCTTGTAAAAATTCGCAGGATAGCACTTGCAAACTTATTCCAAAAGAGAATTTTTCTGTGCATATTGTTATCATAAGTAGAAAATAAAACACTTCACTATAAGTATAGATAAATATTTATACTTGTCAACTAATTAGCAACCTCTTTCCTACGCCCTAAAAACCACCCAATAACAATCGGCAAAATCGAAATGAAAATAATTGCAAGAATAATAAGTGAAAAATTCTCTCTCACAAACTCCACATTCCCAAAAAAATATCCTACCCAGACAAAAAGAGATGTCCACGCAAATCCCCCGATGACATTATAGGAGAGAAATTTCCCATACTTCATCTTCCCCACTCCCGCTACAAACGGTGCAAACGTGCGAACAATCGGCACAAACCTTGCATAAATGATCGTCATTGGACCATACTTATCATAAAAAGATTCAGTCTTTTCTAAATATTGAGGCTTGAAAATTTTGGGATATTTTGTGAACGCTTTCTTTCCTAGATAACGACCAATTTCATAATTGACGGTATCTCCCAGTACTGCAGCGATAAAACACCCCCCTCGCAATATCCAAACATGTAATCCCTCAGAAATCGCAGCTAACGCTCCCGCTGCAAAAAGCATGGAATCACCAGGCAGAAAAGGCAGAATTACCACTCCAGTCTCCACAAAAATAATGCCAAAGAGGATTGCATAGGTAAAAGCCCCATATTCTGTCACGAAAAAGTCCAAATGTTGGTCAATATGAAGAACGAAATCAATCACGGTTTTTATAAGCGTAAACATAGAAAAAAGAGAAATAAATATTTATCCCTTATTAGTGTTTTTGCTGGGATTTACAAGAGAAAGAAAATTATCTATACCTTAAAACTAATATAACTAATAAATCCATGTCCTCGTAAAATAAATCCTAAATATCCCGAAACAATAAGAAATAGTAGCAAAGAAAGCGATAAGGATTTTCGAGTGAATACTTTATTTTTTATATCTATCCCTTGGGTAATCAAAAACACGATAACCGTCAGGAGAATCCCCCACAGAGCGTAATATCCTATTTCTCAAAAAATAACCTCTATGATAAATCAATTTACGGTGTCAGCCTGTTCTCAGAAGGTCAGATTTGTAGAACTTGTTTGGTATAAATAATTTAGTGAATAGCTCTTTGAAAAGAAAACGATAAAGACAAAGAGGGTATATAAAAAGGATGCTAATACTCATTTTTTTGTGGTAGAACTGAGGAGGGGGGGGGTCATGAGGTTAGTAGGAGTAGGATAAAATATATTATATAAGCTATAATAATATAGTAATATAGTAAATCAAGCCTTTTATTTATTAGATTAATATATAAAAGTCCCACATGTATACATCATGGGACTTTAAGCTAAGTTAGATTACTGTGTGGATAGACATACAGTTCCAGATACAAGATAAGGAGCAACTCCTATCGAATAGTAAACCTTTACTGTGGAAGGATTAGGAACTTCTTCATGAATCAAACATACGCCAGGAAGAATTACTAAAGAATAAGATTTCACCTGATTACCAGTAGCATCTCGTTCTTGGATAGTGATTCCCTTTTGGGTATTGTGGTTATGCTCAGCAGTAATGACATATTTTGTACAACTACCACAATTAAATGTATGTGATGTCGGAAGAGCAGAGAATCCATCACAATCACTGAAACTTTGTACCCCTGTGCTGGATACACTAGAAGCATCTACAATAGATGGTTCATTATTAACAACAGCTTCATTACTTCCATTCCAAGCATAAGCTGTAATTGATACGATGACAAACATCGCAATAAAAACCGAAAACCATTTTTTTGTTTTCATATATTTGTTATTATTTTAGCTCCTAAGGTAGTGTCAGAGCGTCCATTAACTAAGTAAGGTCTACCGTTCCCTACTATCTCATTATCTCACTGGGTAAGTACCCAATGAAACCAAGAGAGACATCCTTGAAAGACCTTGATGGCGTAGAAGCTATCTTTTTACTTCTGCATTTCTGCTTTATATTTTTGTTTTAAAATCTGCTTATAAGAAACTCCGATCTAAATGCAAGATAAAAACTTATAAAAATATTTTCTCAAAAAACACCTATTGCATCTCCCACCCAAAACACTACACTACCATCACATGATATTTTTCTACTACTAGTATAACCTATGAGATACGAACTCCTCAATCAATCCTACGAACTTCCCTTTATAGAGAGATTACTTACTATCAGAAAAATTGCCTCTGACTCGGAGTCTTTTTTCCAACCAAGCTTCACCAATACCCGGCACGACCCTTTCCTCCTCAATGATATGAAAAAAGCTGTAGAGCATATCATTCAGGCGATGAGAAACCACGACAAAATTATGATTTTCGGGGATTATGACGTGGATGGAGTGACGGCGAGCTATTGTCTCTATAAGTTTCTCAGATACTTTTTGAAATACCCTGAAGTCAGCATTATGTACCCCAATAGAAAAGAAGACGGATACGGACTAAAAGTAAAACACCTAGAAGACATGAAAACCAAGGGCGTGGATCTTGTGATTACCGTAGATAATGGAATCACCTCCATCGAAGAAGCTCTCTATGCCAAAACCCTCAATATCGACCTCATCATCACCGATCACCATCACCCTCTCAATGATCTCCCCGCGGCGATCGCTGTGGTAAATCCTTGTTGCAGTCCAAAGTACCCGTTTCACGGACTGGCAGGAGTCGGAGTAGCCTTTAAACTCATCAATGCTTTGCTCACCAAATGTACCTTTGATAGCAAGAAAAAAAATCAGATTTTTAATTTCTTTTTGCCAATTGTGGCGATTGGGACGGTGGCGGACGTGGTGCCTCTCCTAGATGAAAATAGATTCATCGTACAAAAAGGACTAGATCTGATCAATCATTCCCCAGACACACTTCCCCCCTCTTTAAAGGGATTTCTTTCCTATCTTAATATCAAAAGTCCGGTCGACACCTATCATATCGGATTTGTGATTGGTCCTAGAATCAATGCGGGCGGGAGAATGCAATCTCCTTATGATAGCCTGAATATCCTCCTTCACGAGGGAGAACCCCAGCTAGCATTTCTCCAAAAAATTGACGAAATCAATAACGATAGGAGAAAGACTCAGGATCAAGGGTTTAAAGTAGCTGAAAAGATGGTTAATCTTGAAAAACATCTGCTTGTAGCTCGGAGCGAGGAATTCCATGAAGGCGTGATCGGGATTATGGCGGGGAGACTGACAGAAAAATATCACAAGCCTTCTATGATTTTTAAAGTCGACCCCGAAAAAGGCACTGCTTCTGCGAGCCTGCGTGGCCCAGATTACTTTAATGTCATCGATATGATTTTGGCTCACGAGGAAATCCTCGAAAGATATGGTGGGCACAAAGGGGCATGAGGACTGACAGTCAAGATAGAAAAACTGGAGCTTCTCTGCGAAAAGATGCAGGAATACTGCTCAGATAAGATCCATACAGAAAACTTAGAAAAAGTAATCGTAGTCGATACCCAGATCTTTCCTCATGAATGGACTACAGAAAACTTCGCCCTAATCGAGAAATTCACTCCTTTCGGAGAAGGAAATTCCGAGCCCCGCTTTTTATTCGAAAATATCGAAGTACATAGAGTAGAAAAAGTAGGGAAAAGCTGACACGGGCACATGAAAATCTACGCCCAACGGGGAGATCTACTTATCCACGTGATGTTCCGAAGCAAGGGCGATAAATGTGATCTCTTGCCGAGTCAAATTTCTGTCATCGGGAAAATTAAAAGAGATACTTTCAATGGAGGGTGGTATGTAGATGGCGATGAGATTGTGGAGTAAAACAGAGGAATTAAATAGATTAACTTTTCCTAAAATTTCCCTTGATTTTTATTCTAACATTTGTACAAACGCACACGTTGCAACAAAAAATAAAAACAAAAAATCACTATATACCTCCGCAGTACTGCGGGGTCAAGAGGCATAGCTATACTAGGTCCAGGATCTATCACTTGAATTTGATAGAATAGGGAAAATGATCGATGGGTCATTAGAACAATCCTTACAGTGAATAACCGATGTGCTTGTTGTTCAGTACATCCAAAGCAGAGATAAGCGAATCTGTTAAATTAATTAGAATAAAGATAAAATTAATCTGATCTTTCTTTCGCTAGAGAGGTCATAAAATGAAAAATTATGAAACGGATAAAGTTTCTTACAGTGATTTGTGCGATGTTTTTCGTCGCAAGTATGTTAATGTTTTCATCTTGTGTTCAAGATGAGATAGAAAATGTTCTTACTTCTATCGAGGAGTCTGCAGCTAGCTCAGAACAACCAACTTTAAGATCTGGCGGATTAGAGTATGGCTACCACATTGTAGGTACCTTACCCTTCTCAGGTGAAACAACTCATGGGAGACCAGGAGTGACGTATTACAAGTTCTTTGTGGCAAACCCCTTATCAGGGACTACAGGAGTAGATATTATCTTTACTGCCCCTGATGGTGCCAACTATACGCACAGTATGGCATTAAATTCCTCAGGTAATTGGTATAAGGAAATGACACTTTCTCAACATGGACGATATACCTTTACGTATAAAGTTTATCGGAATGGTGCTTACTCCACATATACCCCTGATCCAAATTATATAGACAATACTTATGTCAATTTCTCGGGAAGTCCAAAAAAATTGATATGGCCATTCGGTGCGGATGGCTCCTCATGGGGAAGTAAAGGTAGTTGGTATATAAGCTGTGGTCCTGGTCAGAATGAGCACACTGGTTCAACAGAACAATATTCTGTGGATTGGACAAAAACAGGAGGATCAAATGGAGCTACTGTAAAATCTCCATTAGATGGAAGAGTTGTTCGAAAGAGATTTCATGTAGATGGAGGGAATCAAATCGGCATTGAACAAACTATAGGTAATACTACATATGCTTTTCAAGTTGGACATCTACAGGGGCTTCTTTCTTCAATTCAAATTGGAGATTATGTACGTGCTGGTGAAACAATACTTGGATATATAGGGTCCACAGGTAATGCACAAGGTCCTCATGCTCATATGACATTGAGGACGGGTAATATTACTTCAGGAACATCTGTTGCCTTTGAGTTTTCAGCAAACCCATAAGACTTGATTTATATTAAGTAATATGTATAAAATAGAGGAGTTTTCTCCTCTATTTTTACTTTCCTTTCTTCTTACTTGATATGAAAAAAATTTCTTTTCGGCTTTGTTTGTTTCTTCCCGTGCTTCTTATGTGATGTCAATTTTCAATGAATATCCCATCTACTCAACTAGATATCCCTTTCTCAGAAAGAGTAAATACTTGCTTTATTGACTACATCGCAGATAAAGACTATCTGGCAGAATATACAGAAAGGGATCTATTAGGGAATACCTACTTAAGCTGCCTCTATCACACTATCTTTTGAAATGGAAACGGAGTTTGATTCCCTTATTTCGTAAAAAAAGCGAATGGAGATGGATGATGAAGTATGCGGTTAGTGGAGCCCACAAAAACACCTCTCTATTTTGATGAAAAATTAATAGATTCTCAATTATGAACCCCCAGTTGTACTGAGTGGGACAATGAAACTCAGTCTCCTAAGATCGTCTATGAGGGGTGTAAAGAATATTATGATTTTGCACACTATTTATTGACAGGAACATTGATTACTGATCGTTGTTTTATAGTATGATGTGAAAACTTAAATGAGAATGAAACCTGCTTATATGATGAGAGAGAATATCACTATAGTATTTGCCGATCTTTAGTCCCAAACTATCAGAGAAACTTCCCTATACGTGATCCAGAAAGTAGCTCTAGTTATCCTTGGTATATGTATCAGAGAAAACTCCCTCTAGTATATCAAAATGACTGGCGTTATGAAGATGTTCATGTTCGATGGTATTATGGAGAGATACCTATGACCTACTTTCCTGATAGTTTAAAAATTCAAGAATTAGAAGCTATTTTGGATGATGGGAAAGAACATCTCTTCGATATCGTAGAAACTCTGCTAGTTGGCAGTGAAGGTTGAAATTCTGTAGCTTTTCGGAATCTGATTGAATAAAGACTCAACCTTCAGACTTTTTTTCCTCTTGAAATTCCCTCCCACTTCCCTATAAACTCAGCATTCTTAGTTTTACTTATTATTTTACACAAATGGCAGACATCACACCCCTCGAAAGGGTAAGAAACATTGGAATTATGGCACATATCGATGCTGGAAAAACTACCGCAACCGAAAGAGTCCTTTTCTACACCGGAAAAAAGCACAAAATCTGAGAAACTCACGATGGTGAGGCAGATATGGACTGGATGGAACAGGAAAAAGAGAGAGGGATCACGATTACCTCTGCGACTACGGTATGTTTCTGGAAAAATCACCATATCAACATTATCGATACCCCAGGTCACGTGGACTTTACGATTGAAGTGGAGAGATCTCTTCGTGTACTCGATGGAGCGGTAGCTTTGCTCGATGCTTCTCAGGGAGTAGAACCTCAGACTGAAACCGTTTGGAGACAGGCTGACAAATACAACGTTCCTAGAATGATTTTCGCCAATAAAATGGACAAAATGGGAGCAGACTTCTATTCTTGTTTGGAATCTATCAAAGATAGAATGACAGATAAATCTGTTGCTATCCAAATCCCAAATGGGAAAGCTGAAACGTTTGCTGGAGTAGTAAACCTCATCAACATGAAATACTATACCTTTGAAGGAGATAAAGGAGTAGACGTACTTGAACACGAAATCCCTGCTGACCTTCAAGCTCAAGCAGAAAATTATAGAGAAAAAATGCTGGATACGATTTCCATTTTCGACGACGAATTGGCAGAAAAATTTCTCGAAGGAGTAGAAATTCCACAAGATGTCATCAAAAGAGCAATCAGAACAGGAACCATCTCCGGAGAACTCTTCCCGGTAATGTGTGGTTCAGCTCTAGGAAATAAAGGAGTACAGTTGATGCTCGACGCAGTGATTGATTTCCTCCCAACTCCACTTGATAGAGGAGCAATGATCGGAGAAGATCCTGATGATTCAGAAAAGAAACTCGAAAGAAAGGCTTCTGACACAGAACCTGTTTCAGCTATCGCTTTCAAAATCCTGACAGATCCATTTGTAGGTACCCTTACGTATGTTCGTATTTATTCAGGAGTAGTTCGCTCAGGAGATACCCTCTTTAACCCAATTACCAACCAAAAAGAAAGGGTAGGAAGGTTGCTTTTGATGCACGCAAATAAACGTGAAGAAATCGATGAAATCCACGCTGGACATATCTGTGCCTTCCTTGGACTCAAAGATACGAGAACAGGAAATACCCTCTGTGATCCAAAACATCCCATCATCCTCGAAAATATGGAATTCCCTGAAACTGTGATCTCTATTGCTGTAGAACCAAAATCAAAAGCTGATCAAGAAAAAATGGGTCTTGGACTATCAAAACTCGCATACGAAGATCCTTCTTTCAATTATCGTTCAGATGAAGAAACAGGTCAAACTATTATCTCTGGTATGGGAGAACTTCACCTCGAAGTGATCGTAGATAGATTAAAAAGAGAACATAAAGTGGAAGTGACTACAGGAGCTCCTCAAGTGGCTTACAGAGAAACTATTACTAATAATGTAGAAGGTGAAGGAATTTTCAAAAAGCAGTCTGGAGGTAGAGGACAATACGGACACGTGGTGCTCAAACTCGAGAAAAATGATGAAAAACTTTACGAATTCGAATCTCAAATCAAAGGTGGTGTGATTCCAAACGAATTCATCCCCGCAATCGATAAAGGAGCTAGAGAAGTCGTTGCACAAGGACTTTTGGCAGGTTTCCCAATCATCAATGTGAAAGTGGTTCCATTCTTCGGATCTTACCACGATGTGGATTCATCAGAAGTTTCCTTTAAAGTGGCTACGCATAAAGCTATGAAAGACGCGTTCTTCAAAGCTGGACCAGTACTACTTGAGCCAATCATGGCAGTAGAAATTGTGACACCTGATGATTATGTAGGTACCGTAATGGGAGATCTCTCTTCTCGTAGAGGAATCATCCTTGGGCAGACTCCTAGAGGAAATGCTACAGCAATTAGTGCAAAAGTTCCTCTTGCTGAGATGTTCGGATATTCTACAGACCTTCGTTCAAATACTCAAGGTAGAGCACAGTTTACTATGCAGATGTCCAATTACGAAAGAGTACCAGAACAAGTTGCAAAGAAAATCATCGCTGAGAGATCTGGGAAAGTGAAAGGTAGTGAAGATGATGAATAATTTTATTACCAAAGCAATATTGGAAACTACCAAATCTTGGTAAAAGATACTTTCAAATAAAAAAACTGACTTCACATCGAGGTCAGTTTTTTCTATGCTTCTTCTCCAGAGGTAATAAAAGAGAGGATTGCGGAATCTTTAGCATAATAGGTTTCCGTAACGGATGTCCTAGAAGTATGAAGTGGATCATACTTTGCTTCTGGTCCTTCTTGATAACGTACATCTTCTGTTGCAAGTCCAAAATCGATAATGTAGGGGATATATTCTCCGTTCTCTCTTTTGAACATCAAATTTCTAGGATTTTCTCCTAGGTCTCTATGATAGAAATGATGCTTGTGAAAGATATCCAAGGTATTGGTGATACGTGAAGCGATCTTTTTTCTTTCTTCAGCACTAAAGATAGGAAGATTCTCTTCTTGCATAAATCTCAAAAACTCTGAAGTCATCGTAGTTTGTCATTGTTTATCTGTACTAGAATTATAGACATCTGGGAATCTTCGAGGAGAGGATTTGAGAATGGGTTTGCAGTCCCTCATTACACTTAAATAAGTATCTCTAATGGTAGTATATTGAGAATAAGAATGGTTATCATCCCTAAAATCAATCTGTTTACGAAGGAGAGTATTTCTGTACTCTTCGAAAATTTCTTTAAGCTGGAGATATTGCTGTTGTATGTTAGAAAGATATTCTTCTTTCTTCGCTTTAAAGGCAGGTCATCTTAAAGAATATTCTGTTTTGATTTCTTCTTTCTTTTTATTTATTTCTGACTCATACTCACTTTTTGCTTTTGCTATAGCCTTTTCTCTCATGGGCTCTGGCAATGTCTTATATGCTGTTTCTGCAGAGGATAAATTGCCTTTTGCTCTATTAACTTCTCCTTTTATTTTTTCGATTCCCTCACTGATTCGGGATTTTTTAAAGATTTCAAATTGTTCGTTTTTTAATTCTTCTAAGCTATACATAGCCGTAGTTTCTACTTTTTTCATCATTCTTTTGATGGTAGCTTCCAATTGGAGCGTATATAAAGTTTTTCCATCTATATATTCCATCACAAGGTATTCAGCCTCCTTACTTTGATTTTCTAAGTCTTTCGCTTTGATCGGTCAAAGGTAGTTTGGCACTTTCGCTCTCGTATTAGGAGAGCTTTCTCCTTTTCTGTCAGAATCTACTACCAGATTATTCGCCTGTGCTAGCATTTTTGATTCATGTTTCACGTTATTATCATATCTTTTTTTCATTGCTATAAAGGTATGAACAGTATTTTCGATAGTGACTTTCATCTTATAAATAATACCCTCACTTCCTTGTGCAAAAAATTCAATATCTGGAGAATTGTTTTCGATCATCTTTTTAACTTCATTTTTGATATCTCTAATAGTTCCCGCATTACGTAAGGCATCTGTAGCGGTAAGTCCTGCTTTCTCAAGTTTTTTTACATCTTTTACGGCGTTAATAATTTCAGCAGGGGATATCCCTTGCATTCCTAATAACTCAACAGTGTATTTTATTTTAGAATCTGTAGAATTTGTAAAATTATTAGCAATTCTTTGTTTGCTGTTTTCTTGTGTTTGTAGTACTTGTTGGTGTACTGAAGAAGCACTATCCACTCCTCCCAATCCATCTTCTATTTTTCTCTTCATTAGTAAGTAGAAACCTAAAATACTCTTCAAGTATACTCCAAAAAATTTAAAAAGCAAAAAATCAGCCTCTTTTTTTCTTGCAAAATCTCCGACATTTTCTATAAGGGGAGTGAAAGAATCCTTCTTTCAGCTTTCTTTTATTTTCTTATTTCTCCGCCTATGGAAAAATTCTTCCACCTCAAGAAGTATGGGACCAAACCCATAATCGAGATCATCGCAGGTCTTACCACTTTTTTTGCGATGGCTTATATCATTTTCGTGAACCCAGAGATGCTTTCTCAGACGGGAATGCCAAAAGAAGCAGTCTTCC
>JAITGP010000004.1 GCA_031280545.1 Candidatus Peribacteria bacterium
TCTAGAGGAGAATTTGCCACGATCCTTTCAAGAATTTTGTTTGGAGATCAATATGATGGAGTAAGTACACCGTACTATGCAGCTCACTTGAATGCGTTAAATAAATTGGGAATCATGCAGGTAATCAATAATCCAGAAGTGAACATCATAATTTGGACAGAAGTGTAGTTTCCAAACATCTAAAAAACCTTTTTATTGAAGGAGAATTGGAAGAAGAGAGCATATGTGCAATTTTTGCACATATGGGTAATGATGGGAAACAGCAGTATCAGACAAACTTTTACAATTTGGATGCAATTCTTTCAGTTTGATATCGTGTAAATTCGAAAAATACTATTATTTTCCGTAAACGAGCCAGTAGTGTGCTAAAAGAATAATTGAGACAATAAAGATACCAATTCTCCCCTTCCATAAAATAGCATTAGAAATAAAATAACATTTCTATCACATAAACAAGGTTCATATATCTTACCCCTCGCATTTCACTATTTACTACCACACCTTCATAGCTATTAAAAATCTCTAAAAATCTGTTGTTTTTCTTTTCGTTGATTATCTTCAGCGGTAGATTTATCTATTATTTTTTCCTTAGAAAGAGGAACTTCTTCCACATCAATAGAAGAACTAGGATCTAGATCCCATACATCAATCTCTTCTGGAATATTATTTGGAACATCTTCTTCTATAATATTTTCATCAAAAGTTTCCTCTTTTGAAATATTTTCCTCTACTCTATTAGAGAGATTTTCTGTAGCCAGGAATTGTTCATAATCATAATCTATCTGCATTTGAAGCCAATATTTAATAGGATCACCAAAAACATTATGCAGTAAATAATCCCATTGAATCGTAATATTTCTCTTTCCTTTAATAAGTTCGTTCACCTCACTCACTTTCTTTCCCACCAAAAATGCAAACTTTTTCTGAGTTCGTCCTTGATCTTTAATGGTATTTCCGAGAAGGATTCCAGGGTGTTGCATATAAAAATAAGTCTGAAAACTAAAGGGGGTTTTAAATATTCACAACTATAGTGAATTAATTCACCAATCCAGTGAACTCTTCTAGTATATTCCAAATTTCAAAAAAAAGCAACTTTTTATTCACTATTTCACTGAATATGTGAATTTTTATCATTTTTTTCACAAAAATTCACTATAATTGTTAAAAAGTTCACTACTTCTATGAATCAGTGAATTTTTATGTGGCGTGATGGGTAGCAAAATCACAGACCTATCGGAAGAGGGTTTGCTACCGCAATAACAGAGCTACACTGTCTCTATCCCTACAGAAAAAAGTTGCAGGTTCGAATATCCTTTGTGGGCAGATTTTGAATAGAGTTTATCTCAACAAAGAGGATATCCAATTGACGAAAGGTGGGCTCTGATTTGATGACGAAATCCTTTTTGAATACGAATGAGCAAAATCGAGGTGTTGGTCGTAGGTAGAAATTGAAATTCGATGATTTCCGTAGTGAGATGGTGAGGAGTTCATTTAATTTTTTGTAAATCATTCTCTTGTTTTACAACCACCATACGATCAGGGTTAAATTTATGATGAGCGATGGGATAGGAGATAACATACTTACCTCTTTTCATAAGAGGGGTAAAATCCCCATAAACTTCAGCAAGATAATACTTATTGAGTTGGAAAGAGGACTGAAGAGATTTAAACTGCTGATACACTCTAGGATTTTTAGCGAAATAGAGTAAACCTGAAGTTTCATTATCAAGGCGGTTAAGTAGTCAGAGTTCTCTTTCTCTACCGAAGAAAGCGAAAAGAGATTGGACAATCAGATTTTTTTCTCTCTCTTTTTCTGCTAGGAGGTAGTCGAGAAATGATTTTTCTTTACCAAAAGAGGAGGGAACGCCTGCGGGTTTTCGGAAGTAGTAGCAATAGTCGTCTTGGTAGTAAAGCATAAGAATACAAAAGATTAGTAAAGAGATTTCTGAAGATTGTAAATAGTGTAATTTTTTTCTGTCGAAAAAAAAGTCCTATTTTGGAGATTTTAGCTTGACTTCATATATATATTTACGTATGATATGTAAAATAACAACAAAAATTTTAGTATTAACAAATAAAACAAGTAAGCAAAAATTATGAGCACAACAGTAATTAGGAACACAACAGTCGAAAATATTGAACTTCTTTACAACGATGTTGTGAGGTGTTCAATTAATGGGGGAAATAATTTATATTTCCATATTACCAATATTATTCGTGTGTACGAAGTTTTATCAAACAGTACAGACAATAAAAATTACTCTTTTATTTTATCAGATGGTGTAAGCATTATTACAACCCCTGAAAAAGGAAAATTGTTATTTAATCGCTGGAATGACTACCAGCAATTAACCTGGAACAAATATCACAGCTTGTAAATCGAATAAAACTATTTAAAAAATGCCGTGGTTTACTATCACGACATTTTTTTATATTCAGAGTTTTTTTACTTTTCTATAATTTTCCTTGCTCTGCTTTAAATTTTCCCATAAAGAGATAAGCGAGAGGACCACCCACAAAGATTGAACAAATGGCAGCTGCAATTACTCCTACTCCAACGGTGAAGGCAAATTGTTGAAGGACACCTGTCCCAAAAATAAACATTGAGATCAATACAAGTAGAGTGGAAAGAGAAGTTCCAATAGATCTTTTCATCGTTTGTCGAAGGGAATCTTCAATGATTTTTCCAATCAGGATATTTTTGTCTTTTGCATGACGAAGGATATTTTCTCTTATTCTATCAAAGATCACAATTACATCGTTAATACCATAAGCTACGACCGTAAGCACTGCGATAATAAATACCGTATCTACCTGGATAGTGGAATTAAACATCATTCGAAGTCCATATGCTCCCAGAGTGATGAGTACATTAAAGAGTAATACACAAAGCACAGATCCTCCCAATACTTGAGCAGGGATATCTTTTCTAATTTTTGCGAAAGCAAAGAGCATATACACTACCATTAAGATAATTCCGACAATCAAAGCTTGGAAAGCGGAAGTTTTCATGTAAGATCAGACACTTGGTCCGATAATTGCCTGTCCAATAATATCATTGGAAGAAGAAACGAGTTGTTCGGAAGTGATGAAATTTTGTACGTCTTTTGAGAGTTGAGCAACTTTTTCATCGTTTTCAAGAGAGGCATTGATTTTGATTTGAACGTCTTCAGGAGTCTGATTAATATGTACATTTGCGTTGGTATATCCATTTTTTGCTAGATAAGCTTCTAGTTTGTCTTGGATGGCTTGGGGATCGGCTTGCGTGATAATGGACATATTCACACCTCCTGTGAATTCTTCGGAGAATTTTGCATTGAGGATAAAGAGAAACAGCGATGCAAGAGATAATGCCAAAGCACATACTACTCGAATGTAAGATCTCTTGATGATGTGAAATTTTTTCATTGGGAAAGAATGCAGAAGATTTAAAATAGGAATATAGGAGTATATATACAGATTTGGTGACTATTTTCAAGAGGAGAATTCCCATGAAACTTTTATTTCTCTAGGAGCTCGTGATCCATTATTTCAAAGATTCTTTCAATCAATACTTCTTGGACAAAATACTGGTCGTGAGACACGAGTAAAATAGCTCCTTCATAGTCTACAAGTGCTTTTTCAATCACCTCTCTGGTAGCAATATCCAAGTGGTTGGTGGGTTCATCGAGGATAAGGAGGTCGTAGCTATAGCCAGAAATTTCTGCAAATCTGAGACGGACTTTTTGTCCATAACTGAGCGTAGAAACGGATTGATTTCGGGTGATTTCTCCTAAACCAAAATTACTCAGCATTTTTTTTGCTCTGATTTGATCACGATAAACTCCTTCGACTTTGGAAAGGAATTCGTCAAGCACAGAACTCGTGGAATCAATATTGAGCTGATACTGATCAATATAACAGGTTTTAATTCCACTTCCGATAGTGACTTTGGGATCAATATTTTTGGTAAATTGAGCAACAATGTCGCGAAGGAGGGTAGTTTTCCCTGTTCCGTTTGCTCCTTGAAGGAGAATTCTTTCTTTCCCTCGCATTTCGAAAGAACAAGCTTTGAGGAGCAGATGATCAGCGATAATAATGTCTTTTTTTTCGTAGCGAAGAATTCTTTTACTATTGTGGACTCCTCCTTCTAAGTGGAGGTTTGCTTGCTTGGTGAAACGAACTTTTTCTGGATCGGCTCCTGAAAAGTTTCTATTAAATTGGGATCTTTTGGCTTTGAGGAGTTTCCCGAAGGTAGGATTTGCATAGTAGGAAGCTCTTTGCTCAATCAAACGAAGCCAGTCTTCCATTTTCTTTTTTCTCCTTTCATATCTCTCAGATTCTTCTTTGAGTCTCTGCTGATAGGAGGATTTTTGTTCTTTGTAGCTTTCATAGTCGCCCTCGAAATAGTGAATTTTTCCAAATTCAAAATCTAATATTCCTTCACAAACCTCATTGAGCAGAGCTCTATCATGGGAAATCATCAGAATCATTCCTGGAAAATTCTGAATATATTGAACGAATCGCTCTCTAGTTTCCGTATCAATGTGATTGGTGGGCTCATCAAGAATAAGAAGGTCTTTTTCCTGCAAAATCATCGAAGCAAAAAGGACTTTTCTCTGCTGTCCTCCGCTGAGGGTGGAAAGAGTTCTATTGAGGGAAATATCGTAGAGTCCTACCTGTCGAGTCGCTTCCAGAACTTTGTAGTCTTCTCGGGGTTGTACAAAATTTTTGAGGTACCCTTTGATGGTCACCGTATCTCCAAAGCTGATTTCCTGAGGAAGATAACCAATATTTACGTTGGTGAGTATAGAACCAGCAGTTGGTCTGATTTTTTTTGCTAATATTTTTGCAAGGGTAGTTTTTCCGACCCCATTTGGTCCTACAATTCCTAGAATATGTCTGGTAGGAAAGGTAAAATTGAGGTGTTCAAAAATAGGACGGGTGGCTATGTAGGTTTTTTCTAGATTATTGATAGAAAGTTGCATTTGATTTCGTTGCATGAGATAAGGAAGAAATATTTTTAAAGGTAGTCTGCTTTTTATGGAGGTAAGTATAGGATTTATGGTATTTTTTGCAATGGGAAAAAGCTTTTGAGGTTGCAAACCTTATCCCATTTTGTTATACTTGTTTTTTCATTATTTTTTTAGCCTGATGTCAAAACCTCATAGTATTTCATTTATCAACCTTTGATGCACAAAAAACCTAGTAGATAGTCAGCTTTTGTTAGGAAAAATTTTATCAAATCCTACAGAAAATGTTATTTATTCTATAGATCCTTATGACCGCAGGGTGGAACTTGTTTTTCTAAATACTTGTGGATTTATCTCCTCGGGGAGGGAAGAAATGTTTCAGACCATAGATAAACTTTTGGCTCATCATAAGAAAATTTGTCTCATTGGGTGTGCTGTGCAATATTACGAGAAACTGACTGGAGAAAAACAAGAGCAAGCGAAACGAAAAAATCTTTCAAATAATAAGCGGATTGCAACACTTTCTCGAAATGATTTGAAAAATGTTTCAATCCTAGAACTCCTCAAGGGATTTAAAAGTCAGCTTTTTACTGATTTTGAATGGCTCGATAATCCGAGAGCTTTGACAAATATCGACAATAAATTTGAATACCTCAAAATCGCTGAGGGGTGCAACAATTCCTGCTCGTTTTGTATCATCCCAAAAATCAGAGGAAAACAGATTTCACTCCCTATCCCAAAGATATTGGAAGAAGTACAGAATTTACTTAACCAGTGAGCTGAAGAAATTATTTTGATTGCTCAGGATTCCACGCGTTATGGGACGGATATCTATGGAAAACCCCAGCTTTTTGAACTCTTGGAAGAGATTGAACAATTGAAAGGTAAATTTCGTTATCGTGTACTATATCTCTATCCTGATTTACTTACCCTGAGCCAATTAAAAAAGCTGACTTCGTTTCAAAAGTTTATTCCATATTTTGATATTCCTCTTCAGCATATTTCTTCTCCTGTTTTGCAGAGCATGGGGAGATTTTATGATGAACAGGCAATTTACACGTTTTTGGAATTTATTAAGGAGGAATTTCCTGTGCATTTTATTCGTACAAATTTTATTATTGGATTTCCTGGGGAAACTGAAGAAGATGTAGAAAAACTTTGTGAATTTATTGCAAAAGAGTATTTTGATAATATTGCACTTTTTGAGTATCATGATGAGACTTTAGCTGAATCTTCTAAACTTCCTGATAAGATTTCTGATAAAGTTTTACATGAGAGATTTCGTAAAATTCGCAGTTTAGTTAATCAGCTTTTTTTAGCTCATGAGAAGAGGAGAAAAGGGAAAGAAAACTGGGGGTATGTACAGGAAATACACCAATCCCATTCAGGGAAAGTTATTTTGAGTGTTCGTCCATGGTTGCATTGTCCAGAGATTGATGAAGTAGATGATATTTCTTTGGAACAGGTTGTGATTTGTGAAGATGAGGAAGTGTATCTTGGGAGTAAAATAACTTATGTTGTATAAAAAAGTCGCATAGAAATACTACACGACTTCTTAGTTTACAGATTTTTTAAAGCATGTAATTTTGAGATACAGAGTTGATCGTCTGGATCAAACATCATTCCTGAACAGCAACAGAATTTTCTTTGGGAACGCTCTAAAATGTCGTTATTTCGACATTCTTTACAGCTTTACCAGAAGGCTTCATCTTTTGTGAGATCTGAAAGAGCTACAGAGCGATAGCCTAATTTTTCATTCATTCTCATGACTGCACTTCCTGTGGTGATACTAAATATTTTTGCTTCTGGCCATCTTTCACGAGCGAGTTGAAACGTTTTTTGTTTGATTTCCCAAGAAAGTCTTTGTCCACGAAATCTATGAGCAACAATCAGACCAGAAGTAGCTACAAACTTTTTATTTTCCCAGGTTTCAATGTAGCTAAATCCTGCAAATTCTGTACCACATAATGCAATAACAGCTTTTCCTTCTTTCATTTTTTTAAAGAGATACTGATAGGTTCGATGAGCTATCCCTGTACCACGAATTTTTGCAGACTCTTCAATAGTTTTTAAAATCTGTTTAAGGTAGCCAGCATGATTTTTATCAGCTACCAGAATGGTGAATTTTTTTGTTTCCATTTTGTTGTATTTTTAGGGGATTATATTTTGTTTTTTGTTTATCACTCCATCAAAAAACCTTCCCAAGAAGCAAGAAGTGCTCGTTATAGGAAGGTATTATTAAGGATTATAATTTCTTTATATTATATCACAAAATCCAACCAACTTCAACGAGCTGGATGTCTTCTAGAGGAGAAAGAAAATACTAAAGAAATCTGAATCATTTTTTTGTAGAAAGTCATAAACGATTTCTAGAGTATGCATTTTTTATTAGAAATCAAGTTTTTTTATAAACCATTGATAAATAGTGGAAAAACTCTATATTTACTTTGTTTTATTTTATTTTCAAGGATATGAAACCTCGTTATTTACTTTTTTATCTTATTGGACGGATTGTTCTTGGGCTTGTATTGACGTTTATTTTTCCTGAAATGGGATTTTTTGGATTTATAGGAAAATATTGGTGGTTTCTTATTTTGGTAAGTATTTCCTATTTCACCTCTGTGTATTTTATTGGATATGAAGAAAAAAAATATTTGTATCTTAGAAGGTTTCTCTTGGTAGGAAATATATATTTAGCTCTTCATCTTTTTTTTCGTCCTTTACTCAATATTGAACCAGCTTTATTTTTACTTTTAGCAGTAGTTATTTTATTGATGTGGTATATTTCTCAGCTGTATATGAAGTATAAATGGCCTTTCTATACGATTGGAAGTATTCTATGCTTTTTAATTATGATTTCTGGACTTTTTTATCTTTATCCCGAAGAGCCGGATGTGAAGGGATTTATTTCATCTCAGACTTCGCAACTTATTCTAATTTCTCCTAGTACTCAAGTTCAACGTAGAGCGTATCTCAAGCTTACTCAGTTAGAAAATTGAAAAAATCAAGAGCTTCTCTTTGAAACAGGAGTCCAATATTTTTCTTTGCCTGAAATGTATCAATTGAGTTATATTTCTAGTGTAGTAGAAAATGAGGCTGAAGTATTTATTCTCTTTCCTGATGGAAATCTTTTTCAGATTTTTCCTCAGAGTGTTGTACATTTTCAAGAGAAACTTTTTCTAGAAATATGATCTTTCTTACAATTTAAAGCTCTACGAACAGGTAATGTTACTACTTCTACTCAAATAGTAGAAGATTTTATCCCTATTCCTAGTTTGCTGTCTCCAGAAAAATATCTGTCTGTAAATTCTCTGTATTGGCAAAATTTTACTTCTTATCTTACTCAGCAAATCTGATCTAATTTTACTGCAAGTGCTACCATGCAAATGATTAATAGAAAGCTTTTATTTTTTCTAGCTGATATTTTTCCGGGTTTTTTTTCTAAGAATATAGAAAATGCTCAGCTTTTTGAATATTATTTTAACATTCTAAATAAAAATTTTCCTTTACTTACTTCAGATAAATATATTCTTTCTCATACTACTACAGGAAACTCTCTTCGAAATCAAATTAAACAAAATTTCCAACTAGCTTTTCCTCTCTTGAAAAGTTTTTAACAATTTTGAGAAGTTTTCCACAATATATCCTATCATAAAATACATAAAAAGTTGATTTTTTTAACATTTTTACAAAGTATTCATAACCAATTTTTCTCTTATTTTTTAGTTGAAAAGCATACTTTAGAAATTTAGACATCTTTTAGACAATTTCACATTATTATTACTATAAGTTATTATATATACTATTATTTTATTATTTATAACCAGAAAGTTTTATAAATCATATGAAAACTTTTTCTGTACTAATCCTGATAAATTTTCTGATCCAAGTAAATAATCAGCTCACAATACTAAAGTAATATCTGTCCCTTCAAAATAATTATATTCCTTTCCATTTTCGTCTATTCCTGTTAATATACTTCCTGTATCATAACGAATATCTGTAAGAGGGATAAAAGTTTGAATTGCAGATATGGTAGCTTCTAAAGGATTTAAACCATGAATGACAAGATAACTACCTGAGTTAGGAATTTCTGAATTTTGAGTATTAGTGATATTAAATCCATAACGTTTTAGTTTTACAGCAATCTGACCAGCGAAAGGAGTAGTAGACATTCCTTTGGAGCGAGCGACTGTTTTATCAATACCATTCAAAATTTCTATGGAAGCTTTTTCTTTTACAAATTGTGGATTACTAATAATAAATTGAGTAAAATCCTGCATTTGTTTATATTGTTGAACTTTCTCAGCTGTAGCATTCATAGGAAGAATTACTGAAGCTCCTCAGAATAAATCTCTATTAGGTGTATAGAGAAAACAAGCTGGTGGCATTTTAAGAAAATTTTGGAATGAGCAATTAGTAGTAAATCCATAAGAATTAAATTTTCCAAGTTGTTTAATAAATTGTACAGATCGAAGCATTTCTTGTAAAGAGATGTTTGTATTTACATAGTTTTTATATTGTGCATAGAGTTGTGGAGCTGTAGAGAGATTAAGGCCAGAAGACAGAATTTTGTCTTTTATCCCCATGATAATTAATTGTTGACGGAGAGAACGAGAAAAATCTGAAGTTGAATGTCTAGAACGAGCATATTTTAGAGCTGTTTCTCCATCTAAATGTTGTTCTCCTGCATCAATATGAAAGGTAATATATCCATCATTTGGTCGTTTCTTTCCATTAGGATAAGTAGTATCATGGAGTGTTTCTGGGACAATAATATCAACTCCTCCAATAGAGTCTACTACTTCTTTAAATGCTGTGAAATCTACTGTTGCATAATAAGGAATATCTATATTTAGCATTTGTCCTATGTCTGTTCTAATTCCAGAAGAAGAGAGAGAGAGATC
>JAITGP010000015.1 GCA_031280545.1 Candidatus Peribacteria bacterium
AGCTAGGGGATGAAACCTATTATGCTAGACATCTCCAAGCACTCAAAAAAGCCGGTATTATGAACTTTATCTCTAATCCTGATATGCTGGAACTCAGAGGAAATATCCTCTTGATGCTCTGGAAAAGTGTGGTGAGGTAAGATATCTACTTAGTCCATACCATCCTTTCCGTCTGAAAGGTAGAAATCGCGACATTCCCAGAAAGTTGATACTTTTGTTTGATACTTGCCAAAGCTTGTTGCATGGTTTCGATTCCTTTCGTATCGGGCAGAAGAATTCCCGTTTTCCCGTCCGTGGTAGAAGTCAGGAGGATTCCGTGATCCTTGGGAGAAAGTTGTAAAAAAGCTGAAACATCCTGCTGGGGAGTGAGAGACACTACAATATCAAAGACTGCATTTTTAACTTGTAATTCAGACTTTTTGATAATGCCTGTATAGAGTAAATCAATGAGTGCATCCAAAGGTTTATCGGTCTCAATCACTCCGTGAGACTCCAGTAATTTTCCTTTTTCATCAAAAAGAGAAAAGAAGACTCCTCTGCTCTCATCAGCTGGAAATTTAGCATAGATCAGCTTTTTTATTTCTTCGATCATTATTGTGAAACATAAAGTAAAACATTTCATCAGACAACATTGGTTTCAGTATATGCAAACTCCATCAAAAGACAAGCAAAAAAGGACTTCCAGAAACGAAAGTCCTTTTTATAAAATCAGCCTTTTCTAGAGACCATTTTGACGGGAGTAGTCTCCTCGCAAATAAGCCGAATACGGATAGGGATCCTTTTCAGGATCATAAGCTTTGTGATACTCTTTCCTAACCCTTGCATACATAACAGCCTCATCTAATGTTTTTTCCAAAGAATCATAGATTGGGAAACTTTTCCCAAAGGATTGTCCAAGGAATTTTCCAACATCTTCACGAAGATTTACGTGAATTTGATCCAAACCAGAAAACTCCTTTTCTGCTCCAATAATAGGATAAGTTCCTTCCAACAGTGCATAAATTGACCAGCGACCAATTTCGCCATAGGTGTCTCTAGCATAGGGTCCATCTTTCTTTTCCCTGGGTATATTAGCGTCTTCGACGGGCAACCAAAAGATCAGGGCTCCGTTTTCTAATGCGAGTTGTAAATAATACCTCTCCCAGAGTGTTTGTCTCGTAAACGAGTAAGCTAAAGCAGGATTATTGGTAGGGAGTCCCCATTCCAGTAATTCGTGTTCCTTCATGTATCCGTTTGGAGATGGAGAAGCTATATAACAGCCTGGGTCTTTTTCTCCCAATAATGCAACTGCCCGTTTTTGCCAGTCTCCACCTCCTCGGATGGGACCAGCCAAGAAGTAGAGTCTTTCTCCATTGCTGAAATCAGGCTCCACTCCATTTTTTGGTAAAATCAGATTTATTTTCATTTTCTACAGCTTTTTTTAATTTATTTTTTTATTCACCAAAGATCAATCCGGGCATCTCGGTCATAATAGCCTTTGGTAATGGCATTGTATTGATGAATGACAAAGTCTTCACTCACCAGACCAAACCAAGCGTCAACGCCAACATTAATGATTGGTTGCCCGTTTTTCATCGCTTGAGTACGCCAAATTCCATGGACATGTCCACAAAGAGCTGGCTTCTCTTGCAATAAACAGTCGGTAGGCTTGTGAGACATGAACCAATCCACTTCTCCCACTCGGACCTCTCCATTTTTAATAATTTCATTGAAAATATCCAGCTTTTTTATTTCTTCCAAAAACTGTTCTTCTCTGAAATGCTTACTCGCATACTCCTTATCTCCCATGACCAGTACCTTATGGCAAGCGGGAAGATCTTTGTACACTTCTAAATCTGTCAGCTGAATCGCCATGTCTCCCAGAAAATACAAGGTATCAGAGGAATCAACTTTCTCATGACATGTTTGGATCCATTGTGAAATCAAGACATCCGTCCGTTGTGGACGAAGATAAGAATGCGTAGCAGGGAAATAAGGTACATTTTCTGGGACTTCCCCTGTGTGCCAATCTGAAGTAAAAAATTTTTTTTGCATAAAATATTATTTTTGTTTTCATTGACATTATAGATATTCGCATATATATATCAAGAGTTTTTTTACATTTAGAACTTGGTAAAACTTGGATAGAGCCTCACTCGTACTTTTCCGATGAGGTGAGAATTTGGCACTACGTAATTAGCTCCTTCATAACATTGGATCCCGAAACAGCAGAGTGAATCTGTGGTGCGTCCTCTATTATCTCCCATTACGAAATACCCTCCATTGACAGGGAATTCTTCTCTTCCACAAGAAGCGATCGTAGTAGTATATTGAGGTAAATAAGATTCAGAAAGCTGTTCACAGTTTTTTTCATCAGAGGTAGTCACCAAGGAACCTGCAGGGATATTTTCAGAACAGATATACACGTTTCCATTTTGGACGAGGACAGTTTCTCCTGGGAGTCCAATTACTCTTTTGATATAAGGCACGTCTTTGCCTGGAGCAACAAACACAATAACATCTCCTCTCTGAAAAGTATTAAATCTCTGGGTCAATTTTTCTACAATAACTCGATCTTTTTCTGCGAAATTTGGCATCATACTAGACCCAATAACCGTATAGGGAGTAGCAATAAAAAATCTGATACACAAGATCACTCCAAATACCAATACCAAAAAAGCCAGAAGATCAAACACTTCTGCTCAGAATTTTATCAACTTATGTCCAGTAATCATCAGTTTAATAGTTCATTTCAATTAAAAAGAAGAGATACGAGTATCCTATGAAAAGATAGTACAATAGCATCCTTGCTTAAAATGGCATTTCTTCGTCCAAAATGTCAGGGATAACCGTTTCTACTGCTTCGATATCTCCATCTCCTTCGGCTCTTGCGTCCAAGAAAATAAAGCTATCCACAATAATTTCCGTAGAAAATCTTTCAGCACCTTCGCTATCCTGCCATTTTCTAGTCCTCAAGCGTCCTTCGATATAGACCCTTTTTCCTTTGACTAGATATTTCCCCAACACCTCTGCACCTTTCCCATAGGCGACACATCTGTGATACTCGGCATCTTCCATGGTATTGCCGTCCTTGTTTTTAAACTTCCTATTGGTAGCCACCGTAAAATTCACTACCGGAGTTCCTGTAGACTCAATGGTTTTCACCTGCAAATTGTTGGTGGAGCGACCAATAAGCATTACTTTGTTCAAATCCATTCGTGATAGTAGGATTAGGGGATAAAAATAACTATTGAAAAGCTATCTTACTTATGGTGTATACGTATCTTAGCAGAAAAATCAAATGTTTTTTAGAGTTTTTTTCGCAGAATTAAAAGAAAACGCTGGCGATTCACCAACGTTCTCAAATGATTAATTTGCGGGTATCAACTTTTCTTTCCCATAATCTTCAGAATATTTATGAAAAGATTGATAATATCTAAATACAGATCCACACAGATATCCACTGCATTATCCACGGTTTTTGTCATCGTATTGGCACGATACATATCATAACCAATATACAGAGAGAAGATCCCTGCCGCAATGTAATCAATAACCGTTAAATCCAATGCAGGTACAAAAATTTGAACAATACGAACCACAAGTAATCCAAAGAGGGATACGAAGAGGAATCCTCCAATTTGACGGAAGAAGTTGGGAAACAGGGTTCCCGCTAGCCCCATGAGAAAGGTAATCCCTGCTGTCACCACAAAGGCGTTTTGCACTACTGATGGAGAATACTGCTGTACTACTGGCCCCAAAAGGAAACCGAAAGGAATAGCCACCATATTATATCCGATGAAGGATAAAATAGGATTTTCGCTTTTAATGGAGAGAATAATTCCTAGAATTGGCACAATCAGTCCTAATCCAATAAACGACCACCAACTGGGCATAAACCCGATTTGGATTGCGTAATGAGCGAAAAAGGCAGTAATTCCTAACCCCTCACATAGCACTATCGTCATAATTGCATAAAATGCATTAGCGGATACAGTATCGTTTCCGCAACGATCGAATACTCCCGTCGAAACGACGGAAAATTCATTTTTTTTCATACTTTATTATTATTTATTTAACTTTTTTAATATAATCATATATATATCGAAGTCAAGCTAATTTTATTATTTTTTACCATAAACAGGAATAGTATTTTTGGATATCACTTGCAAAGAAAGGAATTTCGTATATACATACTCAGACTTTTATTTCTTTTTTTCCTAATGCTCCTTTTTTGAAAACCTCTCGCAGAAGAAACCAAAAGCAGGCTGATAGCCCAGAAATCACAACTCTTCGGAAATAGACCAGTCTACCTTGCTGTTTTGATATTGGGAGAGAATAATCCTTCCCAAGTCTATGTGCAAAACAAGAAAAAATATGCAGAATCCCTAGACATTGCGTGTAAAATCCTTGATGAAACAAATATCGATTCCCCTCTCTCTAAGGAAAGTGTAAAAGCAGTAATTCACCAACTCAATATTGATCCCGATTGTATCGGGATTATCGTCCAACTCCCCTTGCCTGAAGCTTTACAACCCTATAGAGATGAGATTTGTGCTACGGTACATCCTCTGAAAGATATTGATGGATTGGGGGGGGTGCTGAATGGGCGGAATCAGCTTTGACTCCTCTCTTTTTATCCTGCGACCGCTAGGGCTGTTTTGGATTTGCGGGACTATTACCATTTAGGATCCATGAAAGGGCTCAAAATTGCTGTCATTGGTCAGAGTAATCTATCTGGGAAACCGCTAGCAATTGAATGTCTAATGAGAGGGGCGGAAGTTAGAACTTTTACAGATCAAGATAGCCCTGAAAGTATTCAAGCATGGACAAAAAAAGCTGATGTGGTTATTTCCTGTACGGGAGTCATCCATTTGATTACGGAGAAATTTATTAATCCTAATGGAGAGCAAATTATTATTGATGTAGGATATGGATTTTTGGAAGGAAAAGCTACAGGAGATGTGAAATTTGAGGAAGTTGAGCCACTCGTGAAACATAGTACTCCCGTGCCCGGAGGAATTTGACCGCTGACCGTAGCCAGCCTTTTTGCTAATATGTTTGATCTTCAAGGACAGAAAAATCTGATCGAGCGTCTTTGGGATTCTCTAACATAATAGAAAAAAACCTTTTTCAAGGTTTATGGATACATATTCATGATATCAAATTCTCCAGCGAGTTTAGCTCCGTATTTTTTGGAATATTTGGTAGAGATAAAAATCAATAAACTACCTAAAATCAAGCACACTACTACCCTACTTATCGCATTGTCCAATCCATATCGGATATCGAAAAGGAATACTTTTGCTAGTACCAACAGTAAGATGTAGAGTCCTAAAGTCCTTTTTCAGCTTTTTTCGTGGCTAATCCCCCGCACAAGCAATGCCGTAGCTATACTACCTCGAACAAAGGTAATGATAAAGGTATTGGAAAAGAGGTGCTGGATTTCTATGGATCCCATAATCAACAAATACACAATGGTCATAGTATTGAAGACATATCTTCGGAATTTTTCTTTATTTCCATAGTGCCAGATAAACGTTGCGATAATAATGAGGGCAGTAACGAGATATTGTATTCGCGTAAGATGCTCTAATCCATGGGCTTCAAGGAGGTGTTGAGTAGGAGAAAACATCACTATTTGGAATAGCATCAATCCTCCCATCCCTATAAAGAAGCTAGTCTTGAGAAATTTTGATGCGAATGTGGAGTAAATTCCACTCAACACTACTCAAAAACAAGTTAAGCCCAATAATCCTCGTCCATATACGGTGGAAGGAAGAAGCCTTCGAAGGAAAATCCCCATCAATACCATCCCTACAAAATTGAAGACATCATGCAAAATGAAAAATTCTGACTCTTGAAGCTCTACTGAAAGCTTTTGGGTGATCCTGAGATTGTACACCAACGTAGCCAAGATAAAGATCAACGGGATAAGCATAGTTCGTTCTCCTGATGAGACGGTCGGAATAAGAAACACCGTCTTTAAAAGTCCAATTCCCATGAGAACCATTCCCGCATAGTATCGCTGTTTTTCTTTAATTTTAGAGAAGAAATAGAAAAGAATACTAGATTCTAACAGCCGAAGAATACTAATCAGACTAGCATGTCCTGAAGCGAGAAAGGCTATAGCCAAGGAGAAAGCAGTAATAGCTGATGCCAGATAGAGATGTCGACTCCATTTGAGAGTGGTGTTTTCAGGGAGATTTTTTGCTGACTCCTCCTGAGTAAATCCATAGATCAGAAAGCTGATAATAGCAAAGAAGATAGATGCTACAAGGAAACTGAGTCCAAGATGAGCATCATTGAAATAAGCATGGCCATATTGATAGATCTCAATTAAAACGAAAAGCGTAGCAACCAAATGTCCCCACAAGAGGTGATGGAGGTGATTTTTTAGAATATCTCTATGAACTAATGGATAGATCGTATAAGCCAGGAAGAACAAGGTAAGAAGTCCTATTGAGATAGTTTTCGCCCATTCTTGAGAAGAGACCACATTGAAGTCGATGAAGGGGAAAAGAATAGTGATACTTCCTAGTGTTCCTATGGTATACATTCGTGGATTATCTTTGGAGAGAAAGTAGGTAACACCTGTCAGCAGGAGCAAAGAAATTCAAATCGTCAATAAAGCAGTATTCCCTGTGAAGGTCCCATTGGACACAAGTACTGATCCTAGAAAGAGGAAGACATAGTTTCCGATGGCGATCCTTGTAACTTCAGAGGTCAAATGTTGTTTATAAAGAAAGCATAAGGTCGCTAGACCCAGAACAACCGATGAAGCTAATTTAGCAATAGCTCCGATAGAAAATGCTGATGGAGCAAGTAAAATACTTACATTCGCGAGAACATAGCTGGCTATCATCAGAATTTTATTTTTCTGTTTAATTCCTATCACATACGCTCCCAACGTAATAATTAGCGTATATCCGAGGAGAAAATAAGGAGTATCAGAAGATGCCCCAATGAGAAACGGCGTCAAATAAGCGAAAAGAAATCAGAAGAGCAACAACGTTTGAGAATGATAACGAAGAGCAGTTCGTACCCCGAAAACGGTATTAATGATAAGAAGTATTAAGGTTAGGGTACTAGAGAGAAACGGCGTAAACGATTCAGCACAACCACCACAGTTCACCCCAAGCAAATATCTTCCTCCAAGTATTACGAGAAAATTCACGAGAATCCCCGTTCAGAGGAGCACCATTGCTTCTCCTTTCAGATCTTTTTTATTCAGAAAAACTCCTACAAAATACACTCCGATCCCAATTACAAACCCAAGGAGAAGTTTCCCGAGATCAGGAATTTTCGTCCAAATGAGACTCAAGAAGAAAAGTACTCCGAGAAAGACCAATATTCCTCCGATTTTTGCGAGGAGATTTTCTTTGAAAAATCCTTTGATATAGGTCCCAATAACAGAAGGCTCTTCGGGGGTATCGGGGATAATGTGATGTTTTCAGAGAGGAGAATGTGCTTTATCACTATCGGAAAGGCTACTTGTTTCTTGGGAGAGAAGAGTGAGAACTTTATTCAGAATTTTTTCCTCTTGTAAACCCTTGACGGTGGTCCCATCTTCATAAATCCATTCATACCACGGCTGACTGTCTTCTTTTCCCACACGCAACGCCGTCAAATAGTTATTCCCATCTTTAATTTTCTTTGGAAAGATGAAATCTCCAATCCCTACCCTTTCACGGAAAAGATTAAAAAGCACCACATGTTGGCGTTCTAGATCATCTATTTCGCCAGTTTCCTGAGAAAGAGAATCCAGGTTTTCTATGGGGATTTTAGCTTTTTCTGAGGTGATTTCCTCAGCATACAACTCTGTAGGACTCAAACGAGTAGGTAAGATAACTTCTTTCTCTTTTGCTCCTAAAGCTTTTTTAATAAACCAATCGGAAAAGAAAATTCCCTTGATGAGGAGTCCGAGCAGGATCCCAAAAACGAGCTTTATCCAAAGCTCATCAGAAGGAATGACTGCAATTCAGATTCCAATGGCAACAAATCGTGATAGACGGTTGAAAAGAGAAAACATAGAGATGAGGGGGAAAAAGTAAAGTGTTTCCCAGAATGTAGCTATTTTCAGGTAAGTTGCAAGTCTTATTCTTAATGGTTTTTTCAGCTATCAAAAAATGGTCCCCCTGATAGATGGGAACCATTTACTGTTTGAGACTCATTCTTTGTACTCTGCTAGGACTACATCAATTAATTCTCCTAAACAACGAGCTGGCACTTCGCGTGCCAATGCATCGAACAACGTCTCTTCATCCACCTCGATAATTGCTTCCGTGGAAGATCCCTCTTTCTTTGCCTGGATTTCTCTCAGGGAGGCTTCCAACACTTCATTGGCACCTTCAGCATTACTGAATTGCTCTGTAGCCTTGAGAAGATTTTGAATTTTGTACTTTTTCATATACATTTATTTTATTATACTCTTATAGTATAATGATATATATATCAAAAGTCAATAGATAGATTAAGAGTATAAATCAGGTGGAAATTTCTTTCCAAATCTCTATACTTTTCGAAACATTGATCTCTTTTATCCTTTCTCTTTGTCTCATATGCTAGCGACCTACCAATCTGCATTTGCCCAGCTTCTCGAAAAAGATCTCGGGATTCTCTCTGAAGTTTTACAAGAACAAATCACTCTTGCACCAGATAATATCGAGGGAGACCTCGCTTTCCCCTGCTTTAGAATTGCAAAAGACTTTGGAAAGAATCCCGCAGAATTGGCAAAGAACATTGTCGAAAAGCTCGGACATGAAGAGACTCAGATTTTTTCTTCTTTTTTGGCGGTCGGACCTTATGTGAATGCAGTGATTAAGGAAGAAGTCCTCGCTCAAGAAGTATTGACAGAGATTTTGGAAAAAAAATATGACTATGGTAGAGGGGAGGAGAATTGAAAACAGATTCTCGTAGAAGGACGAAATATCAATACCCATAAAGCCATTCACATCGGACATACTAGAAACATCTTGATGAGTGAATCCATCGCGAGAATTGAAAACTTTGCGGGATATACTGTAGTCAAAGTCTGTTATCCTGGCGATATTGGAGCTCATGTAGCGAAATGGATGTGGTATTATCTCAATTTTTATCCTGAGAAAGGAAAATTTCCCTTTGAGAATGTGACCAAATGGGTGGGGGAAATCTATACTCTTGCAACTAAAAAAGTAGATGAAAATCCTGACTATTACAAAGCTGAGATTGAAGCATTACAGAAAAAATTGGAAGATGGTGATCCAGAGTTACAAACACTTTGGAAAGAAACTAGAGAGCTCTGTTTACAAGACTTGAAGAAAATTCTTGCCGAACTAGGGACAGAGAGTTTTGATAAACGATATTTTGAAAGTGAAGTAGAACAACTTGGAATCCAAATTGTGCAAAAAATGCTTGCAGATGGCATTGCCCAATACTCCGAAGGAGCTGTAGCAATAAATCTGGAAGAATGGAAACTTGGGCGATTTCTCCTTTTGAAGTCAACGTGAGCCTCACTGTATTCCACCAAAGACATTGCACTTGCCTACAAAAAACATGAAGATTTTCCTAACTATACTACCTCTCTGTATGTCGTGGGAAGTGAGCAAGAGCACCATTTTCAACAGCTTTTTAAAACTTTGGAAATTTTAGGAATTGATCCGAATAAACTTCATCATCTCTCCTATGGATTACTTGATTTGAAGGAGGGAAAAATGTCCTCTCGTGCTGGGAATGTAATTTTGTATGAAGATTTTCGTGATCAACTGATAGAACAAGCTGAAGCCCTAATGGCAGACAGAGAAATCCCCGCAGAGCAAAAAAAGCAGACAGCGAGAGCGGTGGCGTTTGGATCACTGAAATTTTGGATTTTATTACAAGACAGTGAAAAGAAAATTCTCTTCGACCCTGAGCAAGCACTTTCCTTTGAGGGAGAAACAGGACCGTATTTACAATATACTTATGCGAGAATTAATTCGATTTTGAAGAAATCCTCTTTTGTCATTGCAAGCGAAATGGAGTGAAGCGTAGCAATCCAGAGTATACATCCTTCCTTATTGAATACCTCAGAAGACAAGTCTCTTCTCCTCCAGCTCTCAAAATTTAGTGAAGAGGTTCAAAAGTCTGCTCAGTCCTACAAACCGAATTATATTGCAAGATTTTGCCTTGATACTGCTCAGCTTTTTAATAGCTATTATCACAATCATAAGATCATCGACGAAACCAATCCTGAGCTTAGCCAAGCCCGTCTTTGCCTCATTCAGAGTGTGCAACAGGTGTTGAAGAATGGATTAGAGTTGCTCGGAATCGATACGGTGGAGAGTATGTAAAAAGATCGCCAAATTGGCGATCTTAGGTTAATGCTCTAAACATTGAGGCAAAGGGCTTTATTAAAAAGCAAACAACGAAGCCTATTGCATAGAATAAACAGAATAATGCACAAGTCTTCAATTCGAAGGCAGAGTTCACTGTGGTCTCTATCTGTCCTAAGTAAAAAGAAACAGATAAACATAGAAACAACACAGCCAGAGATCCGAAGAGCAATTTTTCAATTTTTTTCATTTTCTTATTTTTTTATTAGTATACTTTTATTATACTCATATATATATCAAAGTCAAGTCTTTTTTTCTTGCTTTTCTCTACGCTTTTTATAAAAGCAAATTATAAATATTGATTTACCCTCGCGAACACAAATTTTTTACTTTCTCTGCCTACTAAGAATGCCCAAAGAAACCTCTTGTCCCAAATGTAAAACTGCTACTATTAGTATCCTCCCCAAATGACCTTACGAAGTCTGTGGAAATGTCCCGATCAGACAAGAAAAAATGACCGTAGGTGAACACGGAGGCTCAGATGAACGAGAACAGGGAAAAGAGTACGTTCATGAGGAAATCACTCACCTTTGCCGTTGCTGACATTCACAAAATAAGCCCTTTTGTGATGGGACTCATGTGAAAATCGGATTTGAAGGGACTGAATATGCTACTAAAGAAGAGTATCAAGAGGGAGCTCTTTTCTATCAAGGAGCAGAACTTTGACTCTTGGATAAGGAAAAATATTGTGCTGTAGCCAGATTTTGCCACCGTGGAAATGGGACTCGACAGGATACCAAAGACTCCGCTGATCCTGAAGCCAAAGAAAGAGCCATCCACAGTGCAAGTAATTGTCCATGAAGACTTACTGCAGTAGATAAAGAAGGAAATCTGATTGAACCCGTACTTGCTCCAGAAATCTGAATTGTAGAAGATTTAGGGAAAGATCGAAAAGGTCCCCTCTTCGTGCAAGGAGGCATTGAAATAGAAAGTAGTGATGGAGTAAGCTATCCTATTCGTAATCGTCAGGCTCTCTGCCGTTGCGGTCAGTCTAGGAATATGCCATTTTGCGATGCTTCTCATCTCAACTGTGAACACATGAAAGGAATTGACCAATAAACCTACATTAGAAACCCCGGTTGTTAACAAACCTATTTACTCCTATAACCATTGACCAAATGACTATTACTCCGACTTCTACTGACCACAGCCAAGGACCAGAAAATGCCCCGATCACGCTCATTGAATATGGAGACTACGAATGCCCGTATTGCGGAGAAACCTACTACACCGTGAAGAAACTCCAACAAGAGCTCGGTGACAAACTCCGCTTCATTTTCAGAAACTATCCCTGGCAGGAATTACATCCTCACGCTTTCAATGCTTCTCTGGCAGTAGAGACTGCAGGCTTGCAGGGAAAATTTTGGGAAATGTACGACCGTGTTTTTGAACATCAGGAAGAACTGGATGATGCTTCCTTATTGCAATATGCTAGAGAGCTTTGACTGGATGAAGTACAGTTTATTAGAGATTTTCAGAGTCAGGAAGTCTTGGATAAAGTAAATGCTGATATTTTATCAGGAGATAAAGCTGAAATAGAAGTGACTCCGACCTTCTTCATTAATGGAGAACATTATGAAGGAGACTGGGCGGATGAAAATGAATTTCTTTCAGATTTAGAAGAATTATTGTAAATCAACACATAAAAAGGACGCGTCAGTAACGCGTCCCCACAAGTTATTCGGTTGAAGTAACCTCTGAAGTATGCTCCTCGGAAGGGGGATTTTCGGCAGAAGCAGTATTTGAAGCTGTAATTTCGGAAGGAGTTTCTGAAGAGCTATCTGGAGTATCAGGCAAGGTTTCTTCTTCGATTCCTAGTCCTAATCTTGCTCTGGTTTCAGCATCCACAAACTCTCTTCTACGTCAGTATTTTTTTGCAGAATATTCTTTGAGAATAGGGACAATCTTTTTATTTTGGTAATCTTTGGTAAAGATAGAGTTCATACTAAATACACGCGTGGTGGAATTATCGATATTCAGCTTTACGTAGGCTTTATAATTGGCGATTCCCACAATATCCTGAGGTCAGAGAACAGGAGCATATTCCTTTTCAAGAAATTCAGCATCGGGGGCACCGACTTTAAACGACATCATCGTTCCCACGTTACCAAATACCGCAGCTTTTACATCAGATTTTCCTCCTCCGCTATCGCCGAGTCCTTTGGCAGGATCGAGCTGAGCAATATACTGGTGAGCCATAATCAGTCCAAGTCTGTACTTTCTGGCTTCAGAGAGGATGTCGGCAAAGGTACCAGAAACAAAATTCTGAAATTCATCGACATAGAGATAGAAATCTTTACGATCTTTCGCGTCCATAGAGGCTCTGGCCATCGCTGAATTGTAGACTTTGGACACGATAATCATACCGAGCAATTGGGCATTAAGTTCTCCTATTTTACCTTTGGAAAGGTTGATAAGCAGAATTTTTTGATTATTCATAATATCATCAAAAGTGAAGGCTGATTTGGTTTGTCCGATAATATTACGGATAAGTCTATTGGTATTAAACGATACGAATTTTGAAGAGAAGTAGGGAATAATTTCCTGCTTTTCTCTGTCTCCCATCGCATTATAGGTCTTTTCTCGCCGATTACGAACGACGGCATTGGTCACCTTTTTGAGCTTGAATTCACGGAATCCATCATCAGTAAAGAGTCTCGTCACATCCAGCAACGTCGGTCTATCTTCAAAATCTTCAAGCAAGGTCAGACTTCCATATTTAAAGTATTCCTGAATACGAGGTCCAAAGATTTCTGGTCCAAACATTTTGAGGAAGATTTCTGTAGCATCATTTACCGTACGGTCAGCTTGATCGAGATTATCGATTTCATAAAGATTGAGTCCCATAGGTCTCTCTTCATCCCCTGCCTCAAAGTACACAACATCTTTGGCTCTTTCTTTAGGGATATAAGCAAGCATATCTTCGGCCAAATCTCCATGCGGATCGATCAAACAGAGACCGTCTCCATTTCGGATATCCTGACGAGCAAGCGTTTGCAAGAATACGGATTTTCCAGTACCTGATTTTCCAATACAGTAATGGTGTCTGGTTCTATCCTCTCTTTTGATATACACAGGGGAGAAGACATTTCTGTAAATATTTACTCCAAGGAGTACTCCATCTTTAAAGATTTTGTATCCTCTGATTTTTTTCTCTTCAGTGGTTTTCTCTCCATTTTCTCCTTCTATTTCCACGGTCTCCGTACGTGATCCCACGGCTCGCGTGTGTTCGTATTCTTTTAGAATTGTGGACAGATTTCCTTTTTTATAATTTTCTGCAAGTACTCCAGAAATCACTTTTCCATTTCGCTGATCATCGGTAAAGGTTGGGAGGTTGGAAGGAGGAGCCACTACTTTGTACTGCATCCATTCGATAGCAGGAGCACGGTTGTAAGTCCCATCAGGGAAGTGGTAGAGTGAAGTTAGCTCATTGGTAGAAAAATAGGAATACTTGGAAAAGAATCCTGTCAAGTACACATTCACGGCTACAGTCCATAGAGGACGATACAGCCACCCAAAAATATCATGTTTAGTATTGGAAGCCTCAAGGGCATTACTATATTCGTCTGCATAGACATTGTAAGCAGTTTCCAGATTATTGAGGATATCACGAGGCCTATTAGGAGTATTGGAAGAAGCAACTAAAGAAATACATGAACGGAAAGCTGGATTTGCTGCTTCTTCACCCATTGCATTTCTACTATCTTCTTTAGCTTTTACCATACGTACCATGGTCACTCTTTCTTCTTCTTTTTTGCTAGAAACAAGTTTATCGCTTGGTCAAAGAAAGAGAAAGCTGAACCATTTGAGAGGATTGATCAGATTTTTTCGGTGTCGTCGCTTTGTCTCGTAGAGGTCTAGATTTTTGTATAATCTATCGGCAGCTACCTGCCTTCTCGCATTAAAGCTTGGATTTTCTGGTTTAACAACTACGATGATATTTACGGTATCTTCGGGAGAAACCTTTCCTACAGAGTCCAGAATATTATTAATCGGATCATCAGGCAGATTTTTATAAAGCTTGATAGTATAGAGTGGATCTTTCGCGGGTTCAAGCACCTCAATATCATAATATTTTTTGGTGAAGAATTTGGGTTTTGCTACTCTTTCAATAGAGGCGGAAGCGTATTGGGAAGCGATTGCACTTTCCACCATGTGTTGATATTCTGGATACATTCCCACTAGGCAATGAATTTGCCCCTCTTCGTACTGGTAAATAAGAATAAGTTTCTGTTTTCCAAAGAATTTTTGCATCAGTTTTTCGTGGGTGGAAATATCTCCCATTTTGTAGAGATTATTGAAGACCTGAGACATTCTTCAGATTTTTTCTTTCATATCTTTGGCAATTTCTTTTTCCTGTTCACGATCAGCTTTCCCATCTCCACGAGGAAGGAGGACTTTGAGGAAGATCAATCTATGAGCATTGAGAAAGGCATATCCATAACGGAGTGCCCTCTGGAGCATAGAAAAGAGAATTCTGGATCCTATAGCAATCACGAAAATGATCAGTACCCATTTTCCAAAGACTGCAAGTCCATCAACGATCTGATCTCCCCGATCATCAATAGCCCCTGTTTGAGTAGTGGCTTGACCCGTGGTGGTAAGAGAGGCAGAAGCTGAAGGAACTCCATGTTGTTCACTGACGGAGATTTCGTTTTTATTGAGTTTAGTCTGCTGGAGAAAATTATTTACTGCGACCATTCCTCCCACAGTATCAATACAGGTATATTTATTTACTCCCCAGGCATCAGAGGTCAGTTTTCCGATATTTTCTGCTTGAGAAAAACCCTTCAGGAACTGAGCTTCGAGTTGAGATTGACATTCTGATTGAGTAAGTGCCATATTTCAAGCATCAAGGGAGATAAAAGAATCTATCTCTAAGTATACTCAGATTTGTTTTTTTTGCAAAAAATCAGAGAGATTTTTAAAAAAAGAGCCATTCCCACAAAAGGAATAGCTCTGAATTTGTTAATTTAGGTAGATTCCTAAAATTAATTTTTAGGATTTTTACCTCTTTTTTTCTTACCGGGAAACGGTTGGGAGTCCACAATTTTTGGTGCTTCTAGCACCTTCTGAAGTTCGAGTTTCTTCTTTTCCTGTATTTCCAAAATGGTTTTTCCAAATTGGAGTCTCAATTTCTTTTGATACCACAAGATTGCACAGGCGGTATCTGGAGAATATACAGGAGGTAGCGTTGCTACGATCTCCCGCAATGCGGTGCCAGAATCATTTTCGGCAGGAGCCAATTCCTGCGTCTTGAAGAGCCCATTATGCCCCAAATAATAGGGGATAAAACTCTCTCTACCTCCATAGAGGATTGCCGTTTCTTCTGGGAAGAGATATATTTTTACTGTATGATCTAGTAATTTAACCCACTCTTCATCAGATTCAGGACAATCCATCAACCCCTGAATATCATCATGGGGGCGAAGATATTGTTGAAGCATTTGCTTACGAAAATCGTAAGTAAATGGGTCACGTTCTGTAATTTGAGAGTCTTTAGCAACTCCCAATAAAATAAGGATTCTGGGGTGACGATCTTGAACAGTTTTGATCATCTTTTGGTGGGAATCAGTCAGATATGGGACCTGCATTCTTCAGATAACCACTCCTAACTGTTGATTGTTTTTTAACAACCCGTTGTTTTCTTGTTCTTTCATTTTCTTAATGTTTTAACTTTTTTTACTAGTTGTCTCACATGATCTCTCGATACTTCTCCCCTATCCTTATAGGTATCCTTTAAGAAAGAACCTACAATAGCAGCATCAGCGATCGCCATTTGCTCCAGACAATTGTCTGCTGTCAGTCCTGCCGCTACGACCAAGGGGAAGTCTCCTATTACCGAGCGGAAAGTTTTTATTTTTTGGGAATCTGTTTCAACTCCCGTTCCGGAACCCGTGACAGCGATAGCATCGCAACGCTGCATTCCGATTTTTAAGTCTTCTGCTTCAGTTCGTCCTGAGATTACCGGTTGATACTTGAACCGTACTCCACCAATAACAGGAATTCGATAAGTAGACCGAAGTCGGTCAAGTTCTGTGGCGAATCTGCCATCCTGATCCACTGGTGTAGTGAGCAAATGCCCAGCTACAGAATCAATTTGTATAAATTTCGCACCAAAAACGCTTGCCATAATGAAGGAACGCTCTTCGGGCATATTTCCCGACAGAAAGTTCACGCCATAGATGATATCTGGCTTTTCTTTGCTAAGCCACTCAAGCACATTTTCAATATCGGTCGGAGCTCCAAAATAGTTCTCCACTAATACTGCGTCAATGCCGTTTTTGAGCATGACATCCACTTCACGCTTTGCACGCTTTAGGATGTCTTCTCTTCCATTCCCCCACAAGTGAATCATCCCAATAATGGGCTTTTTTAGGGGGAAAATCGATAAAAAATTTGTTGTTTTCATTTGTTTTTTTTATTTTATTTATTATTACTCTTTTTGTTTTCTCTATATTATATTTATTTACCATCTGGAGTCAAGATTAAAAGTTTAAAATATCTCCTCAATTATCTCTAGTGCCCTTTTTTGGTCCAAAAAATAGGGAGAAGTCGCTATCGTCACCGCTGAGGCTTTCTCTGTGAGGAGTCTCAATTTTGGCAAACATTTCTGGAAATTAATGCCCATTTCGGGAGCCCAGAAATCTAAATCAATATCGAGGATATATCCACTTTTCAGTAATTTATCCTTCCCTACTGAAAAAAATGAGCTCTCCGACCTCACTTGAGTCACCTCTGAAATCAATCAGCTTTTGAGTGCCGGTGGAATAAAATTTCCCACCTTGCAGGAGCTTTGAACAAATTGAAATACCTCGAGAGAACGGTCAGTGGCTAGCAAATCAAGAGGAAGAGAAAACTGATTTTCCCAGAGATCGGAATGCTGATCGATATGAATGACCTTGCGAACCTGATGAGTACGGAGATATTCCTGATATCGGAAGAATAGGGCGTGATTGTGATTATCAAAGAAATAGAGCCTCTGAGAGGGAGATTTTTCTCGGAAGATAAAGTTTTTTAGTCCAGAGAAAGAGAGAGTTTTCTGATTCTCATTCTTTTCTGCGAAAGCAAACTTCTTATCCTCCAAAGCCAGATTTTTTTTTAGATCTGCAAAATCCTTCACGCGGATCAAGGGTGCGACTCGTAAGGGGGATTCAGGGTGGGCAAATTGCATATTCCCATCGGTAGGTGAGAGGAAGAAGCCGTTGTAGAAGGTTTCCATCCTTTCTGGTCTACTCAAATGCGAAGAAAATACAAGGGTGAAATGGATTTTATCAAAAATACTCCCTATCTCTTCATAACCTATTATACTCCAGATAGCATTTTAAAATCTGAGTTTTTCTTTACTCTATCGATGCTTATCACATTTCCTGGAGTTCGATAATATACCCAATCCTTATCATCTCAGAGATATCTATCTATTACTTCACCGGCATTCTGAAATCTTGGTCGCCTAAACTCTCAAGCGAGCTCCTCTAAAGAAAAAATATTTTCAGATTTTCAATACTGAAGTTGCCCTTTTCTCTGAACAGTAGAAAAAGTCTCATTATCTACTGGAAATTTGAAAGGGAATTGAAGCAGATACCCATCTACATATCCAATAAGTCCATCAACTGCTTGTATTCAAATTTGTTGGAGAGGAACATAAGCAGAAAGAGAAGATTTTGGTACCGCCAATTGATAATTTATGAAAAGATTATTTTTATCTTCTCCATCATACTCTACTGCTTCTCGGTCGGGCTCACAATAAAAGCAATAATAACTACTAGCGTCTTTATCAGTTTTTTTAAGTTCTAATGGTTGAACTTCTCGATAAGGATCATTGGTATATACGGGTCGGCCATTTGCTCTATCAGCCAAGGTTGAATCTCCCGTTCGTTGGAGAAGGTAGTGTTGCTCTCTATGAGGAGGCAATCCCCAGCCTTCATAATCATATCTAGGATTTTCTAAAAATCCCATATATCCCCATCGCTTATATCCTTCTTCTTTATCATACATCCATCTATCGTATCCATATTCATTATAGCCAGATTTATTATACCCTTCTTTATCGTATCCTGATGCGTTATATGGTCATGTATCAAAAGAAATGAGTGAAGAGATTACTTGGGGATTGATATTTTCAGAAGAAGATTCAGCAACAGGAGTATCAGGCATTTCTCCAGAAGTATTAGGCATCTCTGTCTCTTCAGTGGAAATCTCTTGAGAGAACGAACAGGCAGCCAGAAATAGACATAAGAAAGAAAGTAATAATCAGTATTTTTTCATGGATACTTGTATAGAGGATAAAGAAAGCTCTCCAGAAGAATATCTTCTAGAGAGCTAAAATCAAGATAAATTTATACTTGATTTACATTAATTACTGACGTTTTGTCTGAACATGAATAAACGAAGTAGGATAATTTTGACTCGTACTGACGGTTCGAGAACTATAAGCGAATGGATTGGTTCCATTATATTCTGTTATAGTAATCGTTCCGTTAGATTGGACTTTATTAACAAATGCGACATGTTTAACAGTACTAGTATTCCACCAAGCAATATCCCCAACTCGCGGAGTATTGTCTGCTTCATACCCTAAAGACATGAGATGAGATTTCCACTCCTCCGCATTACCTATCCTATTAATCCCCATCGTGTTGTTATGAAAGGCTGATGTAGTCCCCCACATCTGATTTATACTCCAAGCTACCCAACTGGTACACCATCTCTGCTTAAATCCCCAATTATCTGATTGAGTATTATTCCCATTCGAGAACGGATAATCATCAACCTGCGGTATCTCTGGATGTAAAACAACTACAGAACGGAGATCTCCAATAAACGTTTGGAATGAGCCATTATTAAGCTTATAACCAAAGTCAACATAGTACTTACCATACTGAGACAGTGTTCTAGTATGAGAGCACATCGTAGTACCACCTAATGTTCCGGTTACAGGCATACTTTGTTCAACTATTTGACCACTAGGAGCAGTAAATCTAAGATAAACAACGACGCCTGAGGCAGAAAGTAGGGTGGTAGGTCCAGCAAGGGAGAAGGAAAATGAGCTTCCTTGTAATGCCTCTCCTGGAGATGCCGTGGCTGTGATCAAACTACTAGCTCTTAAAATTGGCTGGTTTGAGTCAACTGTAGATTCCCCAATGGAAGTAGGAACATTTTCCACTTCATCCTTATCACAAGATGACACTAGACATGCGAATACGCATATCAACGATATAGCGAGAACTCTAGACGTTCTCAAGCTACTTTTTACAATCTTTTTCATTTTGTTTTTATTTTGTAGGTAGATATTAGTTTTAGCACTCTACCTTGTACTTTGGATGTTCTGAAGAGCGAACATCGGTTCTTCACTTCATGAGGACTCTTCCCCTCCTCCTATCAAATGCAAGTGATAGTTCCTGAGCTTATTTATCTAGGATAAGCAACTTCCTGATCCGCAATATTACGGGGTATATACTCATTTTATTTTTGTTTTTATATTTTTTGTGTATAAGAAAATTATTAGTTCATCACTGGGATTTTCTTTTTGTTTTTTTATACAACAGGGCTATATTTATGGAAATAGATCTCCAATGCAAGAGATAAAAAAAGTATTTATTTTTTTGAGAGAAACCGTATAGTAGAGCTATGAAACAGATGAGCTATTTGGATATGGTCAAAACACTTCTTCCAACAGAAGAATTTTTGGAATTTGAGAAATACTACACGAAACCCGTAAGGAAAAGTATAAAAATTCTGAATGTAAATAAAGAGCAGACACGCCAACGTCTCGAGCAGGAGGGACGGATCTTAACTCCGCCAAATTTTTCTTGAAAAGGGAAAACGTATGATGATGTCCTCTTCGTCGAAAAAGCTGATAAGCAAAGTCTGGGAAGCCACCCCTTGCATGCGGAGGGAGGATTTTATGTACAGGAAATGAGTGCGGGGTTACCTGCTCAGATGTTGAATATTCAACAAGGAGATCTCGTTTTGGATATGTGTGCAGCTCCTGGAGGGAAAAGTGTACAACTAGCTGATAAACTATTAAATAAAGAATCCTCCCTTCCCCATCCGACAGATCGTCCCGATGGATCGAAGACAGACGATCAGGCCTTTACAAAAAGGGGTTGTATTATTTCGAATGAACTGAATCCAGCGAGAAGGAAGGCGTTGGAAGCAAATCTGGAAAGATGCGGAATCTGGAATGAAGTGATCACTGGCTATGATGGGAAAATACTGGGAAAATTACTCCATGAGCAATGTGATAAAGTGCTGCTCGATGCACCTTGTAGTGGAGAAGGAATGCAATACAAATCAGATTTTAAAGTCTATCGCTGGGATGAAAAACATAGCAAAAAAATAGCACAAACCCAAAAGGAGCTCCTCCTCTCAGGATTAGAAGCTTTAAAAATCTGAGGAGAATTGGTCTATTCAACATGCACGACGAACGTGCTTGAGAATGAAGGAGTGATCGCAAGCGTCTTGGAAGAAGTGAGAGGGTGTGTGGAACTGCTGAATGTAGAAATAGAGGAAAAATCAAAAGGAATCAGTACGGTAAAGGGAATTGCTGACAACGTTGCACGCTTTTGGCCCCACCTTCATCATACAGGGGGATTTTTCATCGCGAAATTCAGAAAAATTTCAAAACTCCCTGAAACTACAGTATCTCCTAGGAATACTTTAGTAACCCGCTTGAGTGAAGAAAATGCTGATCCTTTTATGGTAGTGCCAGCAGAAAAGATTGCGGAATGATTAAAAAAAGAAGGAATGAAGGAGATGAGAAAAGAGGAAGATGGGATTTTTCTCCAGACGAAACACACGGTCCGACTGGCATCGAAAAATTTTCTAGAGATAAAAAATACTGTCTTCGTTCAACGTGCAGGCTTGCCGATTTTTAAAGTCTTACCTGACGGGAAGCGAAAAGTATTACCAGGGTTGGAGAAAGTATTTGGAATATAGAAAAAAGGTACCTTATTCAGGTACGCTTTTGGGATTTTTTTCTCGGAAGATGCCGAGAGTGAAGTTCGAAACTTCTGACCCGGAAGCTGTGGACACCGAAATGGTTTCCCAGGTAGGGTGTTGGGTTCTCAATCGAATGAAAACCCTTGATGCTACCTCAGAAGATTTTCCTTTGATATAGCACCACCTTTCATCCTCTATAGGATAGGCGATAACTTTCACATCATCAATAACAATGGTGTCCGCCCTTATTTTACAAACTACGGTAGATACACCATCTTCAATTACCGTAATTTTATTACTCCTGGGTTTTTGTTCTTTTTCTTTACAAGAAGAGAACAGGCACACCAGTAAGCCTATACTTAACAAAAATAATAATTTTTTCATTTTTATAATTTTTATATTCACTTTATTATACGGATATATATATATCAGAGTCAAGTAATTTTTTATTCTCTCTCCTCGCTATTGAGGAACTGCAATACATAGTACAAAATCATCAATTCTATTCCGCAGTAGAAGAACACGAGAGAACAGAGAAACTGCAAAGGCAAATGGATCTGAAAAAGCAGGACTACATTCACGATTGAGGCGAAACAGGTCGCGATCGTCCAATAAAGATAATCCTTACGAGAAAAGAGGAATCTGGATTTTAAGCGATCAATATAGAATAATGCTACTTGACAGATAAACGTCCACATTACTAAGAACGGCAATACTCCTGCAATATTATTTACTCAGGTGGTAAATAGTGCTGAATAGAGTGCAAAATTCACAACTAAGGCAAGTGCGAACCTGGAAATATTACTGATGTATTGAATCTTTTTGAGGACATAAACATTGAAAAGGAATACCACTAAACTCAATCGGTATCGCAAATGTAATCCCGCTGGTGGCGTAGAAGTAGCGAGGATGTAGAGATAATTTGCAATCACTGCGATGAGCACGAGCAAATTGGGTAATTCTAGGATACGTTGGAATCGTCATGGAGACGAAGTAATCCAGTCGTGAAGATTGATCTTTCGTTTGGGGAAGGTGTGCTTTTGTTTAATTCTTTCTCCGGCAAGGATACGGCGGACTGAAAGCAGAGAGTGCTCTTTTTGGGGGACTTTCCACCTTTTTACTCGCAAAGTAAGCAGATAATATCCACTGAGAAGGAGGAGAGAAATAAAAAATCCGAGTGCCAAGGAGGAAATTGCATTCACGATCAGGGTGACAATAACTACCCCACCCGCAAGGAAGAGTTCATAACTATATTTTTTTTCTACCGAATACAGTAAGCCCAAGACAAAGACGATGAAGGCTAGGAAGCCAAGCCAAAAATAAGAGAAAAGAGAGAACACTGATCGAAACGCAGGAAATCCTTCTGTAACTAGAGCATGCCCTAGGATTACGATCATGACCAAATAGGCTCAGAATTCAAAAACTTTTTTTCCATCGGAATAATCAAAGACATAGGAGCCGATCAGTAGAAAAAGATTGAGAAACAGGAGACACAAATATACAATGATTTCATTGATTCCAATAAAAAAGAGCAAGCCTGATAAGCCGACCAAAATCAGCATCCAAATCAGTGATAAGCTATATTTGTACCATACTTCATCGATTTTTAGAGTAGGAGAAAGGCGTTGCACCCCTTGCACTCCCATAAATATTAAAAAAGCTAAAGGAAAAATTCCGAAATACCACATATCAATGGCATAGAAGAACAAGGCGAATACTACACACACAATACTGCAGAGCAAAAATACCATTTCGAGCAGAGAGGAAGGCTAAAAAGCAAATGTTGATTTAATCAGGGATATCCCATAAAAATACACTGCAACTAGGATAATGAAGGCTATGATTTGTCTAGAAGTACGATGAAATCCGCATTGATTATAGCCATAGAGCAACAATCCTAGGAATCAGAATACTGGCAGATAATAGAGCAAATCTGATTCTTTTCCCATCATCGTAGAGATTACTCGAGTCCCAGAAAGGATTACAATAATTCGTAGCACGAGATATTCCAGTAAAGATAAGGTATTGGGAATCAAATTGGTAAGTGATGAGAATTGATGACGGAAATCTTTTCAGAAAAAGACAGAAAAAATCATTCCTTGTTTTGCTGTGACATAGAGATTTTCTGTCAGGGTAAGCGGTTTTTTTAGCACAAATTTTTCTTCTGATCTCATTAATTCGGCATACTGAGTAATTACATCGATATTGGTCACCGTACTATTTCTGTCGATTAGAAATTTCTTGTCATCCAAGGCTAAAAATACTGCATCTTCTGCTTTGGCAATATGGCTCTGAGCATCCAACAAAAGTTGTACCATTTTATTAAAGTTCGTTCCTAGTCTGATTTTTTTTAGCTCATTGGAAATATCTGTGAGAATTTTGGATTCATCAAACCCTAAAATTGTCCTTCCAATCAAGAGTATCTGGTCGATACGATCAATATTGCTATTAATCACTTTGAGAGCATGCTGAATATCTTTGTTTTCATACTTTTTGAGCTCTTTTTCTTTTATCCCCTCTTGGAGGTCTTCTCGGTGTTTGTGCTCTGCTTCATATTCTTTTGCAATCGTTTGGATTTGCTGTTGGATTTCCTCCTCGGGGACAGAACCGTCTGTGACCATCACATTTTTTGGCACTAATCCCAAAGAAAAGACATAACGAATTGATTTTTCTACCGTGTCACTAAAGGTGACAATTGAAAACTCTTTCTCTTTGAAAGAGACAGTCATATGGATTTTCCCAAATTCTTCAGGAGGTTTATCATATTCTTCTAGGGAAACCGATACAACTCCTCGTGCCTCCAAAAATTCCCTAATTTCAGAAACTTCTTTCACACCTCCGATGAGAATATCGAGTTGATATTGATTACCATCTTTCTCTTTGATCCCAATGAGGTGAAAATACATACTCCACAAAATAGGTAAAAAGTAAAAAGGAAGCTTCCATTGTGATCCTTATAATGAATTAGTCGCAAAAAGCAAACAAAAAAAGGAACAAAATCCTGAATGAGGACCAAGTTCCTTTTGAAAAATTTTACTCCTATTCTGGCTGATACTTCGCATCTCCGAAAGCGAGAATTGGATAGAAAACGATAGGAATCAACCACAAGCCGAATCCCCATCCGACCCCTTTTCAGAATCTTTCTGCGATATTGAATTGAGCAATAATAGCCAAGATTCCCAATACAGGAGGGAATAAAATCCACCATGTCCAATAAGGATGTCCTGCGAGCTTGAAGAATAGGTAAATATTATAAAATGGGATAATCGCTCCCCAACCTGGAAGCTTAGCTTTTTCGAGAATAAACCACAGAGCAACAATTTGCAAAACTCCAAGTGCTACACCGATAACTGTTCGCACGGTTCCAAATCCTGCTAGTACAGCTATAGAGAAAAAATCTGCTTCGCTAAATCCAGAGATCATTAAAGATCCTGTAAGTTCTACGATTCTGTCCATGATAATAGGGGTAAGAAGATAAAAAATAGGTACTTAACTGTTGTAGTATAGAAAGTCTTAGAGAGATTACAAGGAGAACTTTTATCATTATCTTAGTCTATACTGCTTGTACTTACTCTATACATCATTAACATAATTCGTCCTCTGATCTCAAAAATATTTGGATCAGTATTAATCAGGATTCCAGCCTTTTTTAATGCATCCAAATGCCCAATATAATAAGGTCCATCATCCATGATTTGATATTTATCATCTCGAAGAAGTCTAGAAAAGACTGTCCCAAATTCTGCTCTCGTCACATAATCATTTGGTCTAAAGTCATCTATTACGTATTCATTACCTTTCAATCCCATCAATCCAAGCTGACAGGAAAGTATCATATGATCTTGCAGGTCTTGAGAAGAGGAAGCAATACTATCAGAAAAAGCTGAGCAATCTTTTGTGAGATCAGCCTTTTTTCCTAGGATGCTGATAGCATATTGAGAAATCATTTTCGCTAATTCTGCTCTAGTGATTTGATCTTCTACTCTCGCCGATTGGATAGTTCTCATCGTTGTAATATCTTGGTCACAAGCGTAGAGATAAGCAGTATTTTGTTCAAGCGGGTAGGTAGATCCTTTTATGGAACATTTCTCTAGGGATACATTTTCTTTTGCTTTATTTGAGGAAGATTCATCGTTAGTAGAAGCTGGTTCTTGAGAAGTAGTATCTTTGGAGTTTCCGCATGTTCCGTCATAATAACTTGGGGAATTATCCCCCTTAGGACAATTATCTTTGCTGAGTCCCCCTCCTCCACTACTGCCTGTTGGGATAGTAGAGGCTTGAACGATGATGGTTCCACTGGTAGTATCAATTACCAGACCCGTTAACGTTTCAAAGCTCATCGTATATGCATAGGTTCCTGGGTGAGTAATCGTAAGTGCAAACGTATCTATTCTCCCTGTAAGTATGATTCCAGAGTCGAAGAATGCAGAATTTCCGCTCCACGTTAAAGCTTCGGTTGGTGCAGTGTTTCCTGACGCTCGAAGCACTTGTACTCCATTTACAGGAGTAAGAGTAAAGATACCTACTACTTGAATTCCCGCTTCTGCGTTAGCAACTGTTGTAAATGTTTCTGTAGTCGTATAGGGTACAATACCTCCAGCAAAGGCTCCTGAGAGAATAGCAGCAAGTCCAAAAGTTCCGTTTGGTAAATAAATTTTCCCTGCTGTAAAATTTGCTGGTAAGGTCACTGTACTTACTCATTTATCAGCAGAATCATTATAATAAGGAGTAGTATCCGTAGCATTCAAGATTGCCCCAGAAGCAGAAGATATCGTTCCTGACCCTGTAGCACTATTATAATTAGCTACTCCATATCGTCCATTTCACTGAGTTGTTATTGTCCCACTCAAGACTGCAGTTCCTCTGACATAAATTCCCCCCTTCGCGAAGCCACTAACCGTCACATTTTCTAGGATAGCCTCAGCCTGATCGTAAATCTGGATTCCATTTCCTTTATCATTGGAAGCGGTGGCAGTAGAAATGTTCACTACGGTCAGATTTTTGATGACTACTCCAGTGACAATAAATCCTCAGGTAGTGCTTCCCACGACTATTCCATCAGCGTGATTAGCATCCGTAGCGTTGGTAATATCAGAGATTAGTGAATAGCCACTTCCATCTAACGTTAGAGATCTAGTAATATAGGTATGAGGTGGGAAAAAATCTATCGTTATATTTCCTGCAAGCTTTACTGTAGTACAAGCTCAGGAAAGTAGTGCCGATTCAAAATCTCCTGTGGTACCAACTGCACAGACACCACCTACATTGGTATAGTCAGCATTTGTCGTAATTAAAAAGACCTGTGCTATCATCGCCACAAGAAAGGCGGACAGGTAAAGTGAGAGTTTTTTCATGAGAGAAAAAAATAGAGAATAAAATTTTGTTTTTGTTTCAGGAAAAGAATTATGCTTTCAAACTAGTATCTTCTTCAGAATATCACTTATATTTCACTGTGCTTATACTATTTTGCTATCTTAAATCAAGCTTAAAAAAACAAAAAAAAATTCTGGTTGCTCTTAGGCCTTATTCTTATAATATAAAAATATCTTGAATATCTCTCTTACCTTAATTCTACATCTTGCCCTTTATGATTATCCCAAAGAGCAATCCGTCCGATGTAGACACTCTGTGCAGGTCATGGATTGGAAGTGAAGATTGTTGTACTTTTGCTCCTTCTACGAAGTAATTGAAGTATGTATCAGCATTTATTGGTGTGTAATGTAAAAAAAAGTAGAAAAAAGCTGACCACGATCAGACAGCTTAGAGTTTTAGGGGCATCATGAAGGCAGGATTTTCCCAATTTTCATAAAAAAAGGAACAAAATCCTTATTAAAGATTAAGTTCCTAGATTATACGATTCCCATTTAATAATGTAATCATTAATGTCAATGTCAGCTTGAAATTATAAGTTCCTTTCAAAACTGCGAACCTCTATTATAATTAGAGTCTTGAAGGAGCAATTTTATACCACGCATAGCAAACATAGCTTTCATTATCGGTAAAACATCTAGTGGTGGCACCCCATAACCTTCAGATCTATTCGCCAAACGTAGCTCATTATCGTCTGACCCAGTATAAATATAACCTCCTCATAAAATATATCCTTCAAACTGATCTTTATGGGATTCTAAGAATTCTGTATACCGATCCTGAAAATGCCTTCTATCTTTTTCAAGATCTTGTAAATCGTTAGAAAACTTCTCTAAATATTTTATATATAAATCTTTATGTTCTTCTCTATTAGCACCTATCATAATATCTATTTTTCCATCTAATCTTTTTATAACAACATATTTTGTGCCTATTCATAGACCATGTATGTTTCCTGCCTCTGCAGAAGACTTCAGTACTCACGGCAAATTATCGTGTAAAAAACAATTCCCTTTCAACACCAGATGGGAAGATTCATCGATTTCTGATGCTGAATTTAGCAGTTTCAACAATACTGATGGCGATGTACTAGGATTTTTTGTAAGGTTTTGAATCGTCTTATACTCAATCTCAAAACAATGCAGATCAAGACGCTTAAGATCTAATATCGTCGTATCAAGATCAGAATTTCTTGACACTCTTTTCATAATATTATTAAAAATTCACTCTAATATAGATAGAGGAGTCTCGGGTATGGTAGAAGCGACTAATTCCTCATATTTATCAAAACCTTTTTCCCAAGCTTTTATCATTTCTTGTATAATGAGTTCTTTCGGAACATTTGGATGAGAATAGATAGAATCTCAATTATCCAGTTTCTTATCTCGAGATAAGAATCCGTTTTCTAGTAACTCTCTAAAAATCTGTGTAGGCGTATTCTTTCGTAGTATTAAGTAGTTAACTATCTCATGACCAAATTTATCATACGCATACTTAATATATGCTTCTGGTATATCCTTACGGATTGAATTCACAAAAGAGTAAAAATATTTGCTAGAAATAGAGTAGAAGTCTAATAGGTTTTTGAATTCAGTTTCTGTAATGTTACGGTCACTGATAGCTCATTCAAAAACATGCGACATACCTGTTTTATCCTTGTCGTTTAATTGTCTGATCATTCCGGTAACGTCTCTTCAAAGTATTACCTTATACACTAACCGTTTCTTATCATCTTCAGGTAAGTTTTCTAAAAGAGGTCTAAATCCAGCTTCAATAATTATTTTCTCAGCTTTTTCCCTTTCCTCTTTTTCTTTCAGCTTTTTCTCTTTAGCTATCAGCTCTTGTATCATTTTTTCTTCTAAAACAGAAGGGGTTTCTTCTACAGAAGGAGTTTCTTGTTTGGATATCTCTACAACTGGAGAATTTTCTGCTTCAGTGGCTTCTGAGTGTTCTAAATCTAATGAAGGATTTGTAGGCTCCACTGGGGCTTCTTCTACAAAATTAATAACATTAATATGCTCATTCGATGGTCTCAGTCATAACTCTTCTACTCACATAGTATCTTTCAATTCCTTCTGAAATAAATTTTTCAAAGGAGTTAAAAATTTACTTCATCTCTTTTTCTGTCATTTTCCCTCGTCAAGTAGGACGTCTTCTTTAACTTTTGTTGTTACCATAGTAATAATCTATAAAAGATAAAAGTATGTTTATATTGTTAATTATACCAATATATATATATCATTTGTCAAATTTTTCGGGACTTTTTTCATCAAAAAAAAATCCAACTTTTCAGTCAGACTTTTTTCATATTTCACCAATACAAGAAAGAAAAAGAAACTAAGACATATACTGTGTCACTGACTGTGACACGAGTTTTGGTTTTTTTGTCATTACCCTCCGATACATCGGAAGGATTTAAGTGTAGAATGGTAGTCTATCCCCACCTTCCGGTAGGGATGCCTTGTTACGACTTAACCCCAGTCACTGATTTTCTCCTTAACCCACATAGTAAGTCTTCAAAGAACCTCAGCTCCCATGGTTTGAC